>JBMZCV010000008.1:0-55497 GCA_049613665.1 Chitinophagales bacterium | reverse complement strand
AACATTTATAAGCTACTGATAATCAATAGTTTTATAGAGTAACAGGTCTATTGTTCGGATAGCTGATTTCTATAAATCCGTTGGCACCGTTTGCCCAAATAAAGGACGCTTCACGACAGTCAGTAAATGTTTGAGTTGTACCACTTATTTCGCCTGCATCAATTTTCCATACCTTTGTTTGCTCTGGCAGCTCGCACAAACTATCGTGAACGACTGTGGCATTTGGCAAAAGTACATCGCTAAGTGTCCTAATTTCTGTATGTTGATATTCGCCACCATAGAAATAGCTAAACTTTTGTGCTGTTATGGTTTCTATACCATCATTGACACAAACTTTTGTTATATAAGCACCATCTGATGGTGCAGCATTATTGCCTGTTTGTTGTGCCATGAGACAATGTGAAAACATGAGCAGCAACATGATGATAAAAACTTTTATATCTGAGTTTTTCACAAGTTTGTTTATTTTTATTCGTGCTTAAAATTTGTCTATCGGACAGTCAAAATCCAAGACCAAGAGTTTTTGATACAGCTTGCAGCCGCAATCCGTTTTGCCACATTCATAACTATCTGCTTCATAATGTTCGCAAGTTTGACAGATAGTAGTTCTTTGTTCTACCACTTCCAAATCTGCTTTTTGTACGGCTGAATCCGCAAGCAAAAACTTGATACTGCTTTCTACAGCTCGCTCCAATATTTCATTGCCTTTAATGTAATTGCTAAAGGTTTTTGTCAAATGCGGATATTTGCCCAAGTGCTTTAAAATCGAAGCTCTAATCATATTTTTTGCCTTCTTTTTTAGCCTAAAAACCAAGGGGACTGCTCGGTAGTGCCACAAGTTTTTTCGATATTACTTGCACAATTCTCTGTTTGATTTCCTTTGTACAGCGGAAAACAAGTCGGATGTCGCTGCAAATAAGCCTTCATCTGTTCGAGTGATTTGGCTATCAAATTGGCTTCCGATGCCTTCACATATTTGAGTTGTTCCAAATTGACAGCCTTTCTATTTTCGCCTTCAAAACGAGTAGTGCCATGTTCTGTCTGCCTATAAGTGCTGATGGGTCGCAGATAATTCGTGATTTTACTCGCCAAATAATCCCTCAAATGTTCACACCAAAACTGCTCATAACAGTCATTGGTAAACTTGCTCACTTGCTGCCAAATTGCTGTAAATTGGGGTGGTGCTTGAGCAGTTGTATCTTGTTTGGCTTCAAAGAAACAAGCTTCATGCTTCACGATATTGCCCATTTCATAGCTTGTGGTGTTGTTCCATTGGCAAGCTGTTCGCTGCGATTCTAGCATATTTTTGTAAAACTCAAAGCCCAAACAATGCTCATTAAACAGCTCTGATTCAAGGGTTTTGATAGCGAAATTATTGTAATAAACGCCTTCGCTATTCGTACTCACAGCACTAGAATGTATGATTTCGTCAACAGAAATAAGTGTTTTCATAGTCTTAACAAATTGATTTTTTAGGGCAGTAAATACGACACATAAGCCGCTGCACCATTGGTTTTTATCGTCAGTTTTACAGGCAAAGTGCTGACAAAATTCCAGCCAGTACGCCCATCATTGCTGCCAACGCTTGCCAACAAACCTATGGATATTTCATTGCCATCAATGTCTGTGAGTGTGGTCGCTTTCATTTGGGCAAAGGTAAATTTGCGAGCTGTGGGTTTATTTGGATCTTGCACTAGCGGAACGATATTGAATGAAATCGCCCCTTTCGGAATATCCGCTTGCGTTGGTTTGCCTATGCCACCAACTTGAAAATGCTTGTAATTATGACTTAAAGCAACTGTATTTTGTTGATTGCTACTACTATTTTCACAAGCTGTTATGGCTGCATTATCTGTCAAGAATTTGCCCAATGCTCTCAGGGTTTCAAACTGACAACAGACATCTGATAGTTTGATAACAAAAACATTGTTTTCGCCATCTATCAAACGCACTCGCAAAGGGTCGACTAATTTCTTTACCTTTTTGATGGGTTTGATAATGCTATCCACCAAGTTTTCGGATGTCCATATTTGAATGTCAAAAGCGGTGTTATTTAGAATACTTGTGCCTGCACACTTCATGTTTTTGTTTTTTGTTTTGCAAAAAGCAGTTTCTTTATTTTGGACTTGGGTTTGGCTCATCTGAAGGAGCATAAGATGGTGTATCTGTGCTTGCTTCTTGGCCAGCAGTCGCTAAATATTGTGCAATTTCGTTGTCGGATAAAGCACTAATTTGCGTTTCTTGAAACTGGGCATTGAGTGTTGTATCGGTTGTTAAAAGTGTGCTTACGCCATCAAATGACTTCAGTATTTTGCCTCCTGGCACAACAGGGTGATTGTCGGAAGCGACAGCCTCCAATACATAATAATTCATATTCCTTATTTACTTATTAGTTAGTTTTTCTATAAAAATAGCAGCTTGAGAACAGTCTCAAACCGCTATTTTAATGAGTTGGTCTCGCTTTTTTTGGCACTTATACAGTAGCAGGTATCCATGTCGTGCCGCCATCTTTGCTAAAAGCACTTTCGTAAGCTGGAGTATCATGTCTTTCTTCGTCAAAGAAGGCATAGAATATTTTTTCGCAATTATCATCTGTCACTTTCATTGCACAATAATTGCCTTGATTGCCATTTTTGTATGGCAAGCTCACTTCTTGTGTGGCAGCAATTGGGTTGGATACCCACAAATTGCTATCCGTAATATCTGGCAGAAAACTATCGCCAGCATTTTCGCCAGTAGGAATATCTTTAGAGATATAAATTTCAAAGCTTGGTGTTCCTGTGATACCATTCAAGTTTTTCAAACCGATAGTGATTTGTCCAGTAACAGGGTCGTCAAAGATAAGTTTGCCATCGGCATCAATACTGCAAGTTTCTTCTTCTGTTTCTGGACATACTTTTTCTCCAATATTTACTACTGCACTTGCACCAAACAAAATGTCACAACCTTCACAATAAAAGCCATATTCGAAGCTGTCAGTTTTGCCTGTCATACCTTTGTGTGGGGTGTATATCGCTACGCCATCTTTGTCTGGAATGATGTTGCCGTACATTGGTTTTTTCGTGACAACCCATTTAAAACAGTCGCAAGGTGGCGTAAATCCATCTGGCAATAATTGAATTTCGTTTTCAATTCCACCAGAAACATCCACTTCAATATCTGGAATTACGATGCCCACATACATCGTAATCGTAGCGGTGGAAGTGTTGCCCATCGCATCTGTCAAGGTATATTCGAAGCTATCGACACCGACATAATTGGTGACTGGCACATAGACAATATTAGAGTTTTCCACCAAGACTACTGTACCGCCATTGCTCGTTGTGCCAACTGCTGTAATGCTTGCCGTAGCGTCATGGATGCCAAGTGTTTGGAGGCTGATGACTATGCCTTTGCTGTCTTTTTCTGCCTTAAAACAGTTGCGAACAGCCACCACCATATTGCCCCAATCGCCTACCAAAATTGACTTGTCACAGCACAATAATAGCGTTGTGTGTATTGTTTCATCACATTTTCCATCGAAAACTCGCTGTTTGATGGTCAGCGGCAAGCCAGATTGTAGTTTAGAAATATCCAAACTTGTCGTGCCGCCATCTGTTACAGTTTCACTTGTGATAGACTTGCCTTTCTGCACGATTTCCCAATAGGTTTTGAAGTTTTGGTGTGCGGTATAGTCTGTTAAGCTAATTGTTTTTTGGTCTGCTGATAGTGATGCTTGTGAACGAATTGCCTGTTTTAGTTCTTCACAAGTCTCGCAACAGTCATGACCTTTATGATTAATTGTTATCATTTTTTATTTGTAGGTTTAGTCCCAACTCTTGCAGTATTATCGGCAGGAGTTTAGGGTTGTTTTTGATAGCTTTGTTAATGTCTAAGTTAGAGATATATGTTTTGGGTAGCGAAGATTGCCAATCCAATGTCGTTTTGGCGAGCTCTTGATTGGGATACATATAATCGGCTGCTTCTTTGTACATTTTATTGACCAATACTTTGAAGCTTTTTCGCAATTTGCTGATGACTGTCGCTTCTTTAGCCAACAAAACTTGTAGGTATTTATTGCCACCACTTCCATTGCCGCCATTTCCCTCTGGGTCTAAGAGTGTGCCACTCCATTTGTGTGCAAGGATGATGTCTTTTCTATTCTCGGCTTTTAGGTTCAAAAAATTGCCTTCCGATTTATCTTCCAAGACCATAGCTTCCGATTTTAAGTTAGTACCAGAGTGAAAGCCCAACAACAAACGGTCAGCATTTTTGCCTGTAAACTTCTTTTTGAAGTCATGTGTCACTTCTTTTTTTTCTGCTTTTAGCCACTCTTCTTCTCGAAACAAATTGATAAATGCACGAGGCATAAAGTCTTCGACGAACTTTTTGAGATTGTAAGTATTGGTTTCATTTTCGATAGAAGCAGATTTGTGTCCTGAGATAAAACTCGGCAAGCCGTAGTAAAAACGCCCTACTTTTTTGTCGTGAAAATGTATGATACTCGTTTCATAGCCTTTTTTGTGCCTTGTCCATTTGGGATAAACGCTGAATATTTCATGGCTATTTTTGTCGTAAAAAGTGCTGCCAAAATGTGGCGAAACGACTACAAATTTAGGGTCGTTTCGTTTTTTCCTAGCATTGACTTGACACAAAGTTGGGTCGTGTGTTTTTACTTCAAAAAAGCGTTTATTGCCCACTTGAAAACGCCTCATTTCGATATAGGCATTGCCCACAATGAGATAGCACAAAACGGCAAATTCTAATATTTTGAATAGGCTTTCGCCTTCGCCATTAACTTCGTTGATGATGGCATGAGCCAAGTAATTTCGCTCGTCTTTGGTGTCTATTTTTTCCTTTTTATTGACATCGGCAATACAGCTTTCTTCGCCTTCAAAAATATTGAATTGGCCCGTTCCAAATATCTGTGTCGCCTTAGTGCCAATGCAAGCCGCATGGGTTGGCGACTGTTCTGGCAGGCTGGCGAGGAAGTGCAAAAAACGATTGCCATAAGTATAAAAAGGTACTAGCTTTTGAAAACCATAGCTGCTATAATCGAAGATGCTAATTTCTTTAGGTACTTCCGTAATGACTTGCTGTCTATTTGTGGTAGCACTAAAACAAGATGCAGCACTACGACTTTTTCGCTTGTCATTGATGGTTACATCTTGTTTTGTTTTCATCTGATACTACTTTTTTGGAATAAGCTTAAAGTATTGATAATCAAGCATTTAGCTGTGATATGATGCTCAACAAGCTTTCTTTAAACGGCTAAAGATTCAGCTACGATATTGTCGTAAGGAGCTTTGTAGTTGTGGTCGGTGCAACCGATATATTGTCTAAATCTAGGATGTCCATCGTACATCAGTTTCAATTCTGCTTGATGCTTATCGGTAAATTGCTTGACATCTTTTTGCAAAGTTCCATACTTTTTATTGCTGACTAAAAGTCTAAAGTCGCCACCGAAAATAGGCTGTCCTTGCAAGTTTTTGATAAAACTACTTGGTTGTCCGAAGCCTTTTTTCTTGATGAAAAAGCTATCTGCTGTTGATTGTTTTGGCATGATTATTCTTGTTATGATTGTCAAAAAAAATAGATGGTATGAATTTGAAAACCCCTTAAGCAGCCGCATTCAAAATCAAGTTGGCATCGTCAATGGTGCTTACACCCCAATCGCTCATACACAATGGTAAACCGCCATTTTTGCCACCGAATGGTCTAACGATTTCTACTTTTGTAGCACCATTGCCTTGTCCGCTACTATGCGTTCCTCCTTGCACATTATTTAAGCCGCCAATGATGTAAATGCCGCCATTTTTGCTCACCCCATAGACATACTCTGCTCCATTGTTGAACTGAATGACAAAGAGCATTCCACAGCTCAAACAATCGGTTATATTTTGCAAATAAATAGTCGCATTGCAATTGGCAGATGGATAACGGATTTCGCCATTGACTACCCAATTGGTTGCTACACCATCTTCATCTACTTCATCTACGGTATTGATGAAAGCTTGTTTTTTCTTGTATGTCCATTCGTAGAAACCGTAGTTTCCTCCATTGGCATCCGTATCAAAAATAGGCGAACCGATGTAACTATCTTCGCTGCCTACCGTATTGCCTGTTGTGGCAGCGAAATTAAGAAACCAAGCAATGAGTGCTCCCAAAATACGATTTACGCCACTGGCTTCTGCCTTGCCACATTCTTTACTAAGTGTTGCTATATCGCACATTGCTGTTTTGTTTTTATTGTTCTAAAAAAAATAATTGCTTATTCTTGCTTTTACTAAAAAATATTTTAGCTCACTACACTGATAAGGCTCTCAAATCCGAAGTTAGCACCTGTTCTCGAAGCATATTTCAAACGCCAAATATCTTCATCTTCATCAAATTTCAATCTCATTTTGAGTTCGTCAGCATCGGTATCATAAGCGTGATACAAATTTTCTTTATGTGTCAAAATGATGCGGCTTTCGTTTTCGCCCCAAACGTGTTTGGTAATATTTGGCGTAGCAAATTCGATAGGCTTAATAGGTATATTGTCGTATGCAAGATGTTTAACACCTCCAACGATAGTATCGTAGTTTTTTTGTGACTGACCACGCAATGTTTTTTTGTAATTGGCAATCACTTGATGAGTGGTTACATACACCATATCTTGGTCATTGAACTGACGCAATTCATAAGGCATATTGTCGTAGGCTTCTTGAAAACCTTTGTAAGCCGCATTGACATTGGTGAGCTGTCCTTTGGCAGAAATTTCGCCTAAAATATCTTCACAAATTTGAATTTTTCCTGCCGCAATACTATTTTCAATCTCGGTAAAAACGCCTTGATAGTTTTTTGCTCGCTTCAATACTTGGGCGATTTTGTCGTTTCCAACTGCATTTTTATTGGCAAAACAAGCCATTAAATATTCATCTTTATTCAAGCGTTTGGCAGCTAAATAGGCGATAGTTTGAATAAAACGTTGGATGGCTTCCGTTTGTGGATTGTAGATATTCAAGCCATAATCTTCGCTCTGTGCCCAACATTTTTGTAGAAATAAGAGCGTACACATCTTGCTATTTCCACCTATCAAATCGACATCAATATCTCTGTCGCTAGTTTTGAAATTGAGTTGTCGCTCGTTGTCACAGTTCTCGGCATCTTCGCCAATGATATGGTAAAATTCGCCAAACTCGCCTTCTTGAAACAGCGACATTTTAGTTTTTTTGCTCACATTGGGCATTCCATTAAATATATCCCAGACGCTCATCAAAGTGAGATGGTATAAAAATAGTGCCGCTTGTTTTCGTTCAAAAGTGAAGCCGCCTAATGTTTTTAGTTGTTTATGTATATCCTTAAACATGGTCTTGTATTTTGTTTTTATTGAGTTTTTTGCTCGTTTGTTGTGGCGTATTTTATTTGCCCATATTTATCATATTCTGATAAATTCTATCTTCTATCGACAAATTATTATCATCACTTACATTTCGCAACTGCACCTTTTCGCCTGTGCTATTCGGCACAATATTGGCCCCATCTGCCGATAGCCCATTGGCAATTTGTCCAATTAAAGCATCGTGGCTTTGTTGCAATTTTGTCAAGTTGGCTTGTAGTGCTTCCTTTTCTATTTTTAGGCTTTGAACTGCTTGTTGTAAGTTTTCTTTAGTCGCAAAAGCCTTTGTATCAACTGGTTGATAGTTTTGTAGGTCTTTGTTTTGTGAAATAGCCACGATTTGAGAAATATCAACAGCATCCAATGCTTGCAAAATATTGTTGAGTTGAGACAAATTAGTGCCTTTTAATGCTGCCAATATCTGCTTTTCTTCCGTTGTCAAGGTAGTTTGTGCCATTGTTTTGTTTTGTGTTAAAGTAGGTTTGTAGGCTTCCAATGTAGCTTTGATAGCATCATCAAAAGAGCGTCCGCCCAATTTTGTGGGTTTAAATTCGGCTGTCAATTCGCTCACGATAGTATCGATGTCAGTTGTGTTTTCAAGCACATTGTCGTTGGCAGCCTTATTGTTTTTCGTTTCAAAAAATGTAGCGTATTCTTTCGGAATGACTGCTCCTTCAGGAATTTGAAAACCATCGTCTGCATTTGCATCGGCTGTGACAAAACGTGCAGGTAAACTGTCGACAATTCCATCCGCCAAGCCATAATCTACCATTTCTTGTGGCGAAAAGAATTTTTCTTCTGCCATCATCTGTATGATTTCATCAAAAGTGGTTTTCTTCCCGTTTTTCTGCATTTTGGTCAGATAAATACCTGCTATATTTTGGTCGATTTTATCTAAATGACTAGCTTCTTTTCTCTTGTCATCAGCATTTCCCCAAGAGCCATTTCCTGCTTTGTGAATCATGCCGATGGTAGAGTTTTTGACGACATAACTCTTGTCGGCAGCCGCAAAAGGCAAGGTTGCAGCACTCATCACTTTGCCGAAAGCATAGATGATGACTTCGCCCGGAAAGGCTTTGATAAAATCAGCCATTTCGATGCCATCATAAGCAGAGCCGCCAAAGCTACAGATGCCAATGTGTAAGGTTTTGACAGCTGCTTTTTTCATTTTGTCAAGCAGCATATCGGAGTCGACATCTCGCCACCAACCGCCTATTTCGCCTTTTATGAGTATCGTATCGTTTGCCATTTTCTCTTGAATTCGTAAAAAATATAAGTGCTTTATCAGCCTTCTTGAATTCAAAAGTAAATGCTGTTTTTGAGAATAACAAAAAAGTGAGTACCTACAATACTAAGATTGATATTGCAATACTAAGATTAGTATGATAAGTTCTAATCGTATGCAAACTTTGAGCTGTGAAAAAGAAGTTATACTGCAATCTTCGCTTTATTTATGGCAAGAAAAAAGGCATATCTCGCTATTGAAATATGCCTATTCTGTTTATAAAAATATTTGCATAAAATGTGCAAATTGTGTCTCATCAATTAGATAAACTCGGTTTTCGATATGTTCTGACAGTAGAATATTGTTGCTGCAAAGCCGTCCGATTAACCTTTTAGACAGCATCTTTTTGTCATAAACTTTCTTCAGCTCATCGTAGGTTTTGCCATTGGCTCTGTTGTAAGCTCTTGTAAAAGTCATTGCCTTTTGGAGTTGTTCTAGTGTGCTTGGTTGCAAGTAAATATTTAAAATTTCATCTCTATTTTTTATCCGCTTTTTAAATACTTTGGTTTCATTGCATAGCATTCCTAACAAAGCTTTGCTAAGTTTTGCCATCTCTGGATATTTCGTCACAAAATCGGTAAATTTGATTAAATAACGTCCATCTATGACCATGTTGGACATTATGTTATTTTTCTGTAATCTTACGGTATCTGTCATTATTATACTGTTTCCTAAATGATGAAAATATGGCTTTTTCCTTTCATGTTAGAATACTGCTGTTGTGACTTTAGGCCTTTTGCAAGTGTTTGATATAGGCTTCCCAAGATGTTCTGGTGTGTCGTCGGCACAACTCACAAAAGCCTCTGGAACTGCTGATGGGATTGCCATCGATGTAGAAAAAACGCAAATTAACGGCTAAAAATACTTTTGTAACAATGGTATATAAATAGGCTAAACGATTATCATATTCCTTTTTACTTTCGTTCTTTTTTTGCCCAAAAACTTGCTTTATAGGCTTGTTATTTATCATACACTCATAAAATGCCAATAAATGATGCCTTTCATAGCTTGTTACGATGCCTTTTGGCAATATATCGCTGCTATCGTGAGCAGTCATCTTGTCGTTTTTTTCTACAATAATTATTTTTTGTGGTAGCATTTGCTGTGTTTTTTTCTAGGATAAACCAAAGGTATTTTGAATTCGTTTTTCTTCTTCCAATAGCTTGTTGCTATCTGTTACATTATTGACGACTATCATGTTATTCATATTTTGCAACAAGGCTGTGATGGTTTCGTTTTGAAAATTAACTTGCTCTTGCAGGCGTTTAATATTGGCCTCATTTGCTGTATTTGTGGTATTTGTTGGCACAATTTTGTTGATAATCGGTGGTGTGATATTTGCCGCTGCCGCTAGAAAACCACCACTCGCAAAATGTCTGTAATAGTTCGGCATTTCAACTTTCGCTATCTTGCTAAAATCGAAATTGATGCTTTCTAACATTTGCCTCATAATAGGGTCTTGTATCATCGCTTTGCTCAAATATTTATTGACAACAACTCGCTTTCCTTTGCCATCACGCATCAATAATTCTCCACCTTCTGCTTCAAAATCCTTGCCTTTGTAGTTAAATTTCACACCGCCTTGTGCATGGCTATTGCCTTGTATCATGCCGCCTCGTTTCGGAATATAACCACCACTCAAGGCTTCCAAGTCGCCACCATCGGCTAGTTGGGTAGAAAACAAAGTTCGTGCTGCGGCAATTGTTCCGAAGATTTGTGCCGACAAGGTAGCGATTGTACCTATTGCAGCAGGGAAACCTTTCAATCCTTCTTTTGCGATGGAGAAAATAGTAGCTGATAACGCTGCTGCTTGCTGTGCGACTGCAAATGCTTGGGCAATTTTGGTAGCTACCTTTTGTGCTTCGCTACCTTCTTTCATGGATCTTGCAAAACCATCAAAGCTTGCACTTAGAATACTAAAAGCTTCCGCTGTTTTTATTGCTTTTTCGCTTAAACTTATTAAAATTGCTTCTTCTTTCAGTTCGTTCAGTTGGTCGATTTGTGCTTGAATGCCTAAATCTAAAGTAGGAGTTTCACCGTCCGACAATCTTGCTTTGAGTTCTGTGATTTTTGTTTCAGCTTCTTCTACAAAAATATCTATTTTCTCTGGGTTATTTAGTCCAGCGACATCTACTTCAAGTAGTTCTAAGGTTTGCAATTCATCTTTGAGTCTCGCAATTCCTGCTGAAGCTTTTTCTATATCGAGCAGAGAAAGTTCATCGGAAGCGAGTTGGCTTTGCAAGATGTTGATTTGTTCTTTTATTCTTTCAGTTGCCACACTCGCATCTACACTCTCGAAAGCTGCACCGAATGCCAATCCGAGTGCTTCTTGAATGCCTTTTGTATCAATTTTACTAGCAATATCGTCGGCTTCTGTATCGATAAGAAAGTCTAATGTCAAGGCTTCGCTTTCAAAATCAATTCTAAACTGGTCTAAGTTGTCAAGTTCTTTGTCAAATTTAGAAGTGTCGATGCCCAATTCTATCGCCTGTTCTCGTTTTGCTTCAAGGTCGGCAATAGCAGCGTCGAGTTTGCTGATGTTTTCGTCTATGTTGTCGGAAAAAGTGATGTCGAAATTAATATCGTTTGAAGCTTCTCGCAGCAAAGTTAATTTTTCATTTAAGTCATCTAATTGCTCTTTGACTTTGTTAGCATCACCAATTAATGTAAATTGCTTACTGGTATTTGAAGTTTGTAGAATTTTCTTTTCTATATCAGATAATTCATTTCGAAGGTCTTGTACTGAACCAGTTTCTATTTCAATAACTGTCTTTTGATTGTTGATGTCAGCTAATTTCTTCTCTAGCTGTTTTATTTCTTCCGTTGTGCTTTGAAAATCTGGGCTGTCAATGTCTAATGTAATACGCTGTTCACGCAATATTTGAAGTGTATTTTGTATGCCTTCAATTGTATTCAAAGAGGTTTCTATCTCTTTATTCTCTGTTTTTACCTCCGTTTTTGTACCATTGACTTGGTCTAACTTTGCTCTCAAATTTTCAATTTGGGCATCTACTTCTTTCAAGTCTGAGCTTCCAATAGGCAAACTCCGTCTTTTTTCTGTTAGTTTTTTTAGAGCTTCATCTAAACTATCAATAGTCTCTATTCCCTTTTCAATAGAATTGCCATTTTCTTGTTCAAGTTTTAGTCTAATTTTTGACCTTTGTTCTACTAAATTTTTTAGCTGTTCTCTTAATATACCAATTTTGTCAGCAATTAGTTTTTCGCCTACCAAAACTTGGTCATCATTAAGTGTACCTGCTTGTTTTAACAGTTCTAATTCTTTTCGTTGTTTTGTTAAGTTGTCAATGGTTTGTCCAATGCCAATAATTCCTTTGTCGCCTTTTTTAACAATATCACCTAATATTCGGTTGAAATCAACTAATTCAGCTTTTGCTCTTGTATTGTTGAAGAAGCCAATAATTCCTCCTTGAATAAAACTGTCGCTATTCAATTTGTCAAAAGACAAGCCTATCTCTTCTGTGGCATTTTTAATAATAGTATTAGCTTCATTTGTTTTCGACAAAACCTCATTAATAGGACTTAATACACCTTTGAAAAAAGATGTTACACCTTCAGAAGTAGATAATACTTCAATGTTTTTCTTCAATTGTTCCCAAGATGCTGCTAAAGTATTATTTTTATCTGCTGCTTCTTGGGCCAATGATGTTCCTTTTTCAAATTCCAAATTGGCAAGTGCTTGTTTTTCTCTTACCAAATCTGTGTTATTTGCCAAAACGCCTGCTATTTGAGCGGCTCTACTGCCATTGATACCCAATTTTTCGAGTGTAGCTGTCAGTCCAGCTAAACCGACATCGCTAGTTTTTGCCCCTTCAAATACTTTTAGTAAAGCTTCATTAGCATCTTTGGCCAGCAAAATAGAGAATTTTTTAATATTTTCTTGACTATCATCTCCGAAAGCGAGTTGAGTAAACTTGTTGATATTTTCGGATTTGCCCAACTCAATCAAAAAGTTGGTTAAAGCGGTAGTAGCAACTTCCTCACTTTGTCCGAGTTCATCTAATGCTGTACCTAATCCCAAAACATTTTGAACAGAAATACCTGCCTGCGGTGCAATACCACCCAAACGCTCTGTAAAGCCAACTAAAAATTCTGCTGATGCAGTACCACTATTTGCAAGTGAATTTATCGCACTACCTACTTTTGTAACCGCTTCCGCAATGGGAAAATCTTGTTTGATGCCAAAAACATCAACTAATTTACCGACAGCTCTAATCGTATCTTCTGTATTACCACCCAAATCATCGCCTAGTGCCACTACCAATTCATCGGTTGCTCCTACAAAGTTGGCGATATTTTGCACTCCTCGCTCTCCCAAACGCCCTGCCACTTCTGCAATGGCTCGAAGCTGTTCCGAAGTAGTACCAGTATTAAATGCTAACAATTGGTCATTTAAGGCTCTGGCTTCTTTTCTAGTTAGTGTGGTTGTTTTCTGCACATTAGCAAGCTGCTTTTCAACTTCTACATTGACTAATAAAAATTGTCTAGCAGCATCTTTTAACAAATCAATACTAGCAGTAGCACCAGCAAAGCCTACTCCTAACAAAGCACCTTTCAGCAATGTGCCAAACTTACTACCTTGCTTGCCAGCATCTTTCAAAGCATCTTTCACTTCCTTGACATCTCGTTCGGTTGCTTTTAATTTGCTTTGTGCTTCAACAAGTTCACGACTAACTTTATTAAAAGCATCGCCACCTTGTTTTTCTAATTTACGATATTCTTGTAGCAACTTTCGCACTTCCAAACGCTGCTTGGTTTGTACCTTAACAAGTTCATTGGCTTGCTTTTGTAAAATATCTTTCACTCCAGCATCGCTAAACGCTTGTCGGATTTTGTTTTGGTCAATAGAAAAGTCGAAGGAATCAGCAACTTGTTTGAGTTCCTTTTCTGTTTTGTTCAGGGCATTTTGTGTGAGCAGCAACTCGTCACGAACTTTCTCAAATGCTGCACCACCTTCTTTTTCAAGGCTGCGATATTCGACTACAAGTTTCGATATTTGTTCTTTTTGTTGCTTGTGTTGTTGAGTAAGTTTCTCTGCTGAATTTCGCAAAATATCAATACCTCCATATTCGCTAAAAACTTTACGAAGTGCTATTCCATATTCTCCAACAAGGTTTTCAGAACCAGAGATACTGCGATTGAAGTTTCGTATCGTCACTTGAATATCGAAGGCTTCTTGTTGTAGTTCCGAAAATTCTTTTTGCGTAATGTCGAGACCAGGCGTTAGTCTTCGCAAAGTTTCGCTCAACTGCGAATAACTTGCTTGCAAAGCTTTGATACTGCCTTCAGAATAGTCGGTGGTGTTGATGGTTTTTTGAATACTTCTCAAATCTTTGTTGGCTCGTTGAAGTTCGGGCCGCAAGTCACTAATTTCTTTAGTCAATCGCTTGAAACCTTCCAAGCCATTTTCTGTATCGAGTTCTTTTCGATATTTAGCCTGTTCTTTTCGCAACAAAACAAGCTGAGTAGTAAGTATCGCAACCGTTTCTTTTGCCTGTTCTATTTCTGTATCAAACTTTTTGATGTCAGCAGTAGTTTGACGAACGGCATTTCCATCTGCATTATTGACTACGGTAGGCGACACCAAAATTGGATTTTGAGCAGTACCTAACGAACTTCTTGGGTTTTGTATATTTGCTTTTTTACCTTCCAAACTGGCCAAGTCTTTTTTGGCATCTTTCAACTTTTGGGTAGTTCGGTCGATGGCTTTGAGTAGCTTTTCTAGTTCTGCCACCTGTGCTTCAGTCGTGAAATTCATGAACTTTTTGCGTTCTTCATTCAATACCACGAACCGTTTGAGCAAATCATTGACTTTTGAAATGCTGTTATCTACTGATGCTTCTAGCTTAAAAGTGACTACTTTCATGCGTTTTTCTTATTTTTTTAGCTAAAAAAGTATTTAAGCCTTGTTATTTCAAGAAAAAATATTTAAATTGGGAATATTCCTAAAAAGGAAACAGTTACAGGGCATGGATTTTGCCAATCTGTTACGGCTACTTCGTATAATAATATCGTGTCGTCGCACTTGATAACACGAAATTTGGCACGGCTTGACTTTGGCTTTGTATATATATTTCTACACTTCAATTCTAAGGTCCGAAATTCTTGTGGAGTATTAGCTATAATGCTTATGAAACTATGTGAGTTTTGCACCAGACTAGCATTACAAGAGTCATTGCTTGTTATGTTGGCATCATAAGTAAAATAAAAACCAGCTGTATAAATTGAAATGTTAGATATTGATGGTTTGTATAGGGCAACTTCAGTATATACACTAGGATTTAAAGGACTTAATGAAAAGAAATTGAACACTAAAAAGTTTTCGCAAGTGGTCAGATAATCTAATATATCTTGATTTTGTTGGCTTGTATTACCTAAAAAGCTGGGAATATTAACATCAACCAAATAAATACCATTGCCTTGGTCTAAGGCAGTAATGCCTTCATTTATGAATGAAAAATCAGATGTTGTGGTATTATCGACACATACATTTTCAAAAGTCAAAACTGCTTCATTAGTATCTTCCCAATTTCCAAACGCATCTTGCACTTGCACAACATGAAAGCTAGTTGGGCTAATATTGGTAGCCACAAGCGTAACTGTTACTTCGTCTGCCACACTACAATCATCTGTAAACTGCACCTGCACATCACAAGGGTCATCTGGCAAACCTACTAAACCTTGTGTTGGGTTAGGGATAATCGCATCTATATCATCTTGTGTTATTTCTTTTACCAATTCAAATCGAAACTTAGTACTCATTTTCTATTTAATATTTATTATGAAAAAAACAATACTATTATTTGCATTGTTATTTATCCTTTCTTGTGAAAAAAAAGATAACATTGTAGAAGAAATTATAATTGAACAAGAAACCAATGATTACATCTTGGGACAATGGGATATTTTTCCTTATGCTACTCAAGATTATGGTATTTATTTTTTGAGAGTAAAAAGCATTGAATTTAATCAGTTTAATTTAGGTTTTTACAATGCTGAAATTACACTTCCTGATGAAACTTTTTATACAGAGAATCGCTATTTTCATTATCATTTCCAAAATGACACACTTTGTATATATCAGAATTTTGAAGATATGCAAGATTATGAACCTGTCTCTTTGGGTATAGCAGATTTTACTAAAGTTAAGATAGATTTAAGTGTTAATCAAGACACAATGTATTGGGATAGGGTTCATCCTTCCGCTTCTATTCCAATAGGGCTAAACACATTTTTGCTACCTACGAACTAAAGTAAAATAGGTTTAAAGTTATTCATTTCTAACGCAACCACTTTCATATTGTCCAAACAAAAAACTTGCCGATGTGAAAATTGTGAAATATCTGTATTAGATAGTTGAATTAAATATTCTAACTCTTTGTTGTTTCGTCTTCTTGCCAAATGTTTTAAATAAAATATCCACATCAAGCCTCTTTTGAGTGTCCCATCCAGGAGGGTTTGGTCAGCAAAAGATAATGATGGATAGCGATTATCTATATAAGGTACTTGAAACGCCAAATAATAGACATTTCGTTCTATACCATTAAATAGTTGATGTCCATTTTGAGCAGATACACGGCCTGCATAATAGGTTAATACTGGTTTGAAATCAATATCTTTATTTTGGTATTCATCACCTATTTCATCTCTAATATCTCGCACCAATATCATAAACTGACATTTATTGATAACGGTATGTGCTACGGTGCTTAAATGTTTGGTAGAACGTTTCTGTAAGCCGGGTGGATGTTCTTCAGGAAACTTCATGGTCACACTATACAAACTCGTGCCGCTTCGTTGATTGATTTGGTTTTGAAAACCATTATTTTTGTCATCTTGAAATTTCAGACGAAATAGCTGCTTAATCACTCTGGTTTCTTGAATACTTGCTGTTTTGCTGATGTCCCATTTTTGTTCCCAATCAACAACAGGAATATCCTCTCTAAAAAAAGGCTCAAGACTTACTGTGCCTAAAGGCGTATTCAGTTCGCCACCATGTCGGCTACGAATAGTCACTTTTTTTAGGTCAAAATCCGTTTCGGTATAGGCATCAAACATTATCATTACATCGCTCAAAATCTCTATAAAAGGCAAATCATTGGGCAAAATGGTTTTCCAATCTACCGAATCGCCTAATATATAGATGCTTGGTTTTGTAATATAGAGTGTCGCATTATAAATAATGAGTTCCTCATCAAAAAGTAGCTTTATATTGAATGTTTCATTTTGGTTTAAAAAAACATCAAACGTTCTACTGTTGTTATCTTGAAAAATGTCAAAGGAATAGGAAAAAGTATTATCTATGTAAATATGTATTTCAAAAGTTGGATCAGAACTACCAACAATACCAGATAAATCTAAGAGAAAATTACTCCATTCCATTTTTACAATGTAATTGCCAGAAATAGGTGCTGTATATGTACCTGTTGTGGTATCATAATTACTTCCTAAATCATAATTGGGTAGTGTGCTATCATCAAAGAATATTAAATCTTCAAGTTGATTTGCTTGATAAGTTTCTCCTGCGGAATTATCAATTGAAGCTACTACCTTGACATTTTCATTAATAAACTCTTCTGTATTTCCGAAGCGGCCCCAAGTGTGAGGAAAACACAGCCGCTTGCCTACTTCGCTATCCATCAAATCCCAATCGACTTGAAAGCCTTGCTGATTGAAATATTTGTCAATCATAGGTTTGAGCAGCAGGTTGGGGTACAAATCATTGTAGTAACTATCCGAATTTTTGACATTTCGTCTAATCACATGAAAATATACAAATTCATAGCCTGCATCTACTGGGTTAATAATGGCAGTATCATTTTGATTTTGTTCAATATCTTGTTCGTCCCAGATAAAATTGTTGGGAGCGACATCACAAACCATGATTTTTTCATTGTACCAATGGGCCGTACTCGCCCAGACATTGATACGAAAACTTGTCGGCTTGCCTTTTTGTTTGGTACTTTCGGTTCGCAGACAAATACCATCTAAGAGTTTGTTGCCTCCTACATTGACTTGAATAGGCATAAACTTATTGGCATATTGATCCACAATAGCTGGCGTGTGGCCATGCTCAAAAACTTGTGAATTTCGGAGCGTAGCAGGCAACGACAAGCTACTCAAATGCAATGTACCTTTGCTCGGTTTGCCATCATCGTGTTTTGTGGCAAGGTCATTGCCTTTTATTTCCAAAACCGATGATAGTTTGAGTTGATTGGCAAAGTCTATCGGCAAATCTGCAGTTTGTCCATTGATGATAATTTCGGCATCTACTATACTCATTTAGTTTCTTCTTGTGTTATATGTGTTGGCATCTGAAATATTGAGTTTCAAGCTTCTAAAGTCTTTGCTACTGCTTTCTATTGTAATGCTTTGGTCATCGACAATAGCAGCTACCAATACGATGTCGCCATTATTGTTTTCGCATTCATAAGCGGCATGAGTACTCGCTGCGGCTTCTCTTGTCCATTCGAGATATGCCTTGTCTTTACTTTCAAGTGTTAGGGTATATTGTATATTTTGTTCAATATTGAACCTAGAACGCCCGATATCTAGCGTATCATTTGTAGGGATTGGCTTTCTTTTTTGCCAACGACCAGAACGTGAGTTTACTTTTTTCTGAACTTTCTGAAAGGTAATACCATCAATGCCACAATAGGAATTTTGGAAATAGACCCTAAATTTGGGCTGACAACACTTTTTTAGAACATACATTTGCTCTTCGTAGCCGCTCACAATGATGGCAAGTACAGCCGTATCGTTGGGCAAAGCCATATTTTGTGGACTAAAACGAAGGCTTGAAAAAACGACATAATTGGGCAAAGTATAGGCAAAAGCTTCCAAGCCATTTCCGCTGCTATCTCGTGCTTCGATGACGATTGCTGTGCCTGCTTGTGGTGTTCGGATTAAGGATAAAAACTCGGTATCGGTGTCGCAAATCGGGCTGTAATTTGGCTTGTCGGTTAAAAAACGCTTGTTTACCATTTCGCTCAACTTAAACTGTGACCATTCCTTGTGTTGCACCGCCATATTGACGACCGAAATGGTCAGAGCATCGACAAGAATATTTGCCGCTACTACGATATTATTGGCATCATAAATGTATTCCGAAAAAGTAGCATTGACCAATATTTCACAGTTCGAGTTGCTGATAACAGCGTTGCTTCCCAAAGGCATAAAGGCATATTCGGTGTCTGCGAACATATCTTGAGCCACCTCATTGATGATGAAACGAAAAGCACCAGATGGCAAATGTTTGGTCGGTTTTAATCTCACATTTTTCAGTCCAGTAGCGGTATAAAACGAAAAATAGCCTTCTATGTAGGCGATATTTGGTGATACAGCTTGCACATCGTAATAAATCTCATTGTATGCTGCCCAAATGAAAGCTTCATTAGTCGGCTGATAAGTGAAAGTCGGCATAATGTCTTATAATTTTGTGTAAAAAACAGCTTGCGGATTATTGCAAAGTAGGGCATTGTTTTCGTCTAAAAGCAGTATGTTTTCGCCTTTCAAATTGCTTAAACTCGTCAAAATCAGATAGTCTTGAATGGGCGAATTGATGATAGGTATTTTTTCGTTTTCTTTGGCCAAACTTATCATCACACTTTCTGACACGCCATGATATGGGAGTTGTGAAACTTGTTTTTTATAAGCTAAAACAAAATGATTTGGTGCAAGTAAAACCACATCTTTGGGCATACTTTCAAGTTCAATATCATCTTGTACATTCTTTATAAATGCTGCTAACAACTCAATCGGCTTTTCAAGCATTTTTAAGTCTTCACGAATGATGAGCAGCTCTACATTTTTTGAAATCAGCCAATGCAAGTCATGCCTTCTGCCCAATACAATTTGCCTGTTCTCGATACGGAAAAAAGCATCACTTTCAAAACTTATGAGCAAGTAGTTTGATAGCTTTGCTTTGTGCAAGAACTGTCGAACACTCACTTGATTTTGAAATTGCTGTTGATAAAATTTGATGCCTTGCAGTTGTTCGATTAAGCTAGTCATGAAATATATTTTGAGCCTCTTTGCAAAAATTGTTGAATAAAATATCTTCAAAGGCTTCGGTTAAAGTGATGCTGGCCAATACTTCTATTTTAGCCGAATTCTTTTTAATGGTATCGCTCATAAAGCCGTATTTTCGCCTAAATGTGCTGATGCCTTTTTCCTTTTGTTTTCTGAAAATGAGAAAGGCTAAGGATTTTTCGTTGCCGAATTTGACATTAAAAACACCTTTGTCTCGTATCCATTTTATCAAGCTGTCCATGTGTTTTTTACCACCATATTTTACATTTTTGGCAGGGATTTTTTCATCGGAATACACATAACGCTCTAAAACTTTGAGTTCTGATACTACTTTGAGTTCGTCTAAAACATCGTTCAAAAATACAGTTGTTGTGCCTTCAATACTTTCGAGCAGTTCGCCTGAAGCTACACGTTTTTGAGCCTTGAGTTCTTGTTTAACTTCTCTCTCCAAAAAGCCGATTATTTTTTGAAAGTCGTTTTCGATGACACGCAAGAGTGTTTTTATGAGTGTTGGATTGACGAGCATGATGTTTACTTTTTGACGTTTATCATTTAGTTATTGCATTTTAGCCTTTAGTTTTAGCCGAATACAAATATTTTCTAACAGCCACAATCACTCACTTCTGGCAATGTTTTGGTTTCATTATCGAAGCTTCCCCATTCGCTTGGCACAAAACACAAAGGGATTTTCAAAGGCAATTCGACACCAACAGCTACACGATTGCTGTGTCCGCTAAACTCTGGCAAGGGCCAAAAATCAAGATATTGGGAGCTATACCAATTCCTATTGCCATTGAACCATTCTGGTTTTCGCTCATGGATTTGATGCACTATCAGATAAGCCAGAGCTTGTAAATCGGCAATGACTTCATCGGCATCTCGTTTTGCACCTGCATTTTTGGTATAGCCACATTCCTTGCAACTACCGCAGCCACGACAGCTTTTGAGTTTGTCCCAAAGTATGAGTTTGATGCGGATATTTCTGTTTACATCGTCATCAAACTCGGCAAAGTTTTCGAGCTGCACTTTTGGTGGCAACATGGTCAGCAGAATGTTTTTTGGTTTAAAAACACCGCTATTCCAATTTCGACTATACAGATGTGGCTTGTCTATTTTGCCCAAATGTTTGCCCAAGTTGTCAGCCAAAACATCTTCCATATCAGCGATGGCAAAGCTGTTGAGTTGCAGCCACGGCTTGTCAGTTGGTGCTTGGTGTGTGCAAACTATATTGGCTAAAAGTGTGGCGATAGCTAAATACATACTTATTTGTTTTGCTGTTTTTCAAAGTCTTTTTTGGCAGCTTCGAGTAGCTGTTTTGCCCAATCATCTGCGGCTTGGCTTGCTTCAATTTGGTACTTTTTGAATACTTCTGTTTTTACAGGTTTAGGTAAATTTTGGAAGTAATTTTCGACACCTTCTACTGTCTGCCACATCTCAAAATCGTGTTGTGTGATGGTGGTTTGTGTGGCATTGGCAGTATCTTTTTTAGGCTGTTTTTTCGTTCGCTTTTTAGCCGCTCTTTTTCTAGCCATAGCCTTTCGGTTTGCTATATATTCCACTTTTTGAATATAATTGTCGTGGCCATTTTGCTCATTATTGATGCTGTGATACAGCTCAAAAGCTAAGGATTGTCCTTCGGTGGTGAGCTTGGTTTTGCCAAAATAATTGCCTTTTTCAGAAATATCACCGATGGCTGTTTTGATAGTCGTGTCAAAGGCTTGTTTTGCTTTTGCCAATGCGATAATATGGGCATCGGTTTCAATGTTTTTGGCGAGTTCTGTCAAAGCTTTACCATTGACTAAAATTACTATTGTTGTCTTTTTATTCGACATGAGTGTTTTGTTTATATTTGATTTTTTATAGATGTATCATGAGCATATTCCAATACATCATAAATATTAGCTTGTAATGTTTCGCTACGAGAACCAAAATATTGGGTCGCAATAATATCGTTTTGAAAGCCTCTGTAACCTCTTCGTTTGGCGATATTAATGGCTTTCGCTTTTGCTGCTCTAATGTGTTTATCTGAACTAATGGTTTCGTTTTCTACTTGGTATCTTTCACCGACAGCTTGTTGAAAGCAAAAAAAAACCATGATACATTGATGGCAATATCGGCTGGTATATCTTGGAAAAACTCGTATCGCTCTTTCAAAATGGCTTTTCTTTTAGGACGATTATCGGTAGGCAAAACTTCATTTTTTTGTCTAGCCAAATAGGGCAGTACCCAAAATAAATCTTGTATCTTGCCATCTCTCACATTCGCAACAGCACTTTCTAGTGCCTTACTGATTGCCACTTCATTTATGGTGAGCAGTCCGATATAATCTGCGAAATTGAGTGTTGAAAAAAGCTCTTCTTGAAGATTGCCATTACTCAGTTTGTGAACTTGAGTGCGATGTATAAAAAAAACTTGTTGCTGGTGTGTAAACTCAAACACTTGCTGACTGTTGTGTTGAAACAACATTTGAGCATTGTAGTATTCGAGCATAAAATATAGTCTTTCGTAAATGCTATTCAATTGTTTTAGTAAGGGACTCGAATGGACTATTTCTAGCTCTTGTTTTGCAAAATAACTCACAACTTTTAGCTGTAATATGGCCAGTTGTTCTGCTTCTAAAGGCGACAAATCTTGACTAAAGTTTGCCAACAAAGCTTTCTTTTCCGCCAACTCTTTGAGCCTTCTTTTTCTGTGTGAACCTACCCACTCGTCTAAATCGCTTTCTATCTCCTCAATATCACGTTTTAGCTGTTGTTTTTTATCCTCAAAAACTACTCCTTCGTGTTTGAGAACGCTATGATAATGCACAAATTCTTGCAACGAAATCTCGGATAAATCGCTAGGCAATGTGATGTAATCGTTTGTATTTACTGTTATTTTAATCATATTATTTTCCTCTAGTGTATGGAAGAGGAAGCCTTGACTTTTGGCTTTTCATCTTCGCTTGTCAAATCGTTGATCGCCATCACTACGCTATCCAATTGGTCATCGTGAAAAGCGGCACTCGGATATTCTTCAAACTCCACATTGACTTTATCAATCCAATGGGCATTGTCCCTAAAATAAACTCGCCTGGCTTCCATTGTACGAGCAGCGATTTTGACACGCGTATATTTACTTTTTATCGGATATTTGCCTTCTATCACATTAAAAGTCGTCTCTCTTTTCAGAATGCTGATGAGCGGCCGACCACTTGCTGTGGGTTCGATGATGATTTTAGAGCCTTGTGTATAGCCATTTTCTTTCACCCATTGTTTGACATAATCGCACTTGTCGCTAAACTCCTTTTTGAAGGCTTCTATATGATATATATACATTCGTTTTCGCCACAAAATATAACTGCATATTGCCGTATAATCGCTTTTAGTCTCTTTGGTATTTGACGTTTCTGTTTCCTTTTCATCGGCAGGGTCTATGGTAAAATGATGCACCACTGGTTCGCCAGCCGCTATGATTTGATGCACCAACGACATATAATCGAAGCGTCCAAACCATTGTGATTCAATCAAACCACCTTTATTTTTGATGGGCGACTGTCCATATTGAGCCGTATAATCCCTAGTTCCCAACTCCGTTTGAGCGTCTTTCAGCACTTTATAGGAGTGTCGATGTGGGTCTAACAGTCCATTTATATAAAGTTTGTTTTTAATGTTTGGCGGAAATATCGGAAAATTATCACTCGCAGGTAGGCAAATATGTTTGATGCCATTGGTGACTTTATTCTTTTTTATCCACAAATCGGAAGGGTCGCCAACGCCCAATCTTTGCATGACCATAATGGCTACCGTAATTTGCCTATTGACTTTTCGGCTCGAAATGGTTTTGCTTACCACATCATTTGCTCGTACAAAACCGCCTATTGTTCTCGCATCTTTGGCATCGCACAGGTCGTCCATGAGCTGCAAATGAGCATGCATTCCAGTCATACTACCACCTGTGCTGACGGATTTTCGCTCTCCCATAGCGGTGGTTTTGTAGTGCTTTTTATTGTCAGATTTGGGTTTTATCTTCACAATGTCGCCAAACAACTCTCTAAAACGCTCTGATTTGATACAATCTTTGAGTTTTTCGCTATTTTCTATCGCCAAAACCGTATGCGATACCGACAGCACTCGCAAACTTGGGTCGTTTACCCACAGCCAAGCATTGAATAAAATAGTGACCAAAGTAGTCTTTGAGAAGCCGGGCGAGATGTTGATGAGCAAGTCATACAACTTGGGTTTTCGTTGGATTAATCTTTCGCCAACAAGCTGTAACTCGTCACACAAATATTTGTGATAAGGAGATTCTATGAGTGGCTCAGTCACTACGGTTTCCCACATATATTTGAAGAACAAGTAGTAGCTTCGCTTCAAAGCCTCCCTTTTAATCGCTATTCGAAATAGCGGGTCTTGGAGGCTTTTCAGAAACATTGATTTTTTCAAATAATTCCGCTGCTTCGTAGAGTTGTCCAATTTCGTCATTTGAGCTATCTTCTAAGTTTTTCGCAAAATTAATATTCATTTGAATGTTGGTACTCATATCTATTTTTTCGCCGCCAGAAGTAAGATCTACTTTTTGAGTATCCAAGCCGTCGAGTTTCATCAATGTTTGAATGGACAAGACGATAGATTTCATTTTGAAGTCTGCTCGAATATCTGTCGCTTCTTCTACTTTTATCATATTTCGTAACAAGATGTCTTTGTACAATACCTTTGCTGCTTTGGCTTGCACAATATCCAATTTGCCTATCTTTTCTATGGCTAAAAGCAGGTATTTTTGAGCCATTTTTTCGCTCAACTGAAAATGAGATTTGGCGTAATCCAATACCTTAGAGATGGAATATCCCCGCTGTATCGCTCTCGCCAAATCTTGAATATATTTGTTTTTATTACTCACTTTAGCCATATCGCTTTATTCTTTTTTTGTCGCTTGTATAATTTCCAAAGCTTTTTCTGCTTGAGCGTGCAATCTTTCCAATACATGATAAGAAGCTCTCAATTTTGCAATTTCCATCTTGTCTGGTTCAAGCTCTGTAATAACTCGTTCATATTGCTTTTTAATAGATACTAACTCTGCATCTATAAGTCCTTTTACTAAAATGTTCGACATATTTTCATTAGTTTTGTTGTATGTTACTTCAAACTTGAATGCTATATGTCGTTTGGGCATAGCTGCTCCAATTTTAAGTCGCCATTCAAATGTTTGAACCCAATTTTCTTATCGTGCTTTTTGCAATATCGCACCCAACGCTTGATGATGGTTTGTAGATATTTAGGTTCTATTTCTGTTCCGAAAAACCTGCGTTTCGTTTGTTCGGCTGCAATGAGTGAAGTACCACTTCCTGTAAACCAATCAATAACAGCATCGCCTTCGTTGCTCACATCAATAATCGCATCGGCTACCATCGGCACAGGTTTGGGCGTTGGATGTTCTTTGAGCATTCCTCTGTCTTTGTTGCCGAAAGAAGAAGCGGTGTGATAATCCCACACATTGGTGCGAACTCTACTTGCCAAATCAATATGACTGATGTGTGGAGCAGTACCATGTTTATACACAAAAACGAGTTCGTGTTTGGCTCGGTAAAAACTGCCATTGGCAAAGTTGCTTTTATTCCAAACACACAAGTTTTTAGGACTGTAATCTTCAAACACTCGTTTTCCTGCTTCGCAAACATGCCAAGCGTGACGAAAATCCATACATATATAATGTATCGAACCATCAACGGAATGTGCTTTGCATTTTTGCATCACACCAACTAAAAACTGCACAAACTCCTCGTCTGACATTTCGCCAGCAGCAACTGCAAAATCCTCGTGCTGCACTTCGCCTTTTCCGCTAAAAAAGTTAGTCGGCAAATTATAAGGCGGATCGTTAAATGACAATCTGACTTTTATGGCTTCGCCATCGACGGTCATAAGCAAATTTGTGTCATCTTCATTCAAACAGTCGCCACACAATACTCGGTGTTTCGCTTCGCCAAACTGAAACAAATCGCCTCTTTTGACTAAAATCTGCTGTTCCATTTCTGGAATAATAACTTCCGCATCATCGGCTTCGATATTACTCAAGTCGTGATAATCCATTTTGGTGTCTAATCTCACTTCGCTCACGCCAATGAGTTTCATGCTCTCACGCATTTTGTCATATTCCAACTCATTGCGTTCCATGAACAGTGAGATTTTGCTCACATCTGTTTTGGCATAGGCAGATGTATATTTCAAGACAAATTCAGCAGCCTCTTGTTCATTATCGCATTTTACTAAAAGGACTGGGAAATATTGTGGCAGTTCGACACCTTCTTCTTCCAATTCATCTAGCACAATATTGCGATGTTTGCCATCTAATATTTGCAATTTGCCAGCTTTCACATCTACCAAAACGCCATCTTCTATGATGGGAGTGCCATGAATAATCGTGGCTCGAAAGGGGTCGATAAAACCCTCCAAAATGCTTTTTTTGAACTGTTCCTTGCCACCTGCATCAAATTCTTTTAAGTCAGTATTGATGTCAAAATTGAAATGTTTTTTTCTATTGACTAGCACGAGTTGTATAATCTTGTCTTTTACAAACAACTCATTGCTATCCTTGTTTTGTTCATTAGTTGCCATGATTTTATGTTATATGATTTAATAGGGTAGAGCAAAAATAAACTATTTTAGCGTAAAAACAAAAAACCTTACACAATTATTGTGCAAGGTTTTATTAGATGTAAGTGCAAACATGAATTGTTATATTGAATAATCAATAATTATATGGCTACTATATTGTTTGTTTAGCAATAAACAACGCAGTCACATACATATTAAAATAGAGTATAATTATATGTTAGGCCACTTAAAGTATGGTGTAGCCTTATGCCTAATGACTTAAAGGTGTTGGCAATACAAAAGAGAAAGAAACAGCTAAGAAAAATTATATTTGAGTTATAAAATTATTTGTGACTAAGTCAGAAATAAAGTGTTTGTGGCTGTCGATTCTGATTATACTGCCATTTTGCAGCTTGCAAGCATGAGCGGTTTCTTTAATGTAAGCTTCTAACGAACTGGCTTTATTGAAGCTGCCATATCGTAAATCTTCAATAACTTCTTTATCCGTTCTGCCGCTGATAGTGTCGCCATCTTGCAGGCGATATGATTTTAATGTACCCATTTTTATAAGGTGTTTTTTGATTTTTAAAGTTTGGTTTAAGACTAAATATATTAGCCTTAAACCGTTTTTTGTGCTAGGCAAATTTCGCTTGCCGTTCTTGGTAAAATTTTAAAGTTTTGGAAGGTACATTTTTTTTGAAACTTGTAATACCTCCTTGTCGTGCTACCTCGTGTTTTTTAGCTTTTTTGACTAAAGTATTTAACAATAAAATCCAATTTTTGATTTTCTCAAACTCAATTGTTCCGCTGTGCTGTCTAAATTCTACGCTTTTGTGTCTGAAGTAGCTCTGCACATTTAGGCGATAATATTTGCTATTGTAAAAATCTCTAATGTCTTCAATGCTGTTGCATCTATCAATGGCTTGGTAAATACTTTTTTTAGAACCATAACTTTTCATCATGCTTTTGCAGTAGGTATTTTTGCGTCTGCTCTTGGGCATAAAAGAGGTAATCAATTTTTCGTAGTTGATATGGTTTTTGATGAGTGCCTTCCAATCGTCAAGGCTAAAATCTGTGGCATCTAAATGAATATGCAATCCGCATGATTTGTTGATTTTTGCATTCTTTTGTTTTAACACCTCGCATACTTTTTCTAGTTCTTTGATGCCAGCCGTACCTTTGAGTTTGGGACTAACAAGTTCGAAAGTTTGATTGCCTGCAATACTGCTGTCGGTGGTCACCTTCCAATAATTTTGCTCGTAGGCATCGCTGCTTCGGTTATCTGTTTTTACTTTGATGCCAGCTCGTTTCAAAGCTCTCGTTAAGTCTGCTCTTGGAATATTGAAAGCTTCAATTTCTACTCCGAAATAGCGGTTGCCAAATCGGTTGTTGGTTCTGCTCGTGCCATATTCTTTGGCATATACATTTTGAACAAAGCCATATCCGACATTCATTAGGGTGGCGACTTCCTTTCTCGTCAGTCCGAGAGCCAATAGTCGCTTTATTTTAGCCGTTTTTGTAATTTCTAAGTTTACAATTTGATTTGCTTGCATATTTTATAATCGCATTTAATTAATTAATATGTAGCAAAGAACGACTATTTACTGTTGAAAGTCAAGCCTTTACGCATTAAAAAATACTATATGTGTACAAAGTAGCTTTTAGATGACTTTCTTGTTGTGGTGGGTTTTTGGAGGAAGGAGAAGTAGGTTTCAAAAGTAAGTATCTGAAACTGATGTCAAATTAAATCAGCTTATTTTTTTATTGTAGGAAAAATTTGTAAGAGTTTAGCTTTTTTGGTAGCTTTGCTGTAAATAAAGATGTAAGTGTCAGAAATACTGCTAGAATAAAAAAACTGCCTTTTTATAAAGCATTGATTTTCAATAAGTTATAGTATTTTTGCTAAAAAAAATTATCTTTGAGCCTAAATTAGTCTTTAGCCTTTTTAGTAAAACTAAAAAACTAAGAATTTAAACCTAAAAACTATGAAATATCGTTTGTCATTTTTGAGCCTTTTTATGAGCTTGCTATTTATTTCTTGTTTTACTACGCAAAAAACTACTGAAGTTACTGCAACAGCTAGTGTTTCGAATGTAGAAAGTAGTATTAAAACACCCAAAAACATTATTTTTATGGTGGGTGATGGCATGGGCATTTCGCAAATTACGGCTGGAATGTATATGAATAACAATAAATTGGCTTTGGAAAGATGCACGCATGTTGGACTTATCAAAACACATTCGTCTAATAATCTTATTACTGATTCGGCGGCAGGAGCTACGGCTTTTGCTTGTGGCCAAAAAACTTACAATGGTGCTATTGGCGTAAATGATGCTAAAGAACCCTTAAAAACGATTTTGGAATCGGCAGAAGACAGAGGTATGGAAACAGGTTTGGTAGCTACAAGCACTATCGTACACGCTACGCCAGCTTCATATGCAGCACATCAACCGAGCCGAAAAATGTATGACGAAATAGCGGCCGAAATGATTACGGCAGATGTAGAAGTGATGATTGGTGGAGGAAAAATGTATTTTGAAGCCGCTACTCGTGCCGACAAACAAGATTTAATCAAGGTATTGAAGGAAAAAAAATATACCGTAGCCGATGATGTGAAAGACGTGACAGCAGATGCCGATAAAATTATGGTTTTTACGGCTGCCGACGACCCAAAAAAG
This sequence comes from Chitinophagales bacterium, assembly GCA_049613665.1. Taxonomy (GTDB): domain Bacteria; phylum Bacteroidota; class Bacteroidia; order Chitinophagales; family UBA2359; genus JBMZCV01. Next base: position 26,556 of record JBMZCV010000008.1, on the reverse strand, counting down.
AAAATGGACGGCAGAGATTATTTGATGCCTGCTTCCGAATTGGCAATTGAGCGATTGAGTAAAAGCGAAGATGGTTTTTTCTTGATGATAGAAGGCTCGCAAATAGATTGGGGCGGTCATGCCAACGACTCGGAATATATCATTACGGAAATGCTAGATTTTGATGAAACGGTAGCGAAAGTATTGGATTTTGTGGAAAAAGATGGCGAAACCTTATTGGTTATCACAGCAGACCACGAAACAGGCGGCTATGCTATCAATCCCGAATCGGTTATGAATGATACTATTGTGGCAGGCTTCACGACAGGCTACCACACAGCAACGATGATTCCTGTTTTTGCTCATGGTGTAGGTGCTGAAAACTTTTCTGGCATTTACGAAAATACGGCTATCTATGATAAAATGATGGCGGCTTTGCGTTTAGAGAAATAAAAAAAACATCTTATTTTACTAGAGGCGTAAAATAATTTTGGAGGTGGGAAACTTTATTGTTTTCCACCTTTTTTTGTTTTCAATAAACTAAATTACTATATAAAGCATTTACTTCCTGTTTTTGCATAAAAAAACAAGGATATATTTCCATGAAATATATCCTTATTTTCTAATGTAGGTTACGATATTAAATTGCCACTTATGCAAACTAAAGCTTAATTTTTCCTTCACGCATCAGAAAAACCAACTCAAAAATAGTGTGTCCGTGTTCAAAGTTGGAGCTAAAAACTTTTGCTTTTTTCGATTTCAAAAAGTTTATTTCAGCATCTGTCAGCTTTCCTACTCTACAATCTTTAGGATAATAAATATAGGTTACATTCGACAAATCTACATCGGCTAATTCTTCCGAATATTTAGGCAAACCAATTGCCCATTTTAGCCATTGTTTCACTCGATAATATTTTTTTTCGCCTTCACTATAATCTGTCAAATGCTCTTCTGTGTCAGCCGACATTCTCACACCATCGTCCATATATACGCCATTGTAGCCCTGTCGGTGCGTTTCCAAACCTACTGGGTCGTCATCGATTCGGCCAGAGATAATGATATATTTATCGGCAAGCGAAGGTCTAGTTGAAAGATAATGAGGAATAACAAAAGCACCATACGAATGTCCCAATACATAAACGGTTTTGCCCTTATCTTTAAAATATTGAATGGCTCGCAACAACATTTCAGAACTGTTATCGACTTCTGTTTTTGCCATTTCTAACGAAAACTCATCTGTATATTCAAACATTTCTGGATTGTAAGTTGATGATTGATGCAAATGTATGCGATAATATTGCTCATAATTGGGCAAATATCGCCAGCTTGAAGAACCTCTTCTCTCAAAATTTAGGCTTCCTTTTGGGCCACCTTGCAACAATATCAGCACTTTTTCCTGTTCAGGATTGCCTGCCGCTGCCCATAATTTTGTGGTATCAGTAGGCATTTTGGTTGGAGGATAAGAAAATTCTTTTGACATACTTGGATTTTGTGTAAACAAAACATTACATCCAAAAAGCGACATCATCACGATAATGATTAAACAATATCTATACATATTTGTAAATTGAAATTTGAAATAAAAAAGATACTGCAAAGATATAGCAAGCACCTTGTTCAAAATTGTATTTATGAGACAAGGAGGGATTTATTTCAATTTCCAAAACAATTCACGTTCAATTTTTTTGAGATTGTTCAATAGCTGCTTAGGAGATTCACCACTTTTCGATTTAAAATTTTTAATAAAATCAGATTGGTCATAATAATTGGCTTCCATAGCTACTCTTGTTAAGTTATATGACCGACTTTGAGCTGTGATTAAAGCTTTTCTAAACTTGACGACCGACAAAAATTCTTCGATGGAGTAGGAGAGGTGCTTTTGAAACAAACGTAATAAGGTTCTTCTGCTGATACCCAAATTTTGAGCTAGTTGGCTAATTGAAATGTTATCTTCTGTTTCAATGATATGTTGAATAGCAATTGTTAGTCTTTTTTCTGAAAAAACATGAAATCGTTGTGAGAAAAAATCATCTAATACATCTCTTTTTTGTTCCAAATTAGTAGCTTCAAATACTTTTGAAATCACATTATTAAAAGCTATATCATAATAATCAAAAAATGAAAAATGCTCTTTTATCAATTGAGAAAGCGGAATATCTGTAAAATAATTTAATCCTAAAGGCTCAAATACAATTGTTATTTTATTTTGTGGGCCAAAAAGGGCTATTTTTCTAGATTTATTTATTTTTCCAACCAATAAAATGAGCGGTTTATCGCCTTTTTGATAATGATGTGTTCTTTCATGTGCTGTCCATTCAACAGTAGCATTTTTATAAATATTTAAGGTACTTGTAAAGTTGGGATAATAAGTAATTTCATTTTTGTAAAAAATATCGTCTGTTTGGTGGAAATAATAGGTTTTGATTTTGCCTTGCAAAAGCTTTTTCTGAGGCCGAATAAATTTCATTTCATCTTTCATTGTTTTATCTTGTTAGTGAACCACAATAATACTGTTATAGCCTTAACGTTTTGTCAGCAAAGTTCGTGCCTATCACTTAGGGTTAATGTGATTATTTTGATGGCTGAGTTGGTTTTAAGCTATTAGGGAGCAAATGTATTTTTCTAGGAAATGAACAGCAATTTGTTTTGAGTAACAAGTAGGTGTTTTTTGTAGGTTTGAGAAAAAAATGATACATTTGTCTTTTAGTCAAACAAAAACAATAAATTACGTTGACTTTTTTAACCTCAAAACAAAGCCTAAATAACTACTTGTAAAAAAAGTATAGGCAGCTAAAAAAGCAGATCAAATGAAAATATCCAAAAAAATAAGAAAAAATAAAACTTTATTGCTGCAATATTTTAGAGATAGATCAAATGAATTTCTTGCGGTAGTAAACAACGAATATAGCAATACTGCATACAAAAAGAAAGCTAAAAAGTTGAATAGACTCCTTGTAAAAGCGAAATTGACACTTGTTGAAATAATTGAGCAAAAAGCAAAAAAAGAAAATTGGAACAATCAAGAAATATTAGAATGTGTTTTAATGGTAACTTATTGCAACTATGTTGTGATGCTTGAAGTGAGACATTCTGTTTGGCCTTACGAATATATGGCTTTTTCGAGAAGAATCGGAGAACTATGGGAACCATTCTGTAAGTTAACATTTAACTATCCTACAAATGATTTAGAATTATTTGTTCCACCACTTTTCTCTGATGTCAAAAAAATGCTTTCCAATGAAATCGAAGACTATATTAACAACTTAAATTTGGCTGACAAGGAAAAAAAGCAATTGCTAAAATATTATACTAAAGTTTGGAGTTTGGTCATGTCTGGCGAAATTCAGTTAGAACTTGATTTACATTTCAAATTTAAAGGCGTGAAATATGTTGTAGATTTTAAAAGTGGTTTTGGCTCAAATGAAAAAGGTAATACCAATAGATTGTTGTTAGTTGCTAGTATTTATCAAAGTCTTGAAGACAACTATAAACCTTTAATATTTGTTCGTTCTGCAAAAAATAACAATTACTTCAATATCTTGAAAAAATCTGGACTTTGGAATGCTTTTGCAGGTAAAGAAACTTATACAGAATTATACAAATATTCAGGTTATGATATTCGTACTTGGATAAATCAAAATATTAATTGGGTAGAAGATATAGACCATAATTTTCTTGAACATTTAAAAGCTAATAAGTTACTTAAATATTTAACTTGGTAAAATATGATAGCAGAAAAAAGAATATATCAAGCATACTATACAAAATCAGCACCAATTGTTAATTATATGGTTGAACTTTTAAATTTGAATGGAGACGAAAAAATTTTTGAGCCAGCAGCAGGTGATGGCGTATTTATTGACCATATTATCGCCAAATTTAGCAATGTTATGATAGATGCTTTTGAATTAAACAGTAAAACTTATCAATCTCTTGCAAAAAAATATTTGGAACATCAAAATATAAAATTAAAACAAACGGATACACTGATAGATACAGATTTGGCTTTGCTTTGTGCTATGGGTGGAAAATATGATGTTGTAATAGCAAATCCTCCTTATGGTGCTTGGAGAGATGTTGGGGAGCGAAAAAAACTAAAAAAAATATATCATGGATTTTATGTAAAAGAGAGCTATTCACTTTTTTTGTATAGATGTATAACAGCTTTAAAAGAGAATGGTCGTTTAGTATTTATTATTCCAGATACCTACTTAAATCTTCGCAATCACAAAGGTATAAGAAAGTATATTTTAAGTCATACTAAAATAAAAAAAATTACATTATTTCCTGCTTCTTATTTTCCTAATGTGAACTTTGGATATGCTAACTTATCCATTATTTCACTAGAAAAATGTACTAATAAAACCAAATGTTTCAATAATAATTTTGATATAATACAAGGCTTTCAATCTGTTCAAGAATTAAATGCTGAAGGTATAAAGCATATTAAAAGTATTGCTTTAAATCAAGAAGCTATTTATGCTAATAATAACCATGCTTTTACTATCAATACCAATCCTAAAATATCATCTTTAATATACAAACCACCAATAACTATTGGTGACTTATGTCATTGTGTTACAGGATTTTATTCGGGAAATGACAAAGAGTTTTTAAAAGTTAGAAATAAAAAAATTCGAAATTCAAGAAGATATAATACCATAGAATTAAACAAGGTTGAATTTAATAACAATGTTACTATGGTTAATGGATTGAATAGTGAAAAGACGTATGTTCCTATTGTTAAAGGTGGAAATGTTAAATATTATAAGGCTGATAATTGGTTTATGAATTGGTCAAAAGATAGCGTCCAATTTTTCAAAAAAAACCAAAAAGCAAGATACCAAAATGCTTCTTTTTATTTTAAAAAAGGGCTTGCCATTCCTATGGTTAGTTCTAAATCAATAACAGCATCTTTAATTGAAAATAGACTTTTTGACCAATCTATTGTTGGTGTTTTTCCTAAAGATGAAAAACTTACTTACTTTTTATTGAGTTTTTTCAATTCTCCTACTTGCAATCAATTAATCAGAACAATCAATTCATCTGCCAATAATTCATCAAATTATATCAAAAAAATACCTATAATCATACCTAAAAATGAAGTAATTAATAAAATTAACAGAAATATTGAAAAAATATTATTTCAAATAAAAGAAAAAAGAAGCTATAATTTTGAGTTAGAAAATAGGAATAACAAAATTATTGAAAAATTATATGGTTTTTAATTAACTTCCTTTTTTCTTAGGCACAACTTTCCGAAACAAACGCTTCACACCATCAGTATAAAAGCTAAAATCTACAATTTGTTTGTCATTATTGGCCAAATATAGCAAATATAAGCCAAGTGGCAGCAAAACAGCCGTAGAAAGCCACATGCCTGCAAAGGGAGAGAGTACCATTTCCTCCGCAAATTTTTTGCCCATAGTGGAAATGATATGAAAGATAACAAAAAACAAAATAGCCATTACCATAGGCAAGCCCAAGCCACCTTTTCGTATCAAAGCACCAAGCGGAGCACCAATCAAAAATAAGACTAAACATGCCAATGAAAGCGTAATTTTGCTATGAACTTCTATCATGTATCGAATGATTTTTTTGGTATCGCCTGCATCTTGTCGCTCATTGACTCGCAAAAAACTCTTGACATTACGTCCCAAATTTTTGCCTCTTTTTACTAATGCTTCTCCTTGTGAAGCTGTCAATTGTAGTGTACCCAAAAAAGGCGAAATAGAATCGAGCTTTGCCTTTGCCAAATATACTTTAGGTTTTTCTGCCTCTTTTTCCTTTTCTTTTTTTGCCTTTTGCTTCAAGCTTTTCGCATTTGGCAAACTTTGCGTCTTCTTTTTGTTTGGCTTCTTCTTTTTTGTAGCTTCAAATTTTTCTTGAGCCTTTTTTTGAGCTAAAGTTTTATTATTATCTGATTTTTCTTTTGTTACTCTTTTTTTAGGCTTTTCGTCCATTATATCTATCTTTGCAGAAACTTTCTTTTTAGGTTTTTGCAAAGCTGCTTCTTTTTCTTTTTTTGCCCTCAAAATTTTCAAGCTATCTTCTCGCTGCTGCATTTCTTCTGCAAAAAAGAGGGTTGAATCCTTGATAAAAGAGAAATAAGGTTTCATGTTTTGCTCAAAATTTATCTTTCTATCTTTTTGAGTTATCACTAAAGAGTCGGTCGCTGTTAGCAACTGTTTTACGTTCAACATTCGCTGATTGCTGCGAAACAAACTTTCATCTGTTTTTTCAAAATCAAAATTGGCAAGGTCAAAAATCATTTCATATTCCGAAAATTTTGTACGCATAAACTCGTGTTTTTTCTCTTTTCCACGAGCTGCTTTTGGCTCTTCATAGCGTGTACCATTAAACAATTTGAACACTAAAACGCTATCGCCAGTTGTCGTAAACATTTCGCCTTTTTCTGCCAACAAAACATTTACATTGCCTCTTTTTTCTGTATGGTCGTGTATTTTGATGTCGTAAACCGTCTTGCTATCTGGGTCTTTTTTGCCTATTCTGATGACATAACCATCGATTCCGCTATAAAAAACGCCTTGTTTGATGTTTAATGCTGGCCTTTGCTTTGTAACAGAATACAACATAGCCGCAAATTTCAAGTTGGCGACAGGCAAAACATAGTTTGAAAAAGTAAAGGCAACACCGCTTAACATTATGGCAATGACCAATAGCGGACTCATAAAACGCACGAAGGAAATGCCTGCCGACTTGAGCGATACCAATTCGTAGTTTTCGCCCAATTTTCCAAAAGTCATAATGGAAGCTAACAAAATAGCGATAGGCATGGCCAAAGGCACTACACTAGCCGATAAATAAAATAAAAGCTCTGCAATAATTGCCCCTTCTAAACCTTTGCCAACGAGGTCGTCGATGTATTTCCAGAGAAACTGCATGATGAGAACAAACATGGCAATAAAAAAGGTCACGATAAATGGCCCGATAAATGATTTTATGATTAAGCGATCTATTTTTTTCAATACTTGCGATTTATGAATTTAATTTTGGTGTTCTGATGAGCTAAAAAAGCAAGCTTTTTTTACTACAATTCAAAATATTTAGTTGTTTGTTTTAAAACTTAATGATACAAAAAAAAATAGTTTTAGCAAAATTTTGAGCTAGAGAATCGAATTAAGTGCCAAACACTATTTATAATCTGTCCAACTACTTATTCTAAACAATAAATAAACAAAGGCGGAGCATTCACAACATTGCTGGAATGTCCTGCTCGGTCTTTTATAAAAACTTGATAAATAACCGTATCAATCGGATTGTATTCGGCATCTGGCGTGCAGCTAATGCCCGACAAAGCGAGGCAACATTCGCTGTTTATCGTAAAATCAATGCTACCAGATATTGCTTTGATATTGCCAACAGGAGAAATATATGGAATTTGGAGCGAGTCGACAAAGTTGGTTCTATTATCGACAATAAAAGCATTCATTTCTGGCTGGTCATCTGTGACTCCCAAATCGCCATCGCCATCTTCAAATTGAAGGCTTATCACAAAACCTTCTGGAATATAATTTAAAATATTTCCAGCTTCATCGGTCGTAATATTTGAAAATTGATGTATGCTAGTTTTGTCAATAGTCACGCTTGTAATAAACGGTTCTGGCGGATATTCTTCAGCTTTAATACAGCTTACCAACAATGTGATGCTCAATAAAAAAGTGGCTATTATGATTTGTTGCTTATTCATATTTGAAGTTTTAATTTTATGTTTAATGGTAAAAGTTTTTAAGTAGTCGTTCAGAAGTTTTTGGGCATTTCAGAACAAGATAACACCTTGATTGTCAATGCGTTAGCCACTAAACGAATGCTTTATTAAATAGTAATTGGTACTTAATTGTTTTTTTAGGCCGAAAATGTTAAAATAGTATCGCTATTGTAAAAACGAATTTCGCAAATTATTAGTAGCTTTGCAAGAAAATAAATTTGCTACTTACATAAAAAAAAATCATGTTTAAAGTTTCGACTTTTAAGAAAAAAATTTTTACACTAGATAAAAAAAACTTTGAAACAAAGGCTATGCAGGTTTTTGGCTATCAAGCCAAGCACTGTGACATATATCGCCAATATTTAAATTTATTATCTGTTGATTATCAAAAAATTAAATCTCTTAAAGATATTCCTTTTTTGCCTATCGAACTGTTCAAAACGCATGACATTGTTTGTGGCGAAGGCAAGATACAACAAACTTTTAGTAGCAGCAAAACCACAGGTATGACGAGTAGCCAGCATCATATTTTGGATTTGGAACTATATGAACAAAGTTTTTCTAGTATTTTCAATTATTTTTATGGCGATATTTCAGAATATTGTGTGCTTGCTCTTTTGCCTTCTTACTTAGAACGCACAGGCTCGTCGCTTATTTTTATGGCCGAAAAATGGATTGAAAATAGCAAACACCCAAACAGCGGTTTTTATTTGTATAATTATGACGAACTTTTTGCGGTTTTGCAACATTTGGAGGCAAAAAAACAGAAAACAATTTTATTAGGGGTTTCGTTCGCTTTGTGTGATTTTGCGGAGGAGTATAACTTGAAGCTAAAACATACGATAGTTATGGAAACAGGCGGTATGAAAGGCAGGCGAAAGGAGATTTTGCGAACAGAATTGCATCAATTACTGAAAAATGCTTTTGGCGTGTCGCAAATTCATTCGGAATATGGCATGACGGAGTTGCTTTCGCAAGCCTATTCGCAAGGAAATGAGCGGTTTCATTGTCCGCCGAGTATGCAAGTTTTGATTAGAGAAGTAAATGACCCTTTTTCGTGGATGAAAAATGAGCAAACAGGAGGCGTAAATATTGTTGATTTGGCAAATGTTCATTCTTGCTCTTTTTTAGCGACTTCTGATTTGGGCAAACGCTTTGATGATGGCAGTTTTGAACTGCTTGGCCGTTTTGACCACAGCGATACTAGAGGTTGCAATTTGTTGGTGGAATGATTGCTAAATGCCTTCTATTTGCAATTCATATCTCAAAGTATCAATGACTCTATCTTTAAGAATTTCAATCAATTCGGTTTGCATATATTCAAAATCATCTTCAATATGCAATACGCAAATTTTGGGCAAACCAATATGTCGAAATTGGCTTACAATTCTTGATTTGTGGCCATCTTCCATCACCAAAATTGCATCTGACCATTCAATTTTAGTGCTGCTGATTTGGCTCGGACTTTTCGGACTCAATCCTGCCGACTGAATGTTAAAGCTGCGTTCTTTTCGAAATATCATTTCGGCTGTTTTGCTTCTACGTTTATTTCGGCCGCACACTACTAATATGTTAAACTTGTCTTTCATTAAGTTGTTTGTTATTTTTCAACAACTATCATTCGATAGTTAGTTTTTGATGTATGACTATTTTCTTTATCCTCAAAAAGATAAGTAAACTTTTTATCTAACAATTTTGTAACAATACCATTGTTTTCAATAATTTCATTTAAAATATCAACTTTTTTTCCTGTATCTTGAATACAAAAGACAATGAAACAGCCATTTTTGATTTCTGAAATTATTTTTTGAATAAAAAGTAGTTCCTTTTTTCTATCTTTTTTCGCAAAATGAAACATACTGTCCAATAGCACAAAGTCGAAGTTTTTATAATCGGAAAATGAGAAAATATCTGTAACCATACCTTTGAGCGATAAGTTTTCAGCTTTGCTAATACGGTTCATTTGGTCAATTCCAATTTTTGAATTGTCAAGGCCCAAAACTTCAAAACCAAGCCTAGCCAATGGAATAGAATCTCTTCCTTGACCACAACCCAAATCTAATATTTTCCCCTTCGTTTCATAAGTAGCAAAAAAATCTATCAATTCGGCAGATGCTTCTCCAAATAGATTTTCAGTTTTGTAGTATTTATCGTAAATCGCCATTTTTTGTTATTTTATTATTAAATATTTTTCTTTCTTATTCGCTGATACATTTCTATTTTATCAATATAGCCTGCTTCGCTTTTGAAAAAATCTTTAACAATGCCGCTTACCTCAAAACCTGTATTTTTATACAAATAACAGCCCAATTCGTTGGAAGCATACACATTGAGCCAAACAATTTCAATTTCGCTTTGTTTTTTCGCCCATTCTAAAATGCAATTAATTAAAATTTTTCCAAGCCCTTGATTTCGCCATTGTTCTTTTATGCCCATGCCTACCATTGCTGTATGACACATTTTTATCCTTTTGCTGCCTGTCAAATCAATATTTCCTATCAACTCGCCATCAATTTCTGCTACTAACAAAATGCTATTTTTGCTTTTTTCGTAAGCTTTAATCAATGCAGCTTCTTTGTCTATATCGTAAGGATATTCTGCCAAAGTCATCGGAATAGTTGTTGTATTTTTTATGTAAGCTCTTTTCAACTCTAGCAAAGCTTGTGCTTCTTTTTCTTCAACTCTTCTAATGCAAATCTGAATGCCAGACTTTAAGGTTTGTATTTTGTGTTTAAATTTCATTTGATTTTTTTCTAAAGTAAGCATTTTTCCCATAAAAAAAATTGCATCGAGGAAATAGTTACAAATCTAGGTGGCAGGCATTTTCAAATTATTCTGCTTTGCAAAGCTTTTATTTGCTACTCTTAATTACAATGAATAGCCAACCAAACACAAGGCTCATCTAAGCTAGTAAATACCACTCGATGTTTCCGCATCGCTTCAATAAACAAATAATTTCCTTTTTGCAAATGGGCTATTTCGCCTTCTTCATTATCGAACAAAATCTTTGCTTCGCCTTGCAATAGAACTACCCATTCGGCACGCTCTTGCTCATACCACTCGTTTGTTGGCGTGATTTGGCCTGTCGAAACAATGCGTTCTATCAAAATGTTATCACTTTTCAGCAAAGGTTCAAACAGTTCCTTTTCCGAAGTTTTTGGTAGTATATCTGGCAGAGTAAAAATATTGGCTATATCCATTATTATTTAAAATTTTAGTGGTAAAACAAAAAGGTGGCAAACACTTTTGAAGTATCTGCCACCTTATTTTTTTTCGAAAAAGCTTTTATCTTGCTCTTGTAGGCAAAAGGTCGGTTGTCAGATAAGCTTCTTTTGTTTTGCTATCAGTCACTAAAACAACCTTGCGAGAAGTGCTAATAAACTTTTCCATTTGCTCCAACATATCAATATGATACGAAAGAGTCGCTATTTTTTTGTCGTCTAATGCCTTTCTATCTTCCAAAGCTTCTGCTCCGTCTGCATAAAAATGTATCATTCCTATTTTTTTATTTGCATCACCATACAACGTCATACTCGTAACAGGATTGTCAAAACTTCTATAAGGATTAAAATTGTAATCCAACTTATAGGCTTTAATCGTTTTTTTGCCCTGCGAATCGCTCAAATCTAAATCAGAAGCATTGTAAGCAGCAGCACCACGACGAGAAGCACCATTTGGCGGAGTTGGCATTCTTTTGAGTTCTTGCTGTTTTAGCATTTTTGTTTTTGACAATTCAGAACTACCTCGATTTTGTGCGTTGAGCGTCAAGGTACTACATATAGCGAAAATAGCAAATAAAGTAAGTGCTTGAAATTTCATAAGTTTAAATGTTTATTTTATGATTAAATATAGTTATTCTTAATTAACAGTTCGGACATTTACACATTTTTTTATCAAATGTCAGAACCATTGCTTAATAAAAATACGAAGTTAAAACGTATTTTCTGGCTTTAAAAGTGTTAGATTGAGTTTCTTTTTTTTTAAAGCTAATGATTTTTTAAATCATTATCAAAGTAATAGCTCCAATTGCAGCAGCCAAACCAGCTAAATTGATGCGTGACAATTTTTCTCGAAAAAATATAAAAGCACTAATTGCTGATAAACTAACAATGCTGATATTGCAAATAGGAAAAAAAACGGAACTTTCTAAACCAGATTTGCCAAGTGCTAATAATATGTAGTGTAAAGAAAAATAATTTGGCACTCCTAGTGCAATACCTGCAATAATATTTTTTGTTTCTATTTTCGTTTGCTTTGTAGCAAGTTGAAACAAAAGAATGATTAAGCCCCAAACACCAGCTAAACCAAACAACAAAATTAGAAATGGCACATATAAAGCATCTGAAAGATAGACAACTTGTGCGTAATTTAAAATGATTTCTATGCTCCCAGACATGATAAATAAAATGAGTGGAAAGAAAAGATATATTTTATTTAAATCATCTCTAATTTGCTCTTTATCACGCACAGAAGTTAGAAAAACGGCTAAAATAGCTAGAAATACACCTAAAATTTTTGTGACACTTACTGTATCGCCATACAAAAAAAAGGCAGCTACTACGGGCAAAACCATAGATGTTTTTCCTGCAATAGAACTGACTGTTAGTCCAATTTTTTGCGTTGTCATACCAATAACCCAAAAGCCAGAGATAAACATGGTGGAAAGCAACAAGGCAAAAGGAAACCAATCTTGCGACCAGAAATTTTTTAGTATAGAGGCATCTGGCAAGAGCAAAAAACCCGTTAAAGCACACACCCAATAATTAACAACAATAGCTTGAAAAGTATTAATTTTGTAGCTATCAAAAATTTTAAATATAACTAACAAAGATGTTGAAGTGAGAACGGCTAAGACTAAATATAACATATTTTATTTATTTTCAACTCCTTCCAACACTTCACTAGCTTGCTTAAATGCTGCTCTTTGCTTCAATCCCAGTAATTCAAACATGGCTGCATCGTCGTTCCAATCTGGATTAGGCGTTGTGAGCAATTTGTCGCCTGCAAAAATAGAGTTTGCACCAGCCATAAAACAAAAACTTTGCTCTATCATACTCATTTGATTGCGGCCTGCCGAAAGTCTGACCATTGCTGTTGGCATCAGAATTCGAGCTGTAGCGATAGTTCGCACCATTGCCCAAATAGGCACACGCTCTTGCTGTTCGAGTGGCGTTCCTTCCACACTCACCAACGCATTGACAGGCACAGACTCAGGGTGTTCGGGCAAAGTCGCTAAAGTGTGTAGCATACCAATACGGTCTGTTACGGTTTCGCCCATGCCAATAATACCGCCACAGCAAACGCTCAAGCCTGCATTTCTAACATTTTCTAAGGTCTGCAAACGGTCGTCGTAAGTTCGTGTCGAAATAATTTTTTCGTAATACTCTGGCGATGAATCAATATTGTGATTGTAGGCATACAAACCAGCTTCTTTGAGCTTTTCGGCTTGGTCTTCGCTCAACATTCCCAACGTGCAACATACTTCCATGCCCAACGAATTGACACCTTTTACCATATCTAACACTCTGTCGAAGTGTTTGTTATCTCTTACTTCTCGCCAAGCTGCTCCCATACAAAAGCGTGTTGCTCCTGCTTCTTTAGCATTCATAGCGGAGGTAATCACTTCGGTATAAGATAGCAAACTATGTGTTTCGACATCAGTATGATAGCGAGCTGCCTGCGGACAATACGAGCAGTCTTCTGGACAACCACCTGTTTTTACAGATAGCAGCTTGCATACTTGCACCTCTTGAGCATCGTGATATTGTCTGTGTTTTGTGGCTGCCTGATAGACTAAATCTAGCAAAGGCATATTATATATATCGGCAATTTCATTGCGTGTCCAATCGTTTCTAAGCATTTGGTTTTTTGTTTTTGGATATTAAAAAAAAACGTTTGCAAAAATAAAGCTATTTTTCTGAAAAAGTGGCATTTTTTCACGGTATTTTTTATTTGCAGTCGCTTTGGACATATCTCTAAAAAAAAATGATGCAGGCAGAAAAAAATAAATTTACTAAATTTAATTGAATTTAGTAAATACTTATATTTAATTGTTTTTTTGCTATTTGTACCTTAATTTTGCCTATATAGCAACTTACCAATATTAGCAACAAATGATATTTAAAATAGATTAAGTGTAATAATACATATGATTTTTTACAACAAAAGTATTAAATTTTATGCTTTTTTGCTCATTTCTCCGAAAAACTACTTGCATTCTTCCACAAAAAAAACTAATTTTGTAATGATGAGAAAAATACTTTGTAATAAAGATGAAGATTCATCACATTTTTTACCCTCAAATAGTGTTATGATTAGCAACCCAAACAATGAAAAAATCATTCAAGACCTTAAAAATGGCATTCCTAAAACTGTAAAAGGAGTGTATGCGTTTATTTTGAATATTTCAAAGGCTAAATTTAAAAAGTTTAAAAATTTAGAAAGAGATAAAGGTTATAAAGATTTTGCTCAAGAGTGCCTCTTAAAATTTGTTGCTATTTGTAAAGATGATACTAAAGCTGCTAAAATTGGTGGTAAAGATGGTACAAGACCATGGAAAGTATATGTTATAAAAATACTTCATAATCTTTTTATTGATGCAAAAAATAAATCTCATAAACAAAATACTATTTCTTTAGATGAGATGTTAATAGATATAGCTGAACCAAAATCTATTAATAATGAACAGCTACTACTTATTTGGAAAAATATAAAGCTTCTTCCTCCTGAATGTCAAGAACTACTACGCTTGCACTATAAAAAAGGTGTAACAATGGATAGTATTGCATCTGCTGATGACATAAAACCAGCTACTATACGACAAAGAAAACGTCGATGTATGAGTAAGCTCAAGCAAATATTTAAGAATTCAAAAGCTTAAAAAATAATAAAAATACCTCAAAAATCAACAATATCTTAAAAACTACAAAAATAAAATGCTTTCAAAACAAGATACAATACTTATAGAAAAATATTTTGATGATGAACTGACAGAAGCTGAATTGCAAATTTTTCGGCAACGCAAAAACGACAACTTAGAATTTCGCAAAATGGTCAATACTTATAAACTAACACAGTTGGCCTTTGAACATCCTTTGGCAAAAACGCTAAGTATTATCAATGAACTTGAAGATAATAGCTTTTTAGATGAAACCGAAAGAGGGTTTGTTCATGCACAAGGCGATAGCTTGGATTTGTCTAACAATTTTGAACCAAATCAAGCTTTCGAGCGTGAAACATTTGCTCCTAAAGCAGTAGCTACTCGCTCTCGCAACACCACAAGTTTGCTATCTTTACAAGAGCAAATATTGCTGCCTCTACATGAAGCCAATTTCAATACTCAGATTATCAGTTTTGAGTTTGAAGAACCAATACCTTATCCGATTGAATTGCAAATTATAGACCGTGATTCAATACCTCTCATGTTGTCAGAAAACCAAATTCCAGCCGATGTATATAGTTTTGAAGTCACCATTTTAGATGCCAAACCAGGCCGCTATTATTGGGAAATGGAAGTAGAAAGCGATACTCGGAAATATGACCAAGCATTTGGCATTTTCTTTTTACGCAAAGATTTGATGAAACCAAAAAAGTAGCATAGTAGTACATTTCGGTGTATAACTATGCTACTTTCTTTATTGGCCTATCAATACAAAGCCGCTCCAATGAACTGGATTAATGTTTGCTTGTTGGATAAGTTCCTTTTTTGCCAATCGCAAAGCTTTTTTGTAAGACTTACCTGCTAATATGTGCCGAAAGAAAGCACTTGTTAGCAAGTAGGAAGCTTCGTCGTGTATCTTAAACAAGGTAAAAACGACGTTTTTTGCTCCTGCATACAAAAAGCCTCTATTCATCGCCATAACGCCTTCGCCTTTTGCTTCTGCTCCAACGCCACTTTCGCAGCAACTCAACACGAGCAAATCGGCGTTCAGATTTAGGTTATATACTTCATTCATATACAAAATGGTGTCTTTGTTGGTTTCTGGCGAAAACAAAATACCTGTTTGCTCTGGCCGCTCTACATTGAAATCGCCATGTGAAGCTATCAAGACATATTTGTAGAGATGTGCCAAATTTTTGAACTGCTCAATCGTAGCTTTTTCGTGCAAAATAGGTACTGCTTTCAAGTTTTTTTGTTCAAACTCTTTTACAATACTTATCACTTCTGTTTCCGAGTTTTCTAAAGCGACAATATCGCCATTTTCGTCTATATTTCGCAATGTATTTGCTGTTGCGAACCGTGAAATATCCTTTCGCTTTATTTTTTGCTCTGCTTTGATGTTGTCAATTTCCTGTTTTATTTTTGGGTCTTCGATATCTTGTATCGTTTCTTCAAAAAAGACATCATCTTCCGAATAATTTTTGGCATTTTTAGAAAAAACAGGAGCAAAGCCGACAAAACCATTTATAATATCTGTTGTGGTAGTAGGTTTTATTTTTTGTTGTGAATGATGATAGAGGGTAGCCGAATAATGATACATCACATCATATTGTAGGAGTAAATAAGGCATATTCATGTAGGAATATTCTGCTGTTGTAGGCTTTCGAGTGAGCAAAGCCTCGAAAGGTATTTTGCTCAATTTGCCATCTGGAATAATGATAAGCGTGCTATTTTGCGGAAACTGCCATTCTTCCATAACTTGCTCTAGCAAAGTTTGGTATAAAGCACGAGCAAAAGCAATATATTTGCTAGGCATACTGCGTTTATAATTTGGGAGAAACCATTTTTGCATATTTTTGAGGTGTTTATCAAAATCATTCGGCAACTTTTTTTCATACATCTTATAGTCATTTTGACCAATGACAAAAGTGTATAAATGTGTATTGGTAACAAAATATTCTATGATATAACTATTTTTGGCTAGGGTTTGTTGGAGTGTAGATATATCAACTGTTTTTGTATTGTATTTCAAACGGTGATACTCTGGATATTCTTTTTCAAACCTTACTCTGAGTTCATCATGTTCTTTATCGTAATTTAAATACTGATTCTGCCACTGTAATAATTTTTTCTTATCTTGCCTATCCTCTTTTTTATATTCTACTTCTATTCTTTTTTTTAGATAAGTTAATTTTATTTTTAAGTTATTTTCTTTTTTTAATAGTTCTCTTGGAATAAACCTACCTTTAGCTTCATCATCTTTCATATTGCCCAATAAAATGATAGCACGGCTTTGTTCACAAAAATCAAAAGCAGCATATAAACAATCTTGTTCTGTTTTGCAGTACTTAAATGTTTTTTTAGGATAAGAATCTGCATTTATTGCTGCAATTTCATCTGTGACTGCTTGCCATTGTTCTATATTATTTTTAACTACTGACGCTGCTTTAAAAGCTATTTGTATGGCATTTTCAAATATTTCAAAGGTGTATTTAGCTAAAAAAAGTTTACTACTATCGCTAGAAAAAGAGTTTCGAACATAATTTATCCATACTGAAGTTACTTGTGCTGTAAATAAGGCTGCTTGTAAATATTTTATGTCTTGAGTTTGTTGATAAAATTTATAAAAAACTATAATTTTGTTTTTAAAGGTAGTTAATAAATACTCTTCAGATGAATTGTTGCTTTTTTTAGGATTATGAAAATAAGTGTTATTGTTGTATTTTTTAATATTGTAATTAAAAACCAATTGAAAATGTTTTAAAGATTCTTTATAGTTTCTGCATTTCATATAATGCTCTCCAAAACTACCATTAGCCAATGCTAATGAAATAATATTATTGGAATGAAAAGTTAATAATTGATTTAAACCTTTTTCTAGATGTTGTAAGCCTTCTTTAAGACTTTGTTTAGCTGTATAACTGTTTCCTAAATTGATATAACTCATAGCTATATTAATATGTTCTTTATTTAAACTTGCTAAACGAATGTTTAAAGCCTTTTGAAGATACTGTATAGAAGTATTGTAGTTTTGTTTACTATGATAACATAATCCGATATTCTCATATAACTTTGCTTTTTTATTAGGAGCTATTGTTATGTTATTCATTAAATATTCTGCTTCTTTAAAATAGTCTAATGCGATATTTATTTCTTTCTTAGAAAAAAAAGCTGCTCCAGTATTTATTTTTAAAGTAAGATTATTATATAAATTATCATTAAGGTTATATATGTTTTTAGCTATTTTTAAGCACAAAAAAGTTTTATCATGATTTCTTTTTTTATAAAAACACACACTTAAATTAGTATAAACTTCTGCTACTTCAGGATGTATTTGTTTATATAATTTAGAACGAATACTTAAAGATTTTTGGAAAAAAAATAATGCTATTTTTGTCTTCTCAAGACAAAGATAACAGCTTCCCAGTAAATTAAACATTATTCCAAAATATACTATGTTTTTATCTCTACCATCTTTTTTAAAACCCTCAATTGCTAATTCTAATAACTCTATAGCTTTTATGTATTTTGTTTGATTAAAGAAACAGTTAGCTAAACAAAAATTGGTATAAGCTATATTAGCTCGATACTTTATTTTATTCGTATTATAAATAGCTAGTGCTTGCTTATGATAAAAAATAGCTTTACTTTGATTGTCTAAATTGCTATTACAAATGCCTAAATTATTATAAATAGTAGTTGTTAAAAAAATATCTTGTATTAATAACTTAGATTTTTTTTCTAAGACCTTTCTTCCTATTTTTATACTTTTCATATAAGCACCTATTGTTTTTAAATTACCAAACCAATAATTTAAACAATTTCTATATTCTTTTGTTGCATCTAATTTCTCAAAAATAGGCTCAAGCTTCTCACAAATTTTAATACTATCCTCATATTTTCCGTTCTCATACAATTCCTTTGCCCATTCCAATTCTCCCTTTGCCCATTCTAGCCGCACTTCTTTATTCATCTCATCATGATTGTCGTTTGCATTTTTGAGTTCCATAGTTATATTTTTTTGAGTTTTTGAAACAAAAAGTTGTTTTGTGTCACGTTTTGCTTGCCAAAATAGTGTATGAGATGTAGGCAAGTATATTTTGATTTAAGTACCTAGATAAAAATAATGTAACATATGGTTGAAGTTAATGCCTTGTTTTTCAATATATTAACAACAAATCAACTATTTATTAAATCGTATTTGGCACTTAAATCTGCTTTTTAGAAGCATCTAAAAAGAAAAAGGTAACTTTTTCAGAAAAAAATGTACAACCTTGTCACGTTTTGACACTTGAAGTAGTGTAAGTAGTAGAAGCTTTTATTTAGAATATTAAATAGCGATAGCAATATAGCTATTCACTTGATTGACAGTCAATTTTATTTCAACGAACTGCGGCAGTTCATAACAATCTTTAAATGTATTAAAAAGTTATGAACACTTTAAAATTAGTATTAGCGTTTTTATTGAGCAGCATGATGTTTGCTGCCACAACTGCAAATGCCAACAGCGTATTTGCTCCTGTAAACCTTTGTGCAAACACCAATATTTGTCAGCAAAATGGCAATAGAATACAGATTAATGGCACTTTTTATAACAATGCTATTTATTTTACGATAAACAACTTAGATAGCAGAGATTTTATCGGCACATATATTGTGTTGCAAGACGATGTATTGTTGCGTTCCTATGGTAGCACCAATATTCAGATAAGCAACAACCAAACATTTGCTATCAATCCGATTGGTACTGGCTCACACACCTACACCTTGAAAGTAACTTCGGCAGATGGTGAGGAATATATTTATGATATTCCTGCACATCACTAAGTGTCAAGCCATTTATTTGCTTTTCTTGTATTGAATAGAAGGCTCTTTAAACAGCCTTTTAAACAATAGAATTGTTTTATCCAAAGACAGAGTATGCTATCATTGCATACTCTATCTTTGAATTTGCTCTACCTTGGCAAGCAGCCAATCTGCTTGTTCATGAATAAGGCGACATTTTTTAATTTCTATTTTTAATGAAAGGCGTTTTTGTTGCAATTCTTTAAGCGTCATTGTGACTCGCTTGGGATACAGTTTCCAGATGTTTTGCAAAAAGTCATACATATTTTTATAGTATAAAAAATGCTTTGTCGACAAGTCACTTTGTTCAGCATTTATTTGTTTGTAAAGACTTCCCAATACCTTAGTTAGCTTATCACTCATTTGTTTATCTATTCTTAGATGCACTCCTCCCAAAATAGCATCTATCATAATTTGGATATGCAACACCTTGATATTTAGCTTAATAAACATTTCTCTGCTATAATCTAAACCTTCTAAGTATTGATAGGCTTGTTTTAAATTGTTTTTTTGATATTCGATATAAGATTTGCAAAAAGGAATGTAAGTTCTATCATCTTCTAACAAGCGTTTTTCATAAGCACGACAAAACTTTTTTGCCCACTCATATCTATTCGTGAATTTTGTTAAACCATTGGTTTCCATATTTTGAAATATGGTTTCATCTTTTACTTTATAAGCCAATAAGATAATGTTTTTATATACCCCTTTAGGTAATTTTTCTTTTTTTCCTAATGTATTTATTAGCTCATTATTCAACAAAAACCAATATTTCTTGGGAAGATTGCTATTAGCTACCAAGTTTGTTAGAATAGATAAAATGCCTTGTACATCATCTAGTATCATTTTTGTCCGATGCTTTTGCAGCCATTCAAAATAGGAATGATAAGCTGCCTCACTTACATATTTAGCCTCATTTTTTTTGGTTAATGTTTGCTTATAACTTTCTTCTAACAATGCAAACAAATTCCAATAAGCAACAATGTCGGGATTTTTTTCTTCATCTAAATAAGCCGCAATTTCATACTTAATAATAGCAATAAACTTAAAATCACTTAGATGATGTTTCAGTTTTTGAGGATTGTTAAATAAACGAAAACTCAACTCACTACAACAAGCTCGTAATTTATGATAGATAAAATAAGTATCAATGGCTTCTGATACGGCCAGATATTTAGGGTATTTTCCTCTATCGCTTGCTTGCTCTATCCGACTTTTTTCTTTTAAAGTATCGTCTAATCTATTTAAATAAGTGCTAATTAAAGGGATTTGTTTTGCTTCAATCATGTATTTATTTTTTTTATATATTCTTTGGCTAAACTATTGATAATCAATGGTTTATGAAGCCTATTTGTACTGTTTTTTTGTTTTAATAAAGCTTTTTATCAAAATATTAAGTCTTTTCTTTATTAAAAAAAGCTTAATTTTATAATAAGGTAATCATAAAAATTTCATTCAAAGTATTGTAGAAAAGCTTGTAATAAACAAATATAACTTTTCTTTTTTGAAAAATAAAGCATTACATCTCTTTTTTAACCATTTCCTAGCTTAATCCCCTTTTCTTTTCCATCTCAATAAAGCACTTGTTTTCCTAACATATCAGTGTTTAACCATGTAGAGATGTTGCATAGCAATATCTCTACAATCTCTTTCTTTTTAGTCATTACTCAATTATTCTTCTTTTCTTTTTATCTCAATAAAACACCTTTTTCCTAACAAGCATTTTGTAAATGCCTGCCACTTTATTTTACTACAACTTTTGCTAAAAGATAGCTCAATTTACTTTTCAAATTTATATCATTGGTTGTTCTGCATTTTTTGTGAATAACACCTAATAAAAAATATTATTTATTAGGTGTTATTTCAATGGTTTGGCATTTTTTGGCAAGGGAAAAATAGTGCTTGGCAGTTAGAAAAAATATAAGTCAGTTTTTGAAAAAAGCCAATTAATAACTTATCTTGCATTTTTTTATGCCACAACTTTATTTGTCCAAGTAATTTTTATGAAAAAAATATTAATAGCCAATCGAGGAGAAATTGCTTTGCGTATTATGCGTTCAGTAAAAGAAATGGGTATCAAAACGGTAGCGATTTATTCTACTGCCGACCGAAATGCACCACACGTTTTGTATGCCGATGAAGCCGTTTGTGTTGGAAATCCACCATCGGCAGAGTCATATTTGCGAGCCGACAAAATCATTCAAATAGCTTTGAAATTCAATGTCGATGGAATACATCCTGGCTTTGGTTTTTTATCTGAAAATGCAGATTTTGCTCGAAAAGTGACCGAAGCAGGTATCATTTTTATTGGCCCTTCGCCAAAAGCTATTGAAATAATGGGTAGCAAGTTGGCCGCCAAAGCAGCCGTTTCGCACTATGATATTCCGATGGTTCCAGGTACTGACAAAGCGATTGAAGACTTTGCAGAGGCTCAAAAAATAGCTTTGCAAATTGGCTTTCCTTTGCTCATCAAAGCTTCGGCTGGTGGCGGCGGAAAAGGTATGCGTGTAGTAAATGAGGAGGCAGAATTGGAGTCGCAAATGCAGCGTGCTATTAGCGAAGCCGTTTCAGCTTTTGGCGACGGTTCTATTTTTATAGAGCGATATGTTACTTCGCCACGACACATAGAAATTCAAGTTTTGGCAGATACTTTTGGCAATACCGTTCATCTTTTCGAGCGAGAATGTTCGATACAAAGACGACATCAGAAAGTGATTGAAGAAGCTCCTTCGGCAGTTCTCACACCTGAATTGCGGCAGAAAATGGGCGAAAGTGCTGTGAAAGTGGCGAAAGCTTGCGATTATGTCGGTGCTGGAACGGTAGAGTTTTTGCTAGACGAAAATATGAATTATTATTTCCTCGAAATGAATACTCGCTTGCAAGTAGAGCATCCTGTTACGGAAATGATTACAGGCATTGATTTGGTGAAAGAGCAAGTGAAAGTAGCACAAGGTTTGCCGCTTTCGTTTTCGCAAGAAGATTTGAGCATCAAGGGACACAGTATTGAGCTGCGAGTATATGCCGAAGACCCAATGAATAATTTTTTGCCAGATATTGGAACGCTAACGACCTACAAAACGCCAAAAGGCGAAGGTGTGCGTGTAGATGATGGCTTTCGTGAAGGCATGGATATTCCGATATATTACGACCCAATGATTGCGAAGTTGATTGTTTATGCCGAAAATCGTGAAGCAGCTATCGAAAAAATGAAACAAGCGATTGAGGAATACAAAATTGAAGGCGTAGCAAATACTTTAGGCTTTGGCAAAATGGTGATGGAACACGAAGCTTTTCGCTCTGGCAATTTTGATACACATTTTGTTAAAAAACATTTTCAGCCAAACAAATCGGAAATAATAGATGAGGAGGAAGCCGAAATAGCTGCTTTTATAGCCGTAAAAATGTTGGAACAGTATAAAAATAAGGCGAGAGCAAATACAGAGATTTCAACGAGTAATGGCAATTGGAAAAATCGTAGGTTTGTTTCTTAAATGAAAAAAAGATTCGTTTGTAAGTTACAATATAAATATTAATAAATGCAAAAAATATACATTGACAATTTTGGACCAATAGAAAAAGCTGAAATTGAGATAAAAAAAATGGCTGTTTTGATTGGAGAACAAGCAAGTGGAAAAAGTACAATTGGTAAACTTATATATTTTTTTAAATCACTAAAAGAGGACTTATTTACTATTGTGTTTAATAGCTTAAACACAGATGAAGATATAAGACTTTTTTTTCTTAAAGATATTAAAATAAAATTTTTAAATTTTTTTGGTTCAACTAAGCATCGGCAAGATTTTAAGATAAAATACTTTTATAGTTCTGAAAAGACTATAGAATTAACACTAAATCAACGAAAATATCTGAATATAGCGTTTAGTGAGAATTTTTACGGTGAAATTGGTCAAGAAGTTAGAGCATTACTCAACGCTATTAAAAAACCGACTAACAGTAAAAACACTTATGAATTAATAGCAATAGAACAATCAAAAACAAGATATTTAAACCAATTAAAAAATATTGTAGATCGTTTATTTGAAGATGACAAACCCTCTTTATATGTACCAGCAGGAAGAAATATTACCGTAACTTATACAGAGCAATTTAAGCTGGATTTTTTTGGTCAATTAACTTTAGAAAGTAGAAAGACTAGAACACGAGAAGATAGAAATCAATCTGTCGATATTCATTTAATGCTTGAATTTCTTCGAAAAATAGAAACTATTAAGGAAAATTTTCAGCATAATAATTTTGACGATTTAATTAAGCGTGAATTAATGTTTAATAGTATAACAAAAAAGTATGCAAAAGTTTTAAATAATGCCAAGAATATAATTTTTGAAATCTTAAAAGGAAAATATGTACATGATAATTTTAGTGAAAAAATTATATTTGATACTAAAAGACGCAGGTATGTGCATCTACAAAATGCATCTTCTGGTCAGCAAGAATCTATAAGAATTTTACAAGATTTATTTTTAATACTTTTAAGAAAAGAAAATGTTTTTAGAGTGATTGAAGAGCCTGAGGCACATTTATATCCTTTAGCACAAAAAAAATTAATAGAGTTGATAGGAATGGTTGTAAATTATACTAATAGTGAAATTTTAATAACTACACATAGTCCTTATATTTTAAGTGTTATAAATAATTTAATTTTTGCAAAAAGTATTGACAATTTAAAAGAAAATAGTATTTCTGACATATATATAAAAAACTCTTTAATAGAAGCGTCTAATTTTGAA
Source organism: Chitinophagales bacterium (assembly GCA_049613665.1). Classification (GTDB taxonomy): domain Bacteria; phylum Bacteroidota; class Bacteroidia; order Chitinophagales; family UBA2359; genus JBMZCV01. Next base: position 2,375 of record JBMZCV010000008.1, on the reverse strand, counting down.
GCATATGCAATCAAAAATAGTGACATTTGGGAATTTAAATCTATATTTGATAATAAATCACAATTAATCGGAGAAAATTATTTTGATGAAATATCAGAAATTGTAGAAAGTGAATTTGATGAGATGTTTGAACTCTATAAAGAATTAAAACCAAAAACTAGACGAAATAAATTATGAAGCAGCAGTTAATAGCAATATTTGGGGATACAAGAGTATTGAATTGTTTATCTATTACAAACCGAAAGGAATTTCTTATTGCTGATGAAGAAGAAACAAGTAGATGTTATATTGTTCCAGAAGGAAATACAGAAATACTTATAGAAAAATGCTTTAAAGTAATTAATTCTCAATCCAAAGAAATACAACTACTTTCAGTAGATGCTTGTTTTTTAACTCGTGAATATGATTATAATGGACAAAAATGTGATTGTATAATTTTTAGTGAAAACAAATTGTGCTTTGTTGAATTAAAAACCAATGCTACTAGTATAAAGAAAATAAAAGATAATATAAAAAAAGCAATTGAACAACTTGGTTGTACAATAAATCATTTTGATGAGAATGGAGTTGATTTTGCCGAATATCAATTAGAAGCATATATTGTGTTAAAGCCTAGATTATATCGAACTTCTTTGAGAGCAACAACATCAAAACAAAAAAGAAGAAAGAAATTTTTTGATGAATTTGAAGTTGATTTGTATGAAATTAGTGAAACTCATTTCTAGTTATTTCTTATATTTTCTACTTTGCTCATAAGCCATTTCCAAATCGTCGAAAATCCAACATCTAATGCTTCACAACTGACTTTTTTGTCGGAATGATAATAAAGTAGCCGCACATATAAAAAGACATCAAGCCTAAAATTTCAAACAAATGAAAAACCAATATCATTACCCTAAAGGATATTCGGCACTTCGGACAATTTTAAAGACAAGTGAATTTTTAAAAAAAGGAAAAAAAATGAGAGAGATTATACTCCACATCATCAACAAACGTAAAGATTAAGGCCTGATAAAGTCATTTTAAATATCAAAAAGCGATAAGTTTTGTTTGCAAATTAATATTTATAACAAAAAATGAAACACATACTAATTCAAATCATGTCAGAATTGACAGTATTATCAGCAGAAGAAATCATTGCAATTGAAGAAAGTTTTCCTATCAAAACATTTCCAAAAGCAACAAATTTATTGAGAGAAGGCCAAATTGCAAAGGAAGGTTATTTTGTTGTAAAAGGGTGTATTCGCAGATATGAGCTGATAAATGGAGAGGAAAAGACGATAGATTTTTATACAGAAAATCAATCGGCAATTAACTTCGATAGTCTTGTAAATAAAACGCCATCTAAGCATTATTTTGTCTGCTTGGAAGAAACGACAGTAGCAGTTGCTGACCATCTAAAAGAGCAAGCATTATATAAAAAATATCCTAGATTTGAAACTTTTTGTCGAACAGGCATGGAGCAAATGTTTGCGAATCAACATCAAACATTTTCCAAATTTATAACTATGAAACCCAAAGAGCGATATTTAAACCTACTCAAAGAAAGGCCTTATTTGATAAATAGAGTACCTCAATATCAACTAGCGAGTTATTTGGGTATTCAGCCTGAAACTTTGAGTAGGATTAGAAAAAAAATTATAGCTAAAAGTTAAAACCAACATGAAGACCTGGCTCAAAAAGCAAATAATTGTCCCATTTGTCTTCTTCTACTTGAAATGAATCTGGCAAATTGGTATTGATAAACCAACTTGTAGCAGCAACAGATGGCTCAATAAACCATCTATTTTTGAATAATTTGATGTGATAGCCAAATCTCAACACATTAAATAGTTGAAATCCGCTTTGGATTTTTTTATCATCTTCGCCAATATAGTTTTGACGAAAGGCTGTGGAGTGAATTTGAGAATAAATGCCTTTCCACAAAAAACGTTTGTATGCCAAACCAAGGCCAAATGCTTGCACTTTTCCTGGAAAAGCTTCGCTATTAGGCTTTTTTTGAGGCCCATAATAACTCCAAGTAATCGCCTCAACCGACAAAACATCTTTTGGTGTGATTCGATAGCCATAATTCAGTTGATAATAATTTGGAGAAGGATTTAACAAAGGAGTTAATGCCATAAACAAGGTACTACCAATAAAATGTTTCCTTTCCATGTCATCAGTTGTTTGGGCATGAACATTCGATAGCAAAAATGGAAACAACACTACTAAAAATAACGTTTGTAACTTCATATTTTTTTAATTTTATACAAAGTTCAGCTATAAAACATGAAAAGTCATTGACTTTAATCAAGAAAACTCCAGAGCCCTTAACTTTTTTGGTAGTGTAATATACTGAGCGATTTTTATTATTTTTGCATTATGATAACAAA
>JBMZCV010000007.1:0-59564 GCA_049613665.1 Chitinophagales bacterium | reverse complement strand
ATTTTTTCAAACAAACAAACTATTATAAAAAAGCACCACTATTATTTTTTGTATTCTAATTTCGGAAAAAATGCTTTCTTATTTGTGAAAAAGTGAAGTAAAAATCCCTTTATTTAAATGCTAAAGGGATTTTTTCAAACAAACAAACTATTATAAAAAAGCACCACTATTATTTTTTGTATTTTTATCGTCTGACTTCAAGAAAGCCAGTAAATTGTTGTTGTTGATGCTTATTGTCTATTTTGATTACATAAAAATAAGTGCCATCAGAAACAGGCTCATTGCTATATTGTAGGTTGCCATTCCAAGCAGTCTCATTTTTGTATTGCAAGTTTTCGTACACTGTATTTCCCCAACGGTTAAATATGGTTATTTGTGTATTTGTATTGGCTTCACAATCAACATTTTCTATCTGAAAAGTATCATTGATACCATCTTCATTTGGCGAAAAAGCATTGGCAATATGTATATCGCATAAAGGAGGAATAGCTAAAAAATTGATTATAATATCAGCTTCATCACAAATATTTTCTATACAAATGCTATAAGTCAAAGTTATTTCGCCGACAATATCATTGTTTGTTGCTATGATTTCAATACGATTATCGACAATATTTGTTGTCAGTTGCTCGCTATCATTTGGTAATATGTAAAGAACAGTTGCTTGAGTATCTGAAATGATGTCGTTTTCAAGCGGAAAAACGTTAATAGTTTCATTGTTGAAAGCTGAAATATAATCATCTTCTGCAATGACTAATGGTGTTTCAGCAATGGCTATTTGCTCATCATCTTCTGCTTTTATTATTACAATAACCGTACCAACATTTGTAAATCCTTGATTATCTGCAATAGTATATTGAAAAGTATCAATTCCTACGAAATTTTCATTCGGTGTATAAACAATTCCTTCAAAAGAAATAGTCAAGCTTCCATAATTTGGGTTTTCGACCGAAAAAATAAAAACTTCGTCACTTTCTACATCATAATCATTTGCAAGAACGTCTATTACAACACTTGTATTGATATTTGTGCTATCTATATCATTAATTGCAATAGGTGCATCATTGAGCGGCAGTATGTGCAATAGTATTTCAATAGTGTCACAAAACCCTGTCTGCTCTTCACACAATCCTATTGTTAAGGCATCAAAACCCGAAAAATTGAGATTTGGAGAGTATGCAATACAAGAAGCATTGAACGGAATGAAATAAGGCGAACCATGATTAGGTACGTTATATATTTCAATGTTATTTATAGCTAAATTCGTGCCAAAGTGGTCTTGCAAACAAAAAATAGTATCATTATCTTCATAAATTTCGGCATAAATATCAGGCGTGTTGCTCATCAAGCTTGCAACCGTAATAACAACAGACGCAGTGTCGCACAAAATAGGGAAACCATTGTCACATATGGTATAAACCAAATAATCTTCTCCGCTAAAATCGGCAAAAGGCGTATAGTTGAGTATTCCTGTTTGATTAATAGAAGCTGTTCCATATAAAGGCTGCACAAACTCGGCAATAGAGTAAGTATCGCCATTTGGGTCATTGTCGTTTTGCAAAATATCGTAAGTGGTACTTGTATTTATATCTGTGACCACAAAATCGGTTATGGCATTAGGTGGCAAATTAGTGTCTAAAGGAGTGTCTATATATATATACACTATGGCGGTATCGCAAATATCAGCAAAGCTTTCATAGCACAACACATAAGTAAATTCATCATTTCCGACAAAAGATGGATTGGGCAAATAGGCAAGTTCGCTGTCTATCATCAAAACCGTTCCGTTGTTTCCTTGCGTGTAAGATTCGATGCTAACGTTTTCGGTTTCATCAAAAATATCATTGTCTAAAAGCTCCAAAATAAGTTGTTCATTGAGTTCTATTTCATAACTATCATTATTGGCCGCCAAATTCAAATTTTCGCCTACCGAAATCACCGTAATATTTACTAAACCTTCATCGCAAAAGCCTATATCATTACAAATTTGATATGTAAAGTAGTCTTCTCCAACAAAATTTGCATTAGGAGTATAGTTTATATTTCCATTCTCATTATATTCTATTGTTCCAAAATCGCTTTCTTCCAAAAAAACAAGCGACAGGTTTTCGCCTATATCATTGGCTAAAATATTGAAACTAAGCGGTTCGTTTTCGCTCGTAACAAAAATATCTGTTTGAGCATTTGGAGCAACAATGATATGAAGCATAAGTGTTGTGGTATCGCAGGCAAAAAGTGGGTCGCAAACGATGTATTGCAAGCTATCTGTGCCAATAAAATTTTCATTTGGCGTATAAATAATATCATTTTCTGAAATATCAGCTGTGCCAAAATCTGGAAAAGTCGCTATATTAGCAACATTCAGTTCAGAGTTTTCGTGATTTACATCTGTATCATTTATCAAAACCGAAATGCTTGTCGTTTCATTTTCAAGCACATAAGCTATATCGCTATTTGCAACAGGAATATTATTTCCATTTCCAACAACAACTGTTACCAAAGCCATATCGCAAAGTTCCGTATTTCCGTAACAAATTTCGTAAGTAAAATAATCAATGCCTTGAAAATCATTGTCTGGATAATAAATAGCATTTCCTTCCAAATCGAAAAAAACATTGCCATTTTCAGCATCAGCAAAAAGATTTATATTGATGTCGCTAATGGCTGAGGTATATTCATCATTGCTCAAAACATTAGATAAAATTTCGCTATTTATTGAGGTGGTAATCAAGTCATTATTAGCTACAATGATTTCATTTACTCCCAAAACCTCCACAATAATATTGGCATAATCGCAAGCCGTATCTGAACAATCATTACAGACTTGATACTCAATAATTTCCGTTCCTACAAAATCATTACTTGGCGTATAAACAACGGTTTGATTGGTTGCTATTAGAATACTACCATTGTTAGGTGGTGTAAAAATATTGATAGACAACTCGCTATCCTCACAAGGTGCGACATCATTTTGCAAAACATTTAACTCTACATATTGGCCAGATTGCGTAACAGCATTATCGTCGTGAGCCTGCGGAGCAACACAGCCAACATGAACGGTAACAAGTGTCGTATCACACAAATTGTCGGCATCACAACCAATAATAGTAATGACATCTGTGCCTAAAAAAGCAGGCAAAGGTGTAAATTGTAGGCAAGTATCATTCAGCATATTCAAGCTACATTCAAAGGTAGTATGAGCATCGGTGATACTGACCGAATTTTCGTTTTGCAAGTCGCAAAATTCCACACAAATATTTAAAGGTGTAAATTGTGCTACACAATAAGCTGCCGTTTCATTGCAAATTTCAATATCCAAAACCTCCACCACAACACTAGCAGTTACACATTGTTGTGTAGGGTCGCAAATAGTATAAGTAAAGCTATCTATTCCAATAAATCCAATATTTGCAGTATATATAACTGTTTGATAATTAGGGTCAATATCAATAACTCCATCGTTTGGTGGCGAAGTTTGAATGACTAGCAAATTTTGGCCATCGATGTCATAATCATTATTTAAAACTTGTATAACAACAGGAACATTTGCAGTTGTTTCTGCAAAATCATCGGTAGCTACGGGCATATTATCCCCACAATTGGCTTCAATGGTGACATAAGCTTTTGTCGTTTCACAATATCCTGTTTCATCGCAAGCCGTAAAAGTAACTATATCAATGCCTATAAAATTTGAGTTTGGAATGTAAAAAGAACAATTATTGATAGGAGAATCTATTGTTCCGTGTTCAGCCTCATAAGTATATTGTGTGATTTCATCAAAATCTAGTGTACAAAATTGAGGACAGATATTTGTTGTCGTAAAAGGGCCAACACATTTATATATATCTGTGTTGCAACCAAAATCTGGCGGCAATACATTAATAACCATTTGAGCCGTATCGCATAGCGGACAATTGTTGCAGCTTACATAGGTTAGCGAGTCGAGGCCAACAAAATCAGCGTTTGGTTGATAATGAATTTCAGTAGCACTAATAATGCTATAAGTGCCATTGTTTGGTGGCGAAGTGATAATAGGAACAACAAAATTTGTGCCGCAAACAATGTTATCGTTTTTCGTCACATCGACATTTATTCCATTTTCATAAGGCTCAAAAACATTGCTAATGCTTTGATTTACAGTCATATATGTACTAGATAAAACCACCATATCATTTTCGGAAACTGGTGCTAAACAACCAACATGAACTATCGTAACACTTTGGCTACAAGCAGCAGGCATCTGGTCATCGCAAATTTCGAGAAAGACCGTATCAGTACCCACAAATCCAGGAAGTGGCGTATATCTGACGCAAGAATCATTTAGAAACACAAGGCTACAATTGAATGTAGTATGTCCAGAAACAACCGCAACATTATCGTTATTTGGGTCGCTAAACGAATCGCACAGTGTTAATGGCGAAAGTGGCTCAGTGCAAGTAGCCAAAGTATCTGGTGCGAATGGTGGCAGGTTTTGAGCATTTGCATCTTGCAAAAGAAAAAAGAAACTTGTTGTGATATAAAATAAAATTGCAAGTTTGTATAATGAATTTAAAAACGCATTTTTATTTAATGAGAAGTAGTGCATGATTATTCTTGTTTGTTATAAGAAAAAAGGGAATATATAAGTGATAGTTCATGCTTGCATAGTTTCACATCAAATAATGAGCCAAAAATAAGAAATGTTTATACTTTATTTTTTTAATATTTTTGCTTTTTTTACTTCAAAAAGAAAAAACAAAAGGTTCTTTTATACAAAAAGGACTTTTTTTTATAAATAGTGAAAAAAAAATATAAGTTGAGATTTTTTTCAAAAAGGAAAAGAAGAAAAAAAGAAGCCGAAAAGTGTCAATAAAAAAAGTAATAACTAAATGAGAATGTTCTTAATATAGCCTAATTTCTATCAAAAAAAAGTGTCTATTTTTGTGGTCATTAGAGTGTCAAAAAAATATTTTAATTCACAATTTAACTTTATAAAACCTATATAAAGTGTTGTTTTTCAAATGTTTATCAAAAAAATAGGCTCAAAAAGCTTGACTATAAAAATATACAGTATTTTGGACACTAAGTAACGCTCAAAAAATAAAAAATCTAGCTTTAATTCAGGTTTTTAATTTTTTTTGTTAGCAAACATAATTTTTACTGACATTAAAAAACTTTTTTTACATACTTTCACAACAATGAATAAAAGTTCGTAACTTTGCGAACATTTTTTATTTTAAATAGTTAATCAAAAGAAACAAAGTATTTACAATATATTATAATCTTCAAAGGTTGAATAAAATAAATACCTAAAAATATTTGAACAACTACTTAAAAAAAATAAACTTTTTTTGTTTGCACGATGACGCTGTTATCTCAAACAGTATTAAGCGTTTTTCTTAAAAAAACTTATTTAATTTTTTATGGCACATATTAGCGATATTGCAAGTGAGCAAAAACGTCCGAGTTATATCAAAAGCCTTGGACAAGACAAATTTCAGGGACACGACTATTATCAAGTTGATGAACTGCTTTCGGAAGAGCATTTATTGATTAGAGATACCGTAAGAGCTTGGGTAAAACAAAATGTATCACCTATCATTGAAGAGTATGCACAACGTGCAGAATTTCCACATCAATTGGTCAAAGGTTTGGGCGAAATTGGTGCTTTTGGTGCGGTTATTCCAGCAGAATATGGTGGGCAAGGCTTAGATTATACGGCTTATGGCATTATTATGCAAGAGTTGGAGCGTGGCGATTCGGGCATTCGCTCTACGGCATCGGTTCAAAGTTCGTTGGTAATGTTTCCTATTTATACTTTCGGCTCAGAGGCTCAACGAAAAAAATATTTACCTGCTTTGGGTACTGGCGAAATGATTGGCTGCTTTGGTTTAACAGAGCCTAATCACGGTTCAAATCCAGGTGGAATGATTACTCGCATCAAAGATATGGGCGACCATTATTTGTTAAACGGTGCGAAAATGTGGATTTCTAATGCTCCTTTTGCCGACATCGCAGTAGTTTGGGCGAAAGATGATGAGGGTATTATTCGTGGTGTAATTGTAGAACGTGGCATGGAAGGTTTCAGCACACCATCAACACATGGCAAATGGTCGTTGCGTGCTTCGGCAACAGGTGAGTTGGTATTTGACAATGTGAAAGTGCCAAAAGAAAATTTATTGCCTAATGCCAAAGGCTTGCGTGGGCCATTGACTTGTCTTTCTTCGGCTCGTTTTGGCATTGCATGGGGAGCAATTGGTGCTGCTATGGATTGTTATGATTCTGCTTTGCGTTATTCTACTCAGCGTGTGCAGTTTGGCAAGCCTATTGGTGGCTTTCAACTGACCCAAAAGAAATTGGCTGAAATGGTAACAGAAATTACAAAAGCTCAATTGTTGGCTTGGCGTTTAGGACAATTAAAAGATGCTAAACGTGCTACACCATCTCAAATTTCTATGGCGAAAAGAAATAATGTCGACATGGCTTTGAAAATTGCGAGAGAAGCTCGACAAATTCATGGTGGTATGGGCATCACAGGCGAATTTCCTATTATGCGTCATATGATGAACCTCGAATCCGTGATTACTTATGAAGGAACGCATGATATTCATTTGCTTATTACTGGCTATGATGTGACGGGTTTAAATGCCTTTAAATAGTAGCACAAAAGAATTAAAATATCAATATTTTAGAAAAAAGCATACCTTATATATAAGGTATGCTTTTTTATTTGCACTTTTTGCTATGAAGGATATTTTCTCAATTGCATAATAGAAAGTAGATGTATAAAAACAGCCGAAGGCATCAAAAAGGCTGGCACTAAAACATAAGGAAAATCAATAAATTGTTCGTTAGCTAAAGTTTCTGTACTTCCCCAAATAGAAGGAAAATAAACCGTAGTCGTAAACAAATAAATGATAAATGCAATGACTACTAAGCCCAAATAATTCCAATATAAAGCGACTTTTTGAGGCAAAACTTTTTTATTAAACACCAAAAAAGCAATAATTGGAGCTGTGAAAGCAAATACAATATCATAATTATAGCCTTCAAAAGTTACTTCTGGGTGCAAAATTCCCAGGCCTACCGTAGCAACAAACAAACTTTCGACAATAATGCGAAAACTTTGATAATAAATAAGTCCAGATTTTGGAATAGTTTTTAAAATTGGGCTGTCTTTATGTTTATACAGAAAAATGCCTATCATAGTAAACGCTGGCAAGATTGTCAATAAAGGAAAACGAGGTGGCAAGTCAAAATTTCGCAAAACACCTGATTTTCCTATAATAAAAGCATAAATAAACCATATTAACAAGCCTATCGCAAGTGTGAAAACATTTTTTTTGCGAGTATCATTCGCAACATTTGCTTTTCCTAACGCATAATTGTAGCCAAAAACTAAAATGGCATACATCAAAATAGTTAATAAAATATAACCTGATTGTATCATAATATATTATTTGATTAGTTTAACATTAAAAATAAATTACTCTTATGTGAAAGCTAACACCATAAATTTCAATGTGTTAGCAGCCTAAATAGAGTACTTAATTAGTGCTTGGCACTTAAATTATTTAAAACTAAATTTAAAGCTACTGCTCCGTCAGCTTGCAACAACTCATTAGTTTCTGCTTTAGCATTTTCCCATGCAGGCATCACCTTTTCTAGCAATATCTTCCCTTCTTCTGTCACCGACAACTGTTTGGACACAACACGCATCAACAAATTTGTATCAAGCAATCGCCTAATATTTCTACTGACTGTTGATTTTTCCATTTGTAATATCATCGCCAAATCAGCCTGTTTGAGTGGTTCTAGCTTCGCAACTATCATCAAAATACTCAACTGGCTGCTCGTTATTCCAAATGGCGAAAGGTGTTTTCTATAAATATTTAAGATAATTCTTTCGCATCTCATAATCTTGCCCGCCGTACAGCTTCTAGGATTTGAAAGGGCAAGTAAGGGGTATTTGTCTTTCATAGTGGCAAAGGTAAACTAATAAAGTTGTATATACAACTTTATTTTTGTTTTTTAGAAAAAAAAACCTATTTCAAGCAAAAAAGCAACAAATCACATTATCTTTGCTTGTATAATTTTTTTTGAAAAAATATAAATTCGTTGAAACATGCGTTTATCTACTCTATATAATTTGCTTATTATCAGTTGTTTGCTTATTTTTTTTACTCAAAAAACGGTAGCAAATCATGCTATGGCCATTGATTTGACTTACAATTGTTTGGCACAAGATGTGTATGAAGTGCAATTGACTTTTTATCTCGATTGCGGCAGTAGCATTATTACAGAGCCGCCTGCTACACCTTTATTGAATGTGAGTTCGGCAAGTTGTGGAGAATCTAGCGTTTTGTTGCTTACGCCAATCGCAGAAAATTGGGGAGCAGAAGTGTCGCAATTGTGTACGGAAGTACTTGAAAATGGCGAAAGTAATTGCGAAAATGGCACTTTGGCTGGTGTGCGAGAATATCGCTACAATGGTTTTGCAACGCTGCCGCAAACTTGCACAGATTGGACATTTAGCTATCGCTTAGAAGATAACGAAACGAGAAGTGCAACAATAACAAATCTTGTAAATCCAGATTTTTATAGCATTTATATAGAAGCAAAACTGAATAATACGATAGGTTGCAATTCTTCACCCACATTCAGTAGCTTACCTGTCGCTTATTTTTGTGAGCAAAACAGCACTTTTACACTTGGAACAACCGAAAATGATGGTGATGAACTCGTTTTTAGCCTTGTGCAACCGCTAGATAATATCATTTCGCCTATTCCTTATTTTTTAGGTTTTAGTACAGAACAACCTATCGCAGCATCAAATTTTGATTTCGATAATACAAATGGCCAAATCACTTTTTTGCCTACCGAAACACAGCGGCCTGTCGTTGCGGTTTTGATAGAAGAATATAGAAATGGTGAATTTGTCGGTTCTATTATTCGAGATATGCAATTTGTTATTTTAGATTGCGAAAATCAACACGTTCAAGCGACTTTACCCAATTCATCAAACTTTGAGGTTTGCCAGAATGAAACTTTAACGTTTAATATTGATGCTTTTGATTATGACGATGCCGATATTATTTTATTTGAGACAAATGTTTCTGATTTAAATGGAGCTACTTTTGAGCAAAATACCATTTTAGATGCAGTTGAAGGCGTTTTTTCATGGACACCAACGACAAATGATGTAGGCCAGCATACTTTTGAGGTTTATATTACAGATAATGCTTGCCCAATTTCTTCTCATTTATACTACACTTTTCAGATAACTGTTTTGGGAAATTTCAATCTTTCTAATGAGACTTTTTACCAATGTGTTGGTGCAAATCCTTTGGTGATTGAACTTTCTGGTGGCAGCGAATATATTTGGTCGCCAACTACTGGCCTGATTTTTTTGGAAACAGATGGCTCTTTAGTAGAAATAAATAATCAGGGAAATATTGGCGAAACGACGAATTATACTATCACGACAAATTGCGGAGAAACGGCAGATATTAGCGTTATTTTAGCTGAAACTTTTGTTTTGCAAGCGATGGAAGACATCAGTATTTGTCAAAATCAAACGACAACTTTGAGCGGAACAGTTGATGGCGATATAAATGATTATTCTTTTTCTTGGTCGCCAAATGAAAACCTAAGTAATGCAAATACTTTAAATGCAACGGCAAACTCTAGCGAAACGACAACTTATTTTTTGACTGCAACAAACCTCACAAATGGCTGCTCTGCTACTGATTCTGTGACGCTCACCGTAGCCGAATCTAGTACAAATGTTACTTTAACAGCTTCGCAAGACACGATTTGCGGAGGCGAAAGTGTCAATTTGAATGCTAGTGTCGCTATTTTTTCTGAATTAACTTGCGGCACAAATGGCAATGTTTGCGAAAATGCAGCTAACTCTTATGATATTGGAACAGGCACAACGACGAGTTTTGAACCTACGCCTTTTTATGGTTTGTGGGAAAGTTATCGTTTGCAAATGTTGTATCGACAAGACGAAATCCAAGCTATGGGCATGACAAGTGGCATTATCAATAGCATTGGATTTAATGTTACGGACTTATTTTCTGGTGGAACAACCGTTTACAATGATTTTACGATTCGCATTAGTTGTGTCAATAATGACGAATTAAATAGTTTTCAAAGTGGCTTGCAAGAGGTGTTTTATGCTGCAAACTATACCGTAAATGATGCTTGGAATGTATTTACTTTAGATAATGCTTATGACTGGGACGGTGAAAAGAATTTGCTCATAGAAGTGTGTTATACAAATGATAATAGCGGCATATTTGATGAAGTTTCGGCAAGTATAACTAACTATAATTCAGTTGTTTATGATTATAATAGCAATGGAAATGGTTGTATTTTGTCCAATGAAACGACAAGCGATATACGGCCAGATATTCGTTTTAATTTATGTGCTTATTTGCCCAATATAGAGCCTACCATAAGTTGGTCGCCAGCCGAAAGTTTGAGTGATGCAAATATTGAAAATCCTATCGCTACGCCTAGCGAAACGACAACCTATACCGTAAGTTTTAGCAATGATGGCTGTATAGGCAATGAGAGTGTCACGATTTTTGTGCAGAATGCAAATGATATGCAGGCTTTGCCAGATACGGCTATTTGCATAGGCGAAAATGTGCCGCTTTATTTGAGCGAAAATGTGCCAAATACTGCTACCTTTGAATGGTCACCCAGCGAAAATTTAAATGATGCAATGGCTCAAAATCCTATTGCAACGCTTGAAAATACGACAACTTTTAGCCTTACTGTTTCTTACAATGACGATTGCAATACGGTTTTTACAGATTCTGTTACGGTGGAAATTGTGCCGCTTTCGGTAGATTATATTACGCCAGATAGTGCTATCAAAAGTGGCGAAACGATAGATTTGGAAGTGCTTGGCAATTTTACGCATATTGATTGGTTGGTAGGAAATGAAAATATCGCTTCGCATACTGCAAATATTAGCGTAACACCTTTGCAAACAACGACTTACACAGTAGAAATAAGCAATATATTGGGCTGCACCGAAACGAGAAATATTACAGTGAGATTGGTGGAAGATTGTGAGACTTTGCTAATTCCTACGGCTTTTAGTCCTAATAATGATGGAATAAATGACGTTTTTTCGCCGCTTGCCGATAGCTATGACGAGCTGCTCGATTTTCAGATTTACAACCGTTGGGGAAGATTAGTTTTCGATGCTTTGGCAGAAAATAAGGCTTTTTGGAATGGTGAGTTTCGTGAGCGAGAACAGGAAATAGGCAGTTATGTGTATTTTGTGAAGGCTCAATGTGGCGAAAAGGTTTTGGAACGGAAAGGGGTTTTTACGATTATTCGATAGTGTTTATTTTTTGATATTTAGCTGAATATGCCGATAAGGTGCTTATAAAAAGCACCGCTATTGAGCAAAGTTATTAAAAAAACTCAATAGCGGTAGGTTTTATATCTACCAAAACCTAAATATTCATTTTCTAAAAGGAAATGCGAAAAGACAGTTCTACTTAAAAAATATTTGTAATAACAAGTAATTTTTATTTTATTTCTAAAAAAACAAACCAATGAAAATTTACATTATACTACTAATTTTGAGTTTTCCTTTTACGAAAATTTATGCTCAAACTATCGATTCGTCAACTTTTTTTCAAGAATACGTTCACTCAATTGATTCGAAGCTAGGTAGGAAAAAACCAGCTAATTATGAAGAAGTCATAATGATTAGTGCTTATGATAATGCTGCATTAGGTAAGCATTTAAAAAAGTGCAAAAACCTAGTACAACTTACTGTTAGGTGGTATGACAAGCCTCATCTTAAAGCTCTTTTTGAGAATTTAGCTGACAACGAATCATTGCAAATATTGTATCTAACGGATATTTCAGTAGATAGCATACCTAAAGAAATTGAATTGTTACCAAATTTAGCAGGATTTAATATTTTTAATTGTGATTCTATACAATATTTGCCACCCGAAATTAATAATATAAAAAGTTTGCAACAGATAAACATTTCACTATGCAAGGCTTGTAATAATGATGCTTTGTTAGATGTTGCATTTGATAACAAATATATAAAAGATTTAAAACTCACATGTTTGGGTTTAAAAAAAGTGCCTAATAAAATAGCCGAGATGAAGCAATTAGAGGAATTGAGTTTAGGACAGAATTTATTGGAGGAAATTCCCAAAGTGGTTTTAGATATGCCAAATTTGCGGAAGCTAAATGTGAGTTGGAATTATGATTTGGCTAAACTGCCTTGTTGGTTAAAAGAGCTAAAAATGATAGAAGAAATTAATATAAGAGAAACAAAAGTAAAAAAGATACCACCTAAATGTCTTAGAAATGAAGCTTTTGAAGATGTGTTGTTGATGCCAACTTTTTAAATAATAAATAATATCATGTTAAATGTATTAAGATTTGCATTAGTTAGTGTAATCTCTGTTGTAATTGCTATTATAATATATCCGTTTTTGGTACAATTAAGCTTTCTTATTTTAGAAAAAATGCAGCTATTACATGATTTTTATAATAGCGAAATGATGTTTTCTTTTAGAAGTAAAGCATTTTTTATAATTGCCTTTTTTATATTAAGTAGCCTTTTGTTTAAAGAGAAAATAGTTGATATTATCAAGGGTTATTTCATGTATATTTTGATTGGCTTTGCAATAGGAATTGTAGCAAAACTTCCGAAAATATTAACAAAATCAGATTATATTACCTACCAAATTGATTTTGAATATTATGGTTATGTGTATATTATTTGTTTGACTTTCTTTTTTGTTGTAAAAAAAATGCTATTTCAAGACCTAAAACTAATTAGATTTTGAAATAGCACTTTCATTTGTCAAAAGAAAATTTACGATTACAAACGCACTAACCAACCATATTTATCATCAGTCAAACCACGTTTAATATCTTCTAAAGTTGCTTTTAGTTTCGCAGAAATCGTGCGACTTTTCACAGAAGGCAAAATAATTGTACAGTCATCATTGCCCATTTCAGCGATATAAGAAATCGTAGCAGCAGTTCCAACGCCAAAAGCATCGTGTAAAATACCTTTTTCGTTTGCCTCCACTAGTTCCGCAACACTTACCTCACGCTCATTTACGGTATGTCCAGCATCACGCAACAACTGAATAACGCTTTTGCGAGTAATACCTGGCAGAATTGTGCCATCTAATTTTGGTGTGCAAATCTCATCACCAATGATAAAAAAGACATTCATTGTGCCAGCTTCCTCCACAAATTTATGCTCTTTTCCATCTGTCCACAAAACTTGGTCATAGCCTTTTTGCTTCGCCAACATAGCAGGATAAAGTGTTGCAGCATAGTTTCCAGCCGTTTTAGCTGCTCCTGTGCCGCCTTTAGCTGCTCTCACATACTCTTGCTCTATCCACACTTTTACTGGCTTAGAAAAATAAGGCCCTGACGGACAAGTGAAAATCACAAACTTATAGCTTTGTGAAGAATGAACACCGATAAAATCGTCGCTGCCATACTGCAAAGGGCGAATATAAAGAGACGCTTCGTCAATATCTGGTACCCATTTTCTATCTAAATTAACCAATTCTTTCAAGCTCTCCAAAAACAATTCTTTTGGAATAGGCGGCATTCCCATTCTAATTGCCGACTCTTTTAAACGATCTGCATTTTCGTCTGGTCTGAAAAGCAAAATATCGCCATTTGTTCGGTCTTTATGAGCTTTCATGCCCTCAAAAATAGCTTGGCCATAATGTAAAACAGTCGTTGCAGGATTGAGTTGCAAAGGGCCATAAGGCAAAATTTGCGGTTGTTGCCACTCGCCATCTTCATAATCAATGACTATCATGTGGTCTGAAAAAACTCTACCAAAAGGAATATTATTAAAATCTACCTCTTGCAATTTTGATTTTTCTATGAGCTGAACCTTAAAAACTGGCTTTACTTCGACTTCTATTACCATAATGGAATATATTATATTTTAACTATGTGATGAATTTTTGCGGCACTATTCTATATGTTCAATTATTTACATGTTTTTTTTAAATTAACACAAATAAATCAATTTTCGTTTAAAATAACTTTTTTTTATGAAAAAAAGAAATATTTCTATCATGTTACATATTTTAAATAAAATAAAATTCAGTAAAAAAACATATTAGCTTGTTTTTGGGGTGCAAAGGTAAGAAAAAATAGATACAAGTTTTTTTATAAATACTTTTTCTGCTCTTGTTTTTCATTTTTACAGAAAAAATAATATCCAACTACTCTCCTACTCCTTTTTCCAGCTCTTCCGCTCTTATATTTCGCTGCATCAAATTTTCTTTCTTTGAGCTACGTCTTTTATATAGCTGAAAACGACTAGGTTTTGGTCGTTTTGGCCAATGATTATTTGAAATATCGGTATCAGCAGTTTCCAAATATGGGTCAATCGCAATACTCATCACTTCTTTTTCTAAAACGAAAACTTTACTCACTTCTTTATCATTTTTTTTCCAGATTTCGGCAGGAATATGCTGTTTTTCTTTCGTGCCATCAATGTAAGTAAACTCAAGAATAATCGGCATAACCAAACCACCAATATTTTCGAATTGCAATTCGTAATACTGTTGATTACCATTCAGAATATCTAACTCTTTTTTATCTAAACGGCTGATATATTTGGCATATTCTTGTTCGTCTAACAAATCAACAACAAAAGGATTATATTTGTTATAAAAATCTTTTAGCGTAGGGTCTTTATCAAGCATTCGCTCTGGAAAAGCCGCTGCATTGCGAGTATCAGAAATATAAGGCGTTTTTTCACTATCTTGTTTTGCAGCAAAAGGCTTTTCTACTTCAGGATTTTGCGTATTGATTTGAAACCAATTGACTTGAGCAAGGCTGATATCTACATGGTCTGTCGTATAAAACCAACCTCTCCAAAACCAATCTAAATCAACGGCAGAGGCATCTTCCATTGTTCTAAAAAAATCGGCTGGCGAAGGATGTTTAAATTTCCAACGGTTGGCATATTGCTTAAAAGCATAATCGAACAGTTCACGCCCCATAATGGTTTCTCGCAAAATATTGAGTGCCGTAGAGGGTTTTCCATAGGCATTATTACCAACTTGCAACAGGCTTTCTGCATTGGTCATAATAGGCGTAATGTTGTTTTTATCGCCTTTCATATAATTTGTAATTTTATAGGCAGGCCCACGACGAGAAGGGAAATCTTTTTGCCATTCCTGTTCAGTCAAATATTGTAAAAAGCAATTTAAACCTTCGTCCATCCAAGTCCATTGTCGCTCATCAGAGTTTACTATCATCGGAAAATAGTTGTGTCCTACTTCGTGAATAATCACGCCAATCATACGATATTTCAAATATTCTGAATAAGTACCATCTTTGTTTGGGCGGCCAAAATTAAAGCAAATCATAGGGTATTCCATGCCTATATTTGCTGCATGAACCGAAATAGCAACAGGATAAGGATAATCAAAAGTATATTTAGAGTAAGTTCGCAGGCTATGTGCTACCACTTTTGTCGAGTATTGTTCCCAAAGTGGATTGCCTTCTTTCGGATAAAAAGACATCGCCATCACATTTTTGCCAGAAAGTTTCACATTCATAGCGTCCCAAATAAACTTACGAGAACTCGCCCAACCAAAATCTCGAACATTTTCGGCCTTAAAAACCCATGTTTTGGTTCTTTCGCTTTTTTTCTTTTCTTTTTTGCGTGCTTCTGCTTCCGTCACAATAAGCATAGGTTCTGTTGCAGACTTTGCTCTATTCAAACGACGACGTTCTTCGCTAGTCAAAACTTCATTTGGATTTTGCAAAACGCCTGTTGCTGCAATAAGATGGTCAGATGGCACAGTAATCGACACCTTAAAATCGCCAAAAGGAAGAGCAAACTCGCCACGTCCCAAAAATTGTTTGTGCTGCCAGCCCTCTACTTCGTTATATACCGCCATGCGTGGATAAAACTGTGCAATAGTATATAGATAATTGTCATCTTCTTCAAAATATTCGTAGCCAGAGCGACCGCCAATTTCCATTCTATCATTGAGATTGTACCACCACTTGATGCTAAACGAAAAGTTGCCTCCTGCTTTCAAAGGCTTAGGCAAATCTACACGCATCATTGTTTTATTAATGGTGTATTTCAAAGCTTTTCCAGACTTTCCTTTGACTTCTTTGATTTTGAAACCACCATCAAAATCATTGTGTAAGCCTTTCATTTTTCGCCATGACATTTTGTCTTTAGTGATGCTCATTATTTCCACCTTTTTCGCATCCGAATCTTTGGCTCTAATATTTTGGTCGAGTTGAATCCAAAGATACGTCAATTCGTCTGGCGAGTTGTTGTAATAAGTTATTGTTTCTTGGCCATCAATGCGTTGTGTCTTATCATTTAATACCACTTTAATATCGTAATTTGCCTTTTGTTGCCAATATTCGTGGCCTGGCGAACCCGAAGCAGTACGATATACATTTGGGGTAGGCAATTCTTGCCCAAGTTGTCGAAATTTATTTTGATTGGTATTTGTTTGTGCCAAACTATCTAACGAAAAAGATAGACACAATATCATGCTCATAAAAAGCGAAAAATAATTCATAAATTAGTTATTTGTTTTGGTAGGAAAAATAGAAATAGTATTGGTTGAAAAACTTGACCAGAACAAAGCTAATTTTTTTTTATGGAAATAAAAAGCGAATATAGCAATATTACATTTTTATAACTACTTATTTCAAAAGAGGCTTTTTAAAGGACTTAGTAACGCTCAAAAAAAAGATAGTTTAATCACTAACCAGAGATTGTATATCAGCAGCTATAAGTGTTTTATCTTCAAAACTTTCTAGTGTTCCAAAATGTTTTAGTGTAGGATTACAATAATTCTGACATTTTTATAACAATTTTCAGTTGAATAAAAAAACACCTTTTGGCAAAAAAAACATACTATTGAGATTAGAAAGTTGATGTTTAAATAGATTTTCTATCTAATTCATTCTAAAATAACAAAAAATAAAAATATGACATTTAGAGTAGCACGACATTCAAATGATTTGAAACCACTTGTTGAGTTTTATACAAAAATTTTAGGTTTAGATTTAATTGGCCGTTTCGATGAACATGAGAATTATAACGGTGTTTTTTTCGGCAAAAAAGGCTGTGATTGGCATTTAGAATTTACACAATCAGATGTAAAAGCCGAGCATACTTTTGATGAAGATGATATGCTTGTTTTTTATCCAAATAAAGAAGAATATGAAGGGATTTTGCAAAACATAGCAAGCAATAAAATTGAAGCTTTGCAGCCGATTAATCCATATTGGCAAAGGTTTGGAACGATGATTGCCGACCCAGATGGTTTTCGAATTGTGATAAGTAATCAGAAAGTAGGAAAATAATATGATAAGGACATTTTTAAATATTGACTTTAGACATGACATTTTTTGAAAAAATGTCATGTCTATCTAATTGTTATTTCAAAAATATTAAACTTTATTCCATTTTCAGCCATTTTGCGGTGGCTGTTTCGCCATTTTCATTCTGAATATGCAAAAGATAAGTGCCTGCTGTTATGTTTGGCAAATCAAACGTTTCATAATTGATGCCTTTTTGCATTTCATAAACTGTTTGAGCCATCAAGCGACCATTTATGTCATATACAACAGCTTGCAGACTACCAGCATCAGCCATATTGAAGCTAAAAGTAACGGCTTTTTGGTTGGTTGGATTTTGCAAAACATGCAAGTTTTGAGCAAAATTAGCTTGTGGCGTATCATAAATTCTATTAATCAACAACTTATCGGCAGCCGACAAACCGCTATCGTCCAAAATTCCACCTTTCATATAAACATTCAATTTCATCGTTCCATCAAAGCTAATATGATTGCTTAAACGAGCACCTTCTGCAAAAGTCAGTTTGCTATTTTTGTTGAGAGTCATATATATTTGCTCGGCTTTTGTAGCTCCCTTTTTTTCGCCCATTACCATCGTATTATGTACCTGTAACTCTGCATTTTCGCCAATAACAATACTTCCACCTGTTCGCAAAGCCAACATTCCACGCCCTGTTTTGCCATATTCCAATATCTGATTATCTGCAATAATTAAGTTGCTGCCTTCGCTAAATTGCATACAAGCACGCTCACCTTCCAAGCTAATATTTCCACCATTGTAAATAAAATTATTGCCTCGGTGCATAATCATTTCTACAATTAATGGCAGGCACAAAGTTCCCCCATTGTTTATGATATTTATAATATGGCGAGTTGTATCGCTACCTGCTATCAAGCCGCCTCTAAAGCCTGTAAATGGTTGAAAAATAAGAGTTTGATATTCCTCAATACTTAAATCAATAGTATCTATTGTTGTTGTATTAATACTTGGATATAAATCTATATAAGAACGATTTTCGGTAGAAGGATAACCTTCAGCAGTATGTGTAACAAGGAAACTTGTTGGCCCGAACCAACTATCAAAGGAAATGTTATAGTGTTGAGGGAAAATTAATTCATTGGCAATAATATCTTGATTAATAAGTAGATAGGTATCTGATATTTCAAAATCAACGTAAATCTTTACCTGACTTTCAGGTGTCGTTTCCTCAAATTGTAGTCGGATAAAAAAATCTTTGAGAAATTGTCCTGTCGGAAACTTTTCACTAGGAAAGCAAGCTCCGTAGTTCTCTCCAAAAAAAGGATTTAAATTATGTCCTCCAGCGTACCAACGATTTTGAGTGACTGCTCCACTGCTATCAGGATATAATACTTGCATAAAAATGCCAGAACAAATACCATTTGGGCAAGCATCATCATAGTCTTTCAGAGTAAGACCATTTAGTAAGTTAGCACCGAAACTACCATTAAATAAGCCATTTTGTTGCAAAATGACATACTCGCTACTATCCATTTGCGAGCGTATAAAAACAGGACGGCTAGTATCTATATCTTCTGTTTTGATAGTTAAATAGCAATTTGTTGGGTGTTCTGTGTGATTATTAATGCAAATACTGCTATCAACAATCCCATTCCACTCATTATTTAAAGTTTGATAGATTTGCCACTTAGGAGTTTTTCTGATTTGCTCAGTAGAATTGTACGAGCAAGCAGCAGTATCGGTATCGCAAAAATTGATGTTGGGAATACTCCATTGTGCGGAGGCAAAAGGCGAAAAAACAAGGCTCATGGCCAAAAAAATGAAAAACGTTTTCATGATATAAAGTTTAATTATGTAAAAAATGATTTATTTCAAATGGTTTGCTATAAAGATAAACTTTTCCTTTTGTTCCAACAAAAAAACACTTACATATGAATAGCATTGTCTTTGTTATGACAAAAGGTTTTTTTTGAAAATGTTGTTTTAACATTTAAATAAAAAAAGCTAATACCTTGATAATCAAGGTATTAGCTTAAAAATATAATGTCTAAAATTTATAAATTTACAAATCATCAGTAAAATGCTCTTTCCGTTTCGGCTTTGCAAATTTCTCTTTGTTATATTGCTTAGAATTGCCTTTCGGAATAGACAAGGATTGCCAATTTTCGTCTTGCAGCATTTTGCCCAAAAACACAATTTGTCCAACATGATAAGCATAATGCGGCAATTGTCGGTTGATGGCCTCCACCACAGAATGCCCCATATTTCGGATATAAATTTCTCTTTCCAAATCTGCTGTTGTCAAGCCATCAAGTGCATCAAAAAGGCATTTCCAGCCAGCTTGCCACTTTTCGAGCAATTCAGCTTTAGTCTTGATATCGCCTTCAAATTCTTCATCTCGCTTTCGCCATTCTTTTTCGCCATCGCTCGTCAAAAAATCTGTCCAACGAGAAAGCATATTGCCATGCAAATGTTTCACTATCACTGCTATACTATTGCTTGTTTCGTTGTGCTGCCAAAACAACTTTTCATCTGCTAGTTGTCCAAAAGTTTTTTCGCCAAGCATTTTATAGTACGAAAATTGTTTATTTATACTATTTAAATAATCTTTCATTTGATTTTTTTTGTAACTGCTTATCGTTTCAACAAATAATTATTCACATAATCATAAACTCCTGCTTCTAAGCTATAAGTGCTATACGGATATGCTGCTTTTTCTTCCATTTTTCGCATATCGGCTTCCGTAAAATATTGATATTTATCTCTAATATCTTGCGGTGTATCTATAAATTCGATATTTGCTTTTCGGTTTAAAGCTGCAAAAGTAGCTTTTGCCAAATCGAGAAAAGTCCGTGCTGTTCCTGTGCCTACATTGTATAAGCCAGATTTTGATTTTTGCTCCATCAAAAAATGACACATCTTCACAACATCTTTTACATACACAAAATCTCGCTTTTGGTGTCCATTAGCTACTTGTTTTTTATGTGAGCGGAATAGTTTTACTTTTGAAGTAGTTGTTATTTGATGATAAGCGTGAAAAATAACGGAAGCCATTCGTTTTTTGTGATATTCATTTGGGCCATATACATTAAAAAACTTTAGACCATACCAATGAGAAGGTTTTTTTTCTTGTGCCAAAATCCATTTATCGACATCATTTTTCGATTTTCCGTAAGGGTTCAAAGGACTTAAATATTCGACAATATCGTGTCTATCTATGTAGCCATATTCGCCCAAACCATAAGTAGCTGCCGAAGAAGCGTAAACTAAAGGAATATCATATGTTGTGCAAATCCGAAAAATTTGTTTCGTGTAATTAACATTCAATTTTTCAAAAATAGCCCAATTAAACTCCGTTGTATCTGTTCTTGCACCAAGATGATAAATACTTGTTATGACATTTTGTTTGGCCAAATTTTCAAGATGAGCCAGAAAAATACTTCTATCTATTTGCATCAAATAATGTATGTGACGCAAATTATTGTGCTTTTCGCTTTTGCTAAAATCATCTACTAAAATGAGGTTTTTCTGTCCCAACCTATTTAAATAATGAACCAAATTGCTACCTATAAATCCTGCTGCACCTGTGATAACTATCATTTTTTATGCTTTTGTTTTAAGATTTTCTTTCATACAAATAATTGTTGCCTGATGTGTTATACCAAAATTGCACGAATTGACGATAAAACACATCTTGTGAGCTTCGTTGTGCAAAGCTAATGCTTTTTCTTTCATTTTTTCGTTTGCTACCGTTACAATTGGATGCAAAACAACACTTTCAAATTTTCCACTTCCATTTTTTAGTTCTTGCATCATTCCTGTCGCATTGTCGATATATTTTGTGACAATTATTTTATTTGAAGCACACAAATGTAAATACCAAAGCATATGACAAGCTGAAATTGATGAAACAAACAGTTCTTCTGGGTTATATTTCGTTTTGTCACCTAAAAAAGAAGGGTCTGAAGATGCTAAAATGGGTATTTTTTTTTCGCTACCCAAAATAGTGTGATTTCTATTGTATGCTTTGTAGTGCGAAGTTCCCTTTCCTTCATTGCCTGTCCATGTTGTTTTGATATTATAATGATGTTTTTTCATTTCAAAAAAAACGGCAACTCTCGCCATTACTACACTTACTTTGTTAGTTTATACGCTCAAATTCTTCGCAAACTAATAACATATTTTCAGAAGGAGCTAAACCATAATTTTTTGTTTCTCTTTCAAAAAAAGCCCAATGTCCTTTTTGCCAATAGTCTAAACTAAAATCGCCTTCGCCTTCTTTTCTTGCCCAAACTGCATCAATATCTTTGAATTTTCTGATACTCACTTTTACAACTCTCAAAATACTCCTTGCCTCACCTTTCCATGTTGTTACGATAGTCAGGTTGCCCACTTTTGGCAAATTTTCGTTGTCCATTTCATAGGCAGCATACAAACTACACGTTGCTGTTTTTGTGCCATCATATGTTAATTGTTCTAGTTGGTTTGCGTCTTTTTCATTGTCGCAAAAATGCTCTACTAAAGGCATTTGAGCATTTTTGTAGGAAGGATTTTTAGCTACAAAATCGCTCCAAAGCTGTTCAGGCTTTTTGAATAAACTGTTTTGGTTTTCTTTCATTTTTTCTATTTTTATCATCTTTTACTCTAAATTTTAACAAACAATATTTTTTTAGAAACATTACACATAAAATTTATTGTCATTTTCGGTATATTCTCTAATAATTTCGGCTGGCTCGAAGCGTTTGCCATACAATACCGATAATTTTTCTAAACGTTTCAAAGCTACCTTGCTACCTATATTGTCTAAATAGTGAAATGGGCCGCCTGTGAATGCAGGAAATCCTAATCCTAAAATAGCTGCTAAATCAGCATCAGTAGCATTTTCTACGATGCCTTCTTGCAAACAATGAGCTGCCTCGTTTACCATGCTCATCATCAAGCGTCGTCTAATTTCTTTGTCTTTAAAATGTGTTCTATTATCTTTATTGCCACCAAAAAAGTCATACACCTTTAAGTTGATTTGCTTCTTTTTTCGTTCACCTTTTTTATTATATACATAAAAGCCTTTTTTATTTTTGCGGCCTAAAAAGTCATTTTCTGCCAATGTTATCGGAGCATTGCTGATTTTTATATGCTTTCCTCTTTCTAAAAACAACTTCATCAAATCGCCACTCATAATGTGCGAGCCAACATCTATGCCTACTTCATCGAGCAACATAAGCGGCCCAATAGGAAAACCTAATTGTTTGGCACAAGCATCTATTTGTACAATATCGCCATTTTCTTCCAATATCAATAAAGCTTCGTTCAAAAAAGGAGCTAAAATGCGTGTGGTATAAAATCCAGCTCCATCTTTTACGACTATGCAAGTTTTTCCTTGTCGAATGCCCAAATCTAAAGCTTTTTCTATAACCCAATTGGCTGTTTTTGGTGTAACGATTATTTCTAACAAAGGCATTTTTGGAACAGGCGAAAAATAATGCAAGCCGATAACTTGCTCTGGTCGTTTTGCATGTGCTGCTATCTTCGAAATGGGCAAAGAAGATGTATTGGTTGCAAAAATACAATGCTCATTTGTATGCTTTTCTACCTCCTCAACAATTTGCTTTTTGAGTTCCAAATCTTCGAAAACAGCTTCAATAACCATATCAACATGTTCAAAATGTTTGTAATTTAGCTGCGTTTTCACATGGTTCAACATTAGGCTACTATCCAAACCATTCAAGGCTTTTTGCTTCTTTTTTTTAGAAATATCTTGCCATATCTGTTGCTTTGCCTTTGTCAAACTGTTTTCTTCTACATCTTTTAACAAGACTTTTATATCTTTTTGAATACTTACTTGAGCAATGCCTAAACCCATCAATCCTGCACCAATAATACCTAATGTATCTATTTTTTTGCCTTTATAACCTACTTCGTAACTTGTTAAGATTTGCTTTTTATTTTTTATAGTAAAAAACAAATTGACTAATTGTTTGGTAACAGGATGTATCACCAAATCGCCAAATTTTTGTATTTCGGCTTCAAAACCAGCATTTCGGCCATATCGCATACCTATTTCTACACATTCAATAATTTTGAAAGGTGCGGGATAATTGCCTCCTGTTTTTTGTCTAATTTTTTTTCGTGCATGTTCAAACATCATATTTCGGCTCAATGGATTGCTGTCTAATAGCTTTTCATTCCATTTTTGCTTGCTTGTTCGCACTATTTTTTTGCCTACAAGTGCAAATGCTTGTTGTTTTGCAGCTTTCAACAATTTGCTTTTATGCACTAATCCATCAACTAAGCCGATTTTTTGAGCTTTTTCGGCATACATGTTGCGTCCTGTTAGCATCATATCTAGGGCTGTTGGAATGCCGACAAGTAGCGGTAGGCGTTGTGTGCCTCCTGCTGCTGGCAAAAGCCCTAATTGCACTTCTGGAAAGGCGAAAACAGTGCTTTTGTCGTTGGTAGCTAAACGATATTGGCAGGCTAAAGCGATTTCTAACCCTCCTCCTTTTGTTGCTCCGTGCAAAGCTGCTACAATAGGTTTAGATGAATTTTCGATACGTTTCAAAAATTCGTGTCCTTTTCGATTGACTACTTCCCAATCTTTAGCATTTTCTATTTCGCTAATAATTTTGAGGTCTGCTCCTACTACAAAATCTTTTTTGCGACTGCACAAAACTATGGCTTTTATGGATTCGTCTGCTTGCAATTTGTCGAAAAGTTGGGCATATTCATCTATCATTTGTGGCGATATGGTGTTGATAGATGAGTTTTTTTGGTCAAACCAGATTATCGCAAGTCCATTTTTATCTTTTTCGAGGTCGAAATAGGTCATAGCAAGGTTTTTATTCTAAAAATTCTATTTTTCAAAATTAGCAGCAGTTTTGCAGTTTGAAATAAAAGTTTTTTTTAACATTAAAAAAATATGGACTTTATTGTCATAGCAAGCATCTTTTGAATAGCCTAAAAAAATGGAAGTTATTCCAAATGAAGTTTTATAACAAAAAATTTTATCTGCGACAATTTCTTGTTAGTTTTTTTGATAAATTGAAAGGCAAATAATTCAATTGCATAAAAAAGCCTAAAAAGTTTTTTCAACTACTAAGATACAAAACTACTTTATAAACTCTTGTATCTTCGCAAAAAAAACTTTTTAGGCCTCCTCTCCTATCTTATTGTTTCAAAAAAAACTAAGATTGCCAAGGCGGTGTTAAATTAGGTTTTTCATCGAAAGCAGGTAACACAAAAGGTTTACTTTCCAAATCTTTCAAAATTTCTTCAATACCTCTATCCAGTTGAGGGTCTTTTGCTTGCACATAGTCTTGTGGTGCAATATCGATTTCAATATCTGGGTCAGTACCATAATTTTCGACTTTCCATTTCACATCATTCATCCAAAAACCAAACTCTGGCTGCGTTGTGACTGTTCCGTCAACTAGTTTATTTCGTGGCCAAATGCCAACAACACCACCCCAAGTTCTTGTTCCGACGAGTTTGCCGAGTCCCATTTGTTTAAAATTGTGGCTAAATATATCGCCATCAGAACCAGCATGTTCGTTTGTTATCGCAACCATATTTCCTGTTGGTGCTTCTCTAGGATATGGGTAGCTGCCCATCCAACGAGAACGACCATATGCAATTCGTTTTCGTGCTAGTTTTTCGAGCAACAACTGCGATACATGCCCTCCACGATTGAAACGAACATCAATAATTAAGCCATCATAATCAAGCTCAGATAAAAAAGAACGGTGAAACTCGGCATAGCCTGCCGCACTCATATCTGGAATATGAATATATCCTACTTTTCCATTCGTTTTTTCACGCACATACTTCCGATTATTTTCTACCCAATCTCGGTAGTATAACGCAGTAGTGTCTTTAATGGTTTTTACGGTTACATCTCTTACATTTTCGCCATCGGCATCGGCTATGCTCAACACAACTTCTTGATTAGCTCTATTTATCAACAATTGGTTTGGCATAATATTTTTGGTTAATATTTGTCCATCAATAGCCAAGAGCAGCATATTTTTGGCAATATTTAAACCCAAACGTTTTAGTGGCGAGGGATTTTTACTTGTCCAAACATCACCTTTTGCAATATGCTGAAATCGATAAGCTTGTTTTTCGTCATCAAAAGTGAGTGTTGCTCCTAACAAACCTATTGGATAATTTGGTTTTGGGCGAAAATCTCCTCCCATCACATATGCGTGAGAAGTTCCTAGCTCGCCATTCATTTCCCACATCAAATCGGAGAGTTCTTCTCTGGAATGAACTCGCTCCACTAATGGTTCATATAGCTCTCGCACTTGTTGCCAATCAATACCAGACATATCCGCTGTCCAGAAGTAATCTCTCAACAAACTCCATGCCTCCGTAAATATTTGTTGCCATTCTGCCTTTGGTTCAATAGCTACTTTTATTCTATTGAGGTCAATCCAGCCATCTTTGCGATTTTTTTGCTTGCCACGAGGCAAAGATTCATCTACATCTAAGGTCGCTTTTACGACTCGAACTTGTTTGTCTGTTTTATAAATCAATGCTTTTCCATTGGCAGAAACCTCAAAGTCGCTAATATTTTTGGCTATCGTTCCTTCCTCCAATATGTTTAAGTCAAAAGCTTTTAAATCAACTTTATTAACCTGTCGGCCACCAGTCAAAGCACCTTCTCTATGATAAAAAGTGTAAAAAACTCTATTTTGTGTTGCTACAATTCTTGAATAATTTCCTTCTGCCACAGGAAATGGCACAATTCGGTTTTGAATATTCTCAAAATCTATGCTAAATGCTTCAATTTTTTCTTTTGTTTTTCCATCTTTTTTCCTTTTATAACCGCTATCGCCAAATCCTTTGCCGTTTTCGAGAAAAGGAGAACCAATATCTTTGCGAAGCGTCAATAAATAAGGCTTCATTCCTTTTGGAAAATTGAGGCCAAACTGAAAGTTATCGTAAACAGGATTGAAAGTACGACTCGACAAGAAGAATAAATATTTGCCAGAAGCATCAAATGTTGGTTGCACATCGTTCAAAACTGCATCTGTTACTTGGTGTGTTTCTTCAGTTTTACAGCTATAAATTTTGATAGTTGTCACTCGGTCATCTTCTGTTGAAGCATAGGTAATCCAATTGCCATCTGGCGACCAATTGTAGCCAGCTATCAAAAAAGTTTTGCTATTGACTATCGTTTTTGCTGTTTCTTGCTCCAAATCTACACAAATCAATTCATTTCGATTATTTGTGAGCAATATTTCATCTTTTACGGGCGACACCTTAAAAGAAGTAATGCGTCCTAAGTCGAGTTGTTTCAAACGACAACACATTTCATTTTTCTTTGTTTGATAGATTTCCAATCGGTCTTCGCCATTTTCACTACTAACCACAATCATTCTTTCACTATCATTGAGCCAAGCCGAACACTTATATCTCACGCCTTGTCGCTCTCCAAATTGCATGACTGCTCCATTCCAGTTTTTCATCACAAAAGATTTGCCTCTTGCAATGATTGCGAGTGTCTTGCCTTTTGGACTTATTTGGTAGCTTTCAAGAAAATCTGCTGCTTTCACAAACTTGCGTGCTTCATGCGTTTGTGTGCTATAATATTTGATATTTACTTTTTCTGTTTCAGCATTTTTCAAATTATAACAATAAATATCGCCTGCCGCTTGATAAACGATATGTTTTCCATTGGTAGAGGCATTCCTAACATAAAACTTTTTGTGGAAAGTGTGCTGTTGTAAATCAGTTGCATCTGCTAAACAAGAATAGATATTGCCTATTCCTTCGTGGTCTGAAATAAAATAAACTCTATCTTTGATAATCATCGGACAGATAAAATTGCCATCAAGATTTAGTAGTTTTTTATATTCACCTGAATTATTGGCATCTATCCACAATTTGCCTGTTCTGCCACCTCGATAACGTTTCCAATGAGCAGGTTCTCTTGTATTTCGTCCTAAAACAGTCATATTATCACCAAAACTGACTGCATTTGCCATTCCTAGCGGCAGTTTTTTAGCCTCGCCACCTGTTGTAGCAATCTCATAAACCTGAAAAAATCGAAAAAAAGCTTGTCCATAGTTGCTCGTAAAAATAATTTTGTCGTCTTTCCAACCTAAGACTTTTGCAAAACTACCAAAAAAAGTAAGACGTTTCATCAAGCCGCCTTCTGCCGACATCACATACACCTCTGTTGTTCCCTCTTCTCGTCCCGAAAAAGCAATGTATTTGCCATCTGGCGAAAAGCAAGGGTTAGAAACTTCGCCCAAATTTGCGGTTAATCTTCGTGCTACACCACCTTTCCTATCTACTTGCCAAAGGTCGTTTTCTGAAACAAATACAATTTTATTTTTGTATATTGTTGCTTGACTATAATAGCCTTGTTGTTGATAATTCATTATTCTTTCTTTAATAAAAGTATATATTATTGTTTTTGAATTTTGCCTTATATAACACATAACAACACTATAATAAGTTTAGAACTTATTATGTATTTTAATATGCAAAAAAACATTTTATTTTAATGTGAGCAGTAGATAGATAAGTTATTGTTATCAATATTGAATAACAGTTTTATTTTTTTAAGATTTCTAAAATGCCTAGTTAACTACACTATAAACTACTTACAAGTATTTCGTATCTACGATGCTTTAAGAGTTTTAAAAAACATCTTTTTATAGTGCCGTAGGTGCGATATGTTTGTAATTTACTAGGTTTACGACTAGGCTAAAAGCGTCGTAGATACGAAACGTTTGTGTAACAACTACAAAATAAACCATCATATAAGTAGCACACGATTATTTGCAGAAACAAAATTTGAGAAATAACATATCTCTAAAAATTTTGAAATATCGAATTGCTTATATTACAGTTATTTTTCCAAAATCTGAATACATTTTTCCAAACTGTCTGACCAGTAACTAATGTTAAGTCCAAAATCATTTTGAATATCTCGTGTCCATAAAACGCTATATGAAGGTCGATGTGCAGGCGTAGGATATTCGTGCGTTTCAATAGGCTTTACTTTGCACTGCAAATTACTTAGTTTCATGATGTTTGTCGCAAAATCAAACCAACTAATTATTCCTTGATTAGAAAAATGATAGGTTTTAGCTATCTGCTTTTCACCAATTTGCTCTTGTATCTCAATCATTGTAGCCGCCAAATCGACCGCATAAGTAGGCGAACCTATCTGGTCATATACCACACCAATTTCAGCTCTAGCATTGCCGAGTCGTCGCATTGTTTTCACAAAATTATTCAAAAAAGGAGAATATACCCAAGCTGTACGAATAATAACATATCGCTCTGCAAGGTCTTGAACATATTGCTCTCCTCTCAATTTACTTTTGCCATATATACCTAATGCTTTTGTCTTATCATTGGTTTTGTAGGGCGTTCCTTTTGTGCCATCAAACACAAAATCGGTAGAAATATGCACAAATAAGGTATCGTTTTTATGGCAAGCTTCGGCCAAATATTTGCAAGCTTCAGCATTGACTTGATAAGCTTTTTCCTCCTCATTTTCGGCTCTATCTACTTGAGTGTATGCGGCACAATTGAAAAGTACATCAATCTTATTTTTTTCAAAATAATTTGTAACAGCCTCATTATCAGTAATATCTAACTCTTTGCGGCCGCAAAAAAGCCATTCTATATTTTCGTTAGCGGTAGATTGTAACATCTGCAAAGACTGCCCTAATTGTCCGTTTGCACCCGTTACAAGTATTGTTTTTTTCATATTTAAGCTTAGTTTAAATAAATGTTACAGGATAAATAATTTAAATATAGAAATTTAATAAACAAAATTATTTGGTGCATCATCAAACGCAAATTGTTGTTGGTCTTTTTGCGAAATAATCAAATCTTTTTCTGGCACTTGCCAATCAATATTGAGTTTGGGGTCATTATACATCAATCCACCTTCTTGTTCTTTTGCATAATAATTGTCGCATTTATAAAAAAACTCTGCCGTAGGACTCAACACGACATAGCCATGAGCAAAACCACGAGGAACTAGCAGTTGTTTTTTATTTTCGGCCGACAAAACGATGCCAAAACTCTTGCCAAAAGTAGGCGAGCCTTTTCGCAAATCTACTGCCACATCTAAAACCGTACCTTCAACTACTCTTACCAATTTGGCTTGAGCAAAAGGTGCAAGTTGATAGTGCAAACCTCGCAAAACACCATAGCTTGAGCGAGCCTGATTGTCTTGCACAAAGTCATAAAACAAACCATTTTCTTCTAATTTTTTCTTGTTGTAACTTTCATAAAAATAGCCTCTTTCATCGCCAAACACACGAGGATTAATAACTACTAAATCTCTAATGCCTGTCGTTTCAATAAAGTTTGAAGTCTCTGCCATATTTCAATACATTATTTTGAGTTAAATAACTTTTTATGCTATTTTAGTAACGCTCAAAAAATAACTTATTGATTTGAGTTGGAGTTTTTCTGCTATACTTCGTTGAAAAGCCTCGTCGTAGCTATGGCTATAACTGTATTTTTCGCCTTGTCTATCAAAAAAATCGCTGCCCAAAATCGTGAGTTTATTTCCTTGTTGTTACTTAACAATAAGTTTTGTGTTAGAAGCTGTTTAAATTTTATCTTTTGGCTGAAAAAAGTACATTTCTTTTAACCTCAAAAACAAAATACAAATAACCCCTTATGATTTGGGCAAATATACGATTAAAAATTTTGTTCTTATACTGCTTTTGCGATACAATTGTATAAGTAATGCTATTTTTTTGCTTTGCTTCATACATAATCTAAAAAATCGAAATTAAATTAAGTAGGTTTTTTGCAAAAAAGAAGCTAGTTAGCTATATTTGGCCAAATCTCAAACAAATTGTTTTTATCTTTTTTTGTAACTATTTTTGGTTCAAATTTCCAGAACATTAAAAATGACTTGTTTGTTAAAAATATTTTTGCAAAAGGCTTTAAATCTACTTTGAGACTTAGCTATCAATTAATTTGGTTTAGTCGAACTAACCATTTTTGAGCATCTTCTTTTTTTAAAATATGATATGAATTATAACGACATTCTAAAAGACTTAAAAGCGAAAAAATATCGCCAAATATATTTGTTACAAGGCGAAGAAAGCTATTTTATTGACCAACTCGCTAGTTATATGGAAGAGCATATTTTGAGCAATGCCCAAAAAAGCTTTAACCAAATGACTTTTTATGGCAAAGATACTGATATAGAAACAATAGTTACAACCGCTAGACGATATCCAATGATGTCGCCTTATCAAGTTGTTATTGTGAAAGAAGCTCACGAACTCAAAGAAATTAACAAGCTAGAAGTGTATGCCAAACAGCCTTCGCCAACGACTATTTTAATTCTTGTTCACAAATATAAAACCATAAGAGGCACGACCAAAACGGCTAAAGCGATTGCAAAAAATGGTGTTGTTTTTACCTCTAAAAAACTATATCCCAATCAAGTGCCTGCTTGGATTCAGCGATATTTGAAAGATAAAAAACGACGAGCTCAAAGCGATGCTGTTAATTTATTGACAGAATATTTGGGCAATGACCTTTCGAAAGTAAGCAACGAGTTGGATAAATTGTTGCTCAATATTGATGCAGCAACTATTATCAACAAGCAGCATGTCGCCGATAATATTGGCATTAGCAAGGATTATAATGTTTTTGAATTTCAAAAAGCTATTGCTCAAAAAAATACGGTGCTGGCAATGAAAATGGCCAATTATTTTGCGGCCAACCCAAAATCTGCTCCGCTTATTATGATTATCGGTAGTTTGTATCGTTTTGTTAGCCGCTTGTATGTATATCAGCATTTGAAAGGCCGCAATGAAGCCGATATTTTGAAAGCTATGAATCTGAAAAATCGCTATGCTCTAAAAGATTATCAAGAAGCTATCAAACATTACAATACACTTCAAGTAAAAAAAATGATTGAATTGTTGTATAATTACGACTTGAAATCGAAAGGCATCGGCAATCCTAGCACTTCTTCGGCAGAGTTGTTGAAAGAAATGACTTATCGGCTTATTTATGGATAACATAGATTTTGGTTCATTTTAAATATATTTTCTTTTTTACAATAGTTCAGAAATTTATACATTTTTTATCAAAGGCTTAAACCATACTTTTTTTTAGGCTAAGGTGACCAATATTTGCAAATTTTATAGCCTTTTGAACTGAAAAATAGTATGTTTCACTGACCAAAAGGTGTTTTTTATTAAATTGACAATTGTTATAAAAAATGTCCGAATCATTGTTTTTACAAACGAAAATCAATAAAATTGTCAGAGATACCTAAAAAACACAAACATGACAACAGGCTCACATACCAAAACAATTAATTTAAGCAAAGGAAAGCAAGAGGAAAAACGACAAGAGATTTTAGAATATTTTCATCAATCTTTTTCGCTATACGAAAGTATTTTTGAGTGTTTGAGTGAAGAGAAATCTTATTATGTACAGGCCAATCCACTACGTCATCCGCTCATTTTTTATTATGGACACACGGCTGTTTTTTTCATCAATAAACTACGAGTAGCAGGTTTTATTAATCATCGAATTGATGAAGATTTGGAATCAAAACTAGCAATAGGTGTAGATGAAATGTCGTGGGACGATTTGAATATCGCAACATATGAATGGCCTTCAGTAGCTGCCGTAAAAGCATATCGAGATAAAACAAGAACTGTTGTAGATTCATTTATCAAATCTTGTGATATTTCGCTGCCCATAAATTGGAATGACCCACTTTGGATTGTAATGATGGGTATAGAACATGAGCGTATTCATTTAGAAACGACTTCTGTATTGATACGAGAATTGCCATTACATCTTGTTCAAAAGCATGATGTTTGGGGAAATATCTGCAAAAAAAGCGATACTGCTCCTCAAAATGAACTTTTAGATGTCAAAGCAGGCAAAATCAGCTTGGGCAAAGATAAAGACAATACATTTTATGGTTGGGACAATGAGTATGGTGTAAAAGAATTTGATGTTAAAGATTTCAAAGCTTCAAAATATCTAGTTTCCAATCAAGAATTTTTAGCATTTATCGAAGATAATGGCTATCACACACCTACCTATTGGGATAAAGAAGGGCTGAGTTGGCTAACATATCGAAAAGCAGAATATCCTGTTTATTGGTTAAAGGAAAAAGGGCAATATAAATATCGCACGATGCTAAAAGTGATTGATATGCCGTGGGATTGGCCAGTCAATATTAATTATCTGGAAGCAAAAGCTTTTTGCAATTGGAAATCTCAAAAAACAGGCGAAAATATTCGTATGCCTTCAGAAGCAGAATGGTATCATCTACGCTCATTCATTCTCACAGACCAGCCCGATTGGAATACAGCCCCTGGAAATATAAATTTAGAAGGCTATATGTCATCTTGCCCTATCAACAACTATCCTCCACATCAAGGTTTCTATGATATTATTGGCAATGTTTGGCAATGGACAGAAACTCCTCTTGATGCTTATGAAGGCTTCAAAGTACATCCTGCATACGACGATTTTTCTACCCCTACCTTTGATGGCAAGCACAATGTTTTTAAAGGCGGTTGTTGGATTTCGACAGGTAATTATGCTCTAAAAGATGCACGTTATGCTTTTAGACGGCATTTTTTTCAACATGCTGGCTTGCGATATGTAGTAGGCGAAATGCTTCAAAAGGTGGAAATGAATATTTGTGAGACAGAAGAGACAGTAACACAATATCTTGAGTTTCATTATGGCAATGAATATTTTGGTGTAGCAAATTTCCCTGTAACTTGTGTGCAAAATGCTCTTCAATTTATGGCAAACAAACCCAAACAACGTGCATTAGATATAGGCTGTGCAGCAGGGCGAGCTTCTTTTGAACTTGCAAAAGTATTTGATAGAGTAGATGCTGTCGATTTTTCGGCACGACTAATAGAAGGGCCAACTAACTTGCAAAAAGCAGGCTTGCAACGATATGCTATCAAAAATGAAGGTGAGTTAGTCACTTTCAAATCGGTAAAACTAGCTGATTTTGAAGGCTATGAAAATATAAAACACAAAGTGCAATTTATGCAAGGCGATGCTTGTAACTTGCATCCAAAATATACGAATTACAACCTCGTATTTGCGGCTAATTTACTGGATAAGCTTTATGACCCAGCTAAATTTTTAAATTTCATAAAATCTCGCCTTGTTTCAGGAGGCTTGCTAATATTGGCTTCGCCCTATACATGGTCAGAAAAATTTACTGAACGAGAAAAATGGCTAGGTGGTTTTAAGGCAAAAACAGGAGAAAGTTATCTTACTTTGGAAGGATTGCATGATGCACTCACACCTGATTTCAAAATGTTGGGCAATCCATTGGATATTCCTTTTGTTATTCGTGAGACCAGCCGAAAGTTTCAACACAATATTTCACAAATGACGGTTTGGGAAAAATTATAAATCAAGTAGTTTAGAATTTTTAAAGTAATCCTAAGTTTTATTGACAAACAAGCTCATACAACAAGTAAAAAAATGGAAAAATCTACTTTGCACACACACTATCAAGATATTGCAGCAAATTATAGTAGTCTTTGGTCTTTTGATAAAGATGCGCCTCATGAAGCATGGAAATTGGAGCAAGTGATAAAAAAATTTCAACTTCAGCCAGCCGATAAAGTCTGTGATTTGGGTGGTGGGCCAGGCAATTTTGCTATGCAAATACATCAAAAAGCACAGCTTTCAAATTCCGTTTTAGTAGTAGATATTTGCAAACAATTTGTGGAACAAGCCGCACAACTTCCAAATGTAGAAAGCCTTCACACAGATGCCTTTAGCTTTGCTCGCACTCCAAATGAAACACTATTTGATAAAATTCTGATAAAAGAAATGATTCATCACTTAGACGAAGAGCGTCTTCATCTTTTTTTCAAAAATATACGGCAACTTCTCTCGCCAAATGGACAACTTCTTATTCTTACTCGACCACAAAAAGTGCCACATTTTCCATTCTTTGAGGCAGCACGAAAAGAATGGGAAAAACATCAGCGGCCAGCAAGTTTTTATATCGAAAAATTGCAAAAAGGAGGTTTCACAAAAGTATCTTCCGAAGTAGAAACCTTTTCTATCAAATTGCTTTCCAAAACATGGTTTCAGCTTATTCGCCATCGCTTTTGGTCAAATTTGTCCACTTTCTCTGACGAAGAAATAGAAACAGGAATACTCGAAATAAAAGAAAATATGACAGGAAAACATTTTGACTTCATAGATAAATGTGTGTTTATTTCTGCCTTGAAGTAACTCAAAAAAAGCTAAAAACGAATACTTAAATAAACTAAATATTATGCCGCTTTTGGTCTAACTTTTCCAATCATTCTATATATAAATGACGTTAATTTCTTCATTTTTTTGTTTTTTTTGATATGAAATAATGGTTTAAGACTAAAAAACACTATCTTTATT
Organism: Chitinophagales bacterium; assembly: GCA_049613665.1. Classification (GTDB taxonomy): domain Bacteria; phylum Bacteroidota; class Bacteroidia; order Chitinophagales; family UBA2359; genus JBMZCV01. The sequence continues at coordinate 24,814 of JBMZCV010000007.1, read as the reverse complement.
CTATGCTTGCTTATTTTTTTATCTTCCATAGTGTTTTTTTGTAAAAACCATCTAGTATTTACCACATAAAAAAACATATTTTATATTAAATATTCAAAAAACTATTCATTTTCAAAACATTACAATTGCAATAAGTTTTTAATTTATTATTCTGTGTTTTTTATATTTTTGAGCAACTACTTAAAAAAAAGATGTTTTTGTAAAGCCTAAAAACCAAAAAATTAGTCAAGCATCAAGCAAATATCTTGAATATTTACAAAAACTAATTTTATGACAAAACAAAGACTCCTACTCTTTTGCTTTATGTGCATTTTGTTCATATCGCAACCGCTACAAGCTCAAAAAGCAAATACTAATAAAACAGCAGAGGACATTGAACTCGATGAGCTTATCGAAAATATTACTTCCGACCTTGAAGATGCTGATATTAACTATGATACTTTTCTCGAAAAACTCTACGATTATTTAGAGCGTCCTATTAATATCAATAAGGCCAACTTTGAAGATTTAAATGATTTGGGCTTGCTCAATGCTCAACAAATTGATGCTATCTTGAAACATAGAGAGCAGTTTGGCCGCTTTTTAGCCATTTATGAGCTGCAAGCTATTCCAGAACTTGATATGGAAACTATCCGAAAAATATCGCCTTTTATGAAAGCTCAAGACTTGAATGAATATAACATACCTTTCAAAGATTTGATGTATAAAGGCAGTCATCAAGTATTTTTTCGCTATCAACAAGTGCTAGAAAAGCAAGAAGGCTATCAAAAAAATGATACGATATATACTTTAGATGTAACAGATTTTGAAGGTATTTCTTCCGAACAAACTTTCGACACTAGAGGTTTTTCGCAATCAGATTTAAATGGTCTTTATGTTAATGACACTCTATCAAACAAAGCTTATAGTCAATATAAAGGCTCGCCACAACGCTATTATGCTCGCTATCGCTACAACTATGGTAACAAAATTAGCTATGGTATAACGGCCGAAAAAGACCCAGGCGAAGAGTTTTTTACAGGTTCGCAAAAGCGTGGTTTCGATTTTTATTCTGCTCATTTTTACATGAGTGATGTTGGTGCTTTCAAACATATTGCACTTGGCGATTATACCATAAAATTGGGGCAAGGTTTGGTTGCTTGGACGAGTTTAGGCTTTCGAAAGGGAAGTTATGTCATGGATATTATGCGACAAGCCAACCCTGTAAAGCCCTATACTTCGGTAGGCGAAAGCATCTTTTTTAGAGGTGCTGCCGCAACGCTCGGTTTTGCCAAAAACTTTGAAGTAACCGCTTTTGGCTCTTACAAACCACTTGATGGAAATGTACTTACGCCAAATATTGACGACAATGAATTGGAAGATGCTGGCGATGGCACAGATTTCGATATTAGCTCCATACAGCTTTCTGGCTTTCACAGAACCGATGCCGAATTGGAAGATAGACATGCCATAAAAGAAACTTCTATTGGTGGTAATATTGCTTATAAAAGTCGTCGTTTTAGCTTGGGAATCAATGCTTTATATGTAGGATTGAGTAGTGATTTGATGCCAAATTTAACACTCGATAGAAAATATGCTTTTCGTGGCGACAGTTATTTCAATGCAAGTTTTGATTATAAGTATTTGTATAAAAACTTTCACTTTTTTGGCGAAACAGCCGTTAATGATGCTGGTGGTGTAGCTAGTTTAAATGGTATTTTGATTGGCCTTGACCCTCGTATGTCGCTGTCGATTTTGCACAGGCATTATAGCCGAAAATACTATACAGCCTATCCTGCCGCTTTCGCCGAAAGTAGCAAGCCTACAAATGAGCAAGGTTTGTTTATTGGTACAATTTTTAAGCCTGTCAAAAAATGGACGGTCAATGCTTATTTTGATATTTACCAACACGATTGGTTGCGTTTTCAAGCCGATGCTCCTTCAAATGGCACAGATTATTTGGTGCAATTGGAATATAAACATTCTCGTAGTGCAAAAGTATATGTACGTTATCGCAGTGAGACAAAAAAGAAAAATGCGACAGCAAACCTCACACCTAGCGACTATTTGACCAATCATACCCGTTCTTCTTTTCGCTTCAATGCACAATATAATTTTAACAAAACTATAACCTTAAAAAGCCGTTTAGAAGTAAGCTGGTTCGACAAAACGACCGAACCAAAAGAAAGCGGTTATGTACTGATGCAAGATGTGAGTTATAAACCACTCTCCTCTCCTATTTCTTTTGCGGCACGCTATGCTTTGTTCGATACGCCTTCGTATGATACCAGAATTTATGCTTACGAGAATGATGTATTATATTCTTTCAGCGTTCCACCTTATTACAACAAAGGTTCTCGTTTTTATTTGACAATGCGTTACAGAATGTCCAGAAATATAAACATTTGGCTGCGATATGCTCAAACTTATCATCAAAATCAAAATGTATTTGGTAGCACTAATGACGAAATTCAAGGCCATACGAAAACAGAAGTTAAGGCTATGATTCGTTTTAAGTTTTAGAATATTTTTTTTTAACAAACTAGAAAAGCATACAAAAATAGGTAAAATATTTTTGTATGCTTTTTTGTTGTTATTGAAAAGCCGAAAAGGTGCTTATAAAAAGCACTACTATTGAGCAAAATCACGAAAAAGGCTCAGTAGCAGTAGGTTTTATACCTACCTAAATTCAGTTTTAGCCTAAATATCCATTTTTTGAAAGGGAGTGCGAAAAGACGAATTAAAAATACTACTTTATTTATTTCCTTTTCTTCACAAAAAAAACATTATCCTCCTCCTCTGCTTCTATTCCGCAAAAATAAGCCTACCTTTTCTTTGAAAAACGCCAAAAATTTTGTATTTTATGAGAGCAAAAGTAAAAGGTTCACATTTTTTTAGAAAAAGCAAAAAACATTCTTTTCTAAGAAAAAAAATCTTTTTCTTTAGATAAAAATCTATTGCCAACTTTTAAATTTAAGCTGATGTTTATAAAAAAAAAAATACAAAACCTCTTCAAAGTCATAGCTTTATGCGTCTTAATGCTCTTTTGCAGTTTGGACACAATAGCTCAAGGTTGTCACAATGACACAACTATTCCTATACCGTCCAACGACCCTGTTGGCATCACTTCTACCATAGACAATTTTGCGTCCGAAGGCTATCTCAACAATGGCACTACCGTAGTGCGTGTTTGTGTCTTGTTGGAACACGACAGAATCAGCGATATAGACATTACTTTAGTTTGTCCAGATGGAATAGACATGCAGTTGTCGTCAAATGTTGGTGGCAACACGCAAAACTATGGCGATGTAGTTGGGCAAATCGAAGTTTGCTTCACACCAGATGCCGACCAAACAATATATGATTATGTGGGCGGCGACACAGGCGACTACTTGCCAGAAGGTGGTTATGTGACTTTGAGCGGCTGCGACCCAAATGGTGCTTGGTCGCTTATCGTGGTAGATGACAATAATTCTACTGACAATTCTGGCTTTGGCGAACTCATCTCATGGACACTCGAATTGAGTAGCGGGCTTTGCTCGGCAGACCCTCCTTGTCTTATCGGTATTGGGCAAAACGACATCTTGTGCGAACCTGTCAGCGGCACAGGAGGCATAGAATATATTATTAATGGCGGAACACCTCCTTATGTTTTTATCAATAATGGAAATGGCAATATCTCGCCTACTGTTGTCACAACAGCATCTGGCAGTTTTGTAGTAGAAAATTTGGAAGATGGCGATTTTATCAATTTTGAAGTAAGTGATGCTACTTGCGGTCTCAACTTTTTTGGTGGTTCTTTCAATTGTGATTTACCTTGTACGGCTTCGGCAGGAACAATAAGCACCAGCAACGGCTCAAATGCAATTGCTTTGTGCGAAGGCGATTCCTTTAGCATCAATTCCAACAATGATTATGTATTGCCAACAGCTTCGATTGGACAAGAAGCTAGTCTAATGTATATCGTTTATAATTGTGAACCACCAAACTTTATTCATCCTTTGGGCAATGCTTGTGCCACGAATGTGTATTGGACTGGCCCAAACTTTCCTGCTTCTTCAGTTGCAGCCACTAATACAGGCAATCTTCCAAGTGTTTTGTTGGATTTAGGCGTTGTAGGCACTATCACACCAACAGGCACAGATATTTGGCTTGTTCCAATTACGATTGATAATCAAGGTGGAGGTACGCCACACTTTCAAAATATCATCAACTTTGATTTGACAGGCGATAATTGTTTTGGCGTAGGCGAACCTATTCACATCACTTATTTTGAGAAAATACAGTTTGATGAAGTTATCAATTGCGACCCAAGCACCAACTCTGGAAATGCCGTGATTAATATTGAGGAAGGTGTGTCTCCTTATTTTTTGACCAATATAGGTGCAGGTACTTTCAGTCATACTACTATTACAGGTGGTGGTTTGCTCACAGTTTCTGGTTTACAAGTTGGCGATACTTATGGCGTAGATTTAGTCGATTCGGCAGGTTGTTTTGCTAGTTTCAGCAATGTTTATACTTGTAGCTGTACGGTTACGGCTTCGCAAAATGCAACTATTTGTAGCGATGAGGTTTTTGTTTTGCCTAATGGTTCTATTGCAAGTGAAACAGGAACTTATAGCAGCCTTCTGACAACAGCAAATGGTTGTGATAGCATTGTTACGACTAACTTAAATGTTTATGATTATTACGACCAAAATATATATACCACCGTTTGCAATGATGAAGCTTATATCTTGCCAGATGGTACAACTACTTCTATTTCAGATACTTATACTTACTTTTATTCTACTATAAATAATTGTGATAGCATTATAAATATTCATTTAACTTTCGATTCGGCTTATACTTTAGCCGTAGATGTAGCAATTTGTAGTGGAGAAAGCTATACTTTGCCAGATGGAATGATAGTAACCGAAAGCGGCAGTTATGACTTCAATTTGATTACTGTAGCAGGCTGTGATAGCATCATAAATATAGGTGTTGATGTGCAAAATGCCATTACGACAAACGAAAATATAACACTTTGTATAGGTGAAGCTTACACATTGCAAGATGGAAATATAGTTGACGAAAGTGGTACTTATACTGTTACATTAAACAATAGTGCTGGCATTTGCGATAGTGTTTTTGTCACTAATTTAACTATTGAAAATGGCTTGAATTTAAATTACAATGATGTCGTTTTGTGCGATGCAACGAGCTATTTCCTAGATGCTACCGTAAATGGTGCAACAGCTTATTTGTGGGAAGATGGCAGCACTTTATCCAACTTTTATGCAGCAGAAGCAGGCACTTATAGTGTAACTGTTACAGACGAAAATGGTTGCACAAATGAAGGCAGTATCAATGTAACGTCCAATGCACCAAATGCCAATTTTGGCACATCACCAGACTACTTTCCGCTAGAAGCAGAATATTGTGCCGATAGCGATTTAGTCATTTTATTGCCTTATACAGAAGGAGGTACATTTGATGGCGAAGCGGTTTTCGACAATATCTTTATTCCTCGTTTGTCCACTATTTTAAACGAACCTTTTGATATTACTTATACTTTAATTGATGAAAATGGCTGTATTGGCATGAGTTCACAAACTGTTATTGTATATGATTTGCCAAATGCCAATTTTACCTTACTCAATAGCTATTATACACCAGAAGATGAACCTGTTGTTTTAATTCCAGAAGTAGCTGGCGGTACATTTACAGGAGCTTGCATAACAAATGGAAATATATTTAATCCAGCATTGGTAGATGAAGATACACCTTGCGAAATTTGCTATGTGATTGCTAATGATGGCTGTTCCAATGCAACTTGCCAAAGTATCTATGTAGCACCATGTGTTCCTCCTGTCGAACTAAATATTTCAAATGTTACCGCAAATACAGCTTTGTTAAATTGGAGTGAAGTGAGTGCTGCTTCTTCTTATTTAATACGCTATCGCTTAAATGGCAGTGGCAATACTTGGACGTATTTAACGAGCGAAAACAACGAAATTTTAATTACAGGATTAAATCCCTGTACAGAATATGAATACCAAGTAGGTACTAATTGTGCTGGTATTGAAACAAACTATGGCGATGATTTCGTTTTTACAACCGCAAACTGCACAAGTTATCTCAGTATTAGAGTTTTGTTGGAAGGAGCTTTTAACTCAACTTCTTTTATGATGGACAACTCATTGAGAACCAATGGTTTAATTCCTGTTGCTCAACCATTCAATGATTTGCCTTACGAATATGAAGGCTCTGAAAGTGTTGCGACCGTTTTTGACCAACCTTTAACAGCCGTAGATTGGGTATTGATAGAATTGCGAACTAGCCCAGACCCTGCTGATGTTGTGGTTCAAAAAGCAGCCTTTTTGCTTCGCAATGGCTATATTACAGATGCAGAAAGTAGTGATAATCAAGTGGCTTTTGAAATTGAGCCAAATGATTATTACATTGTTGTTAGGCATAGAAGTCATTTAGATATAATGAGTGCAACACCTGTAAGCTTATCTAATGATGAGCAAGCTTACAACTTCACAACAGGAGCTTCACAAGCATATGGAAATAATCAGCAAAAAATGTTATTTGACGATGTTTATGCAATGTGGGCTAGCGATATTGATGGCAATGGCGTAACGACAAATATGGATTTTAATATATACAGTCAGCAACTTTCAAGTATCAACGAATACCTAAATGCAGACCTCAATTTAGATGGTATTGTGTCTATTGCAGACTTCAATTTATATCAAATGAATGCAAGTGTTATCGGTATTAGTGAGATACGTTTTTAGTTTGTTACAAAAAAAAACTTCATATAAAAACGAAAAATCGCATGAACTTTTATAGCTCATGCGATTTTCTTTTTTCTAAAAAATATTTCTATTGTTTAATGCTAATATCCGTACATTCTCCAAAATCCAATGTCCGAATCGGAAAAGGAATATTGATATTATGTTTCTTAAAAGCCTTATAAATCAATACAATAGCATCGCTTCTAGCTTTTAGAAAAGCACTTTCGGAATAGCCAAAATCAATCCAAAAACGCACCACAAAATTGATAGAACTATCGCCAAAAGCTTCATAATAACACTCAACAGGTCGCTTGCTATTTACCCATTTTAGTTTTTTGATAGTTTTCAAAGTAAGCCGCTCTACAAACTCCAAATCTTCATCGTAAGAAACACCCACTCGCAAATCGACTCGCCTTCTTCCTGTGTAAGTATAATTGACAATAGCATCTTCTAGCACCACACGATTGGGAAGTATTACCCATTTTCCGTCTGATGTTTCCATCATAATAGCCCGAAAATTCATCTTTTTTATCATGCCTACATAGCCTTTTGTCGAAATCAAATCGCCTTGATTAAAAGGCTGTTTGAAAGCGATAATCACGCCAGAAATAAAATTGATAATCAAATCTTGAAAAGCAAAACCAATAGCCAAACCAACCAAACCAGCACCTGCCAACATGGAAGCTACGGCTTTGTCTAAGCTCATAACATTTAAAGAAATAGATAATCCAATCAAGAAAACGATAGAACCAAAAAAATTAGCTGCTACTTTATTGACAGCTACATTGCTCGAAAAACGATTGATAAGGCGAAATAGGTTTCGTATTGCAGTTTTCGAAAGCCAGATAAAAACAATCAAAACAAATAACGACAACAGCATATTTGGCAACATGTATATAAACATATTGAGCCAATTAATCAGTTTGTGCGTAATAAGCTCCGTGCCGCTAACAAACTGCTCTTTAGCGTGTTCAAAAGATGGCGGTATCGTATCTGGAACGGCAGGCATATCAGGAAAATAATGTTGTAATATCATAAAGGGTACTTTTTTTTAAGCTTGTTTATTTTACAATGGTTCGGACATTTACAAATTTTTTATCAAAGGCTTAAACATACTATTTTTTTTAGGCTAAGGTGGCCAATATTTACAAATTTTACGGCCTTTTGAACTGAAAAATAGTATGTTTCACTTGCCAAAAAGTGTTTTTTTTATTAAACTGATAATTGTTATAAAAAATGTCCGAACCATTGATTTTAAATGAAATAAAAAATAGCTAACTTGCAGAGTTTTTTTTAACAGAATACTATTCTATGCCATCAAAACATATCGTTTTTACAGTAATAAATGATTTAACTTATGACCAACGTATGCAGCGTATCTGTGGTTCGCTTGCTAGTGCTGGTTATGAAGTGACACTCATTGGTCGAAAACTAGCACATTCTAAGCCTTTGAGAGAACGAAATTTCAAACAAGTTCGCTTAAATATTTTTTTTACAAAAGGAAAAATGTTTTACTTGGAATATAATTTTAAACTTTTGTTTTATTTATTATTTCGCAAGTTTGATATTTATAGTGCCACAGATTTAGACACTTTGTTACCACATTTTTTTGCAGCCAAAATAAAACGAAAACCTCATGTATATGATGCACATGAGTATTTTCCAGAACTGCCAGAAATCGTGAATCGACCATTTACAAAATGGGTTTGGACAAAAGTAGAACAACTTGTTGTGCCTCGTACAAAGTATGCCTATACTATCAATCAATCTTATGCCAATTTGTTTCGTGCAAAATATAACACTTCTTTTCAAATCATACGCAATGCAAGCGTATTAAAAGCTTTAGAGCTTCCAAAAACAAAAGAAAAACCTTATATTTTGTATCAAGGAGCAGTAAATGTTGGGCGAGGAATTGAAGAGATGATACAAGCAATGCCATATATCAATAATTGCGAACTGTATATTTGCGGCAATGGCGATGTATATGACGATTGTGTTAGCCTAGTAAAACAGCTCAATTTAGAAAAAAAAGTGCATTTTTTCGGCTTTGTAGAACCAGACAAATTGCGTACTTTTACACTAAACGCAACATTAGGTTTTACCTTTTTTACCAAGCAAGGAATCAGCTATCATTTGTCTTTAGCTAATCGTTTTTTCGATTATTTTCACAATGACGTTCCGCAACTTTGCGTAAATTATCCTGAATATAAAAGCATTAATGAAAAGTTTGAAATTGCTGTTTTAATCAATGATTTGAAACCTAAAAATATTGCAGAAAAAGTAAACAATTTGTTGCAAGATAAAAAACGCTACCAACAACTGAAAGCAAATTGTTTGGAAGCTAGAAAGCATATTAATTGGCAAGCAGAAGAGAAAAAATTAATCGCATTTTATGAGAAAATCAAATAATTTCATCGCATAACAAAAAAAATTAAATGTCAAACTACAACAGCACAGATTTAAGAGACACAATATTGGCACTTTCTACGCCACAAGGCATTGGTGCTATTGGGGTGATTCGTATGTCTGGAACAAATGCTATTCATATTTGCAATGAAGTATTTAAAGGCAAAAACCTTTTAAAACAAAAAACTCATACGGTTCATTTCGGTACAATTCGGCACGAAAATCGCATTATTGATGAGGTTTTAGTGAGTATTTTCAAATGCCCAAACTCTTATACAGGCGAAAATATCATTGAAATAAGCTGTCACGGCTCGCCTTATATTTTGCAACAAATCATGGAAATTTTGATTGGATATGGTGCAAGATTGGCAAAAGCTGGCGAGTTTACGATGCGTGCTTTTTTGAATGGAAAAATGGATTTGAGTCAAGCCGAAGCTGTTGCCGATTTGATAGCTTCCGAAAGCGAAGCGGCTCACAAACTTGCTATACAACAAATGCGTGGCGGTTTTTCTACCGAAATACATGAACTTCGCAAAGAGCTTATTCATTTTGCGTCGCTCATTGAGCTAGAACTCGATTTTAGCGAAGAAGATGTAGAATTTGCCGACCGAGAACAGCTTACAAAACTTATTCAAAGATTGCAAAAACTCTTGCGACAATTGATACGCTCTTTCAGCTTGGGAAATGCTATAAAAAACGGTGTGACAACGGTTATTGCAGGGCGGCCAAATGCTGGAAAATCAACTTTGTTGAATGTTATATTAAATGAAGAAAGAGCAATTGTAAGCAATATTGCAGGTACAACAAGAGACACTATTGAAGAAGTTATCAACATCAAAGGTGTTCAATTTCGCTTGATTGATACGGCAGGAATACGAGATGCACAAGACCAAATAGAAGCTATCGGCGTGCAAAAAACCTTAGATAGTATTGCCAATGCAAGTGTTTTATTGTATGTTTTCGATGTCGTCAATCTGTCGCCAGAAGATGTAGAAAGTGACCTTAAAAAATTGAGTAAGAAAGGTTTACACATTATAGTTGTCGCCAATAAAATGGATTTGAATCCTTATACAAAACTTGAAAATTACGAAAGTGAATATTTGAAAAACGAACAAATTGTAGCGACTTCTGCGGCCAACAATATGAATATCGAACACTTAAAAAATACGCTCTACGATTTGGCTTTGCGTCAGCAACTCAATATGCAAAGTACCATTGTGAGCAACGCTAGACATTACGAAGCTTTGCAAAAATCTTATGCTGCCCTCGACAATGTTTTGAATGGTATGCAAATGCAACTGACAGGCGAATTGTTGGCTTTCGATATTCGTGAATCTTTGCAACATTTGGGCGAAATAACAGGAGAAGTAACGACTGATGATTTGCTAGATAATATTTTTAGAAACTTTTGTATCGGAAAATAGGGTTTTTAGTTTTTAGTTGTGAATTTTTAGTTTTTAGTTTTTAGTTCATAGTTAAACAAAAAAGAAATGACATATTTTTTTAGCCAAAATTGTCTAATCTAAAAAATTATAAGCTATCGTTTTTTTAGAAATATGTCATTTCTCACATTCTAAGAATTTGAAAAAATTTAGCATTAAAGCACTTAACAAATTAATATTTTAAAAATATGAAAGCCATGATTTTTGCGGCTGGACTCGGCACTCGCCTCCGCCCACTCACCAACAACAAACCGAAAGCTTTAGTAGAAATAAACAACACAACTTTATTGGAATATTGCATTCGTCGGCTCAAATTTTTCGGCTATACAGATATTATCGTCAATATTCATCACTTTGGAAAGCAAATTATTTCATTTTTAGAAGCAAACAATAATTTCGGCATCAATATTAGCATTTCAGACGAAAGAGATTTGCTGCTCAATACTGGTGGCGGTTTGAAAAAAGCAGCTTCTTTTTTTGGCGAAAATGAAGATTTTTTAGTCGTTAATGTAGATATTTTGCATAATATTGATTTCAACTTGATGCGAAAAACACATATAGAAAACAAAAACTTAGTTACTTTGGCCGTCAGCAAACGCAAAACTTCTCGCTATTTGCTTTTTGACGAAAACAACAATTTAGGTGGCTGGCAAAATGTTTCGACAGGCAAAGTGAAAATTGCTAAAGCAAGCAAAATATTAACAACTTATAACAGTTTGGCTTTTAGTGGTTTACAAATGGTAAATGCTAAAATATTTAATTTTATGCCGCAAGAAAGCGTATTTTCTATCATTGATGTATATTTGAAAACTGCCTCAAAAGCTCAATTGATGGCGTTTCAACATGAAGCAGATATTTGGCTAGATGTAGGCAAACACGATGCTCTCGCAAAAGCAGCAACGATGGTTCAAACAATTGATTTTGCTTAGAAAAGCCTTTCAGCTAATTTTTCGCAACTGTTTAGCACTAGCAATTTTTCTAAAATTTCACTTTTAATACTATCAAAAAAGCAAAATTTGATAGTATCAAATGATAGTATCATGAAGCCACCATATCAAATAACAAACGATATATTAAACTTATTGACAGCAATATCCGAAAAATTAGGCGAGATAAATGCCAATTTTTTGGATAAACCTGCACCAAAGCTCAGAAAGAAAAATAGAATTAAAACCATTCATGCTTCTTTAGAAATAGAAGGTAATACATTAACCGAAGAACAAATCACTGCACTTCTTGAAAACAAACGTATTATTGGGCCACAAAAAGATATTCAGGAGGTGTTAAATGCCATAAAAGCTTACGATAATTTGTCTAAATTCAAGCCACATTCTTTAAAGTCTTTTTTGAAAGCTCACAAGATTTTGATGGAAGGTTTGATAAATAATGCAGGCAAGTTACGAACAGGTTCGGTTGGTATAGTAAAAGGCTCTCAAGTTGCTCACCTCGCTCCTCCAGCGAGTAATTTGCCTTATCTCATCAAAAATTTATTCGATTATTTAAAAACAGATGATGCTCCTGCACTAATAAAAAGCTGTGTTGTGCATTATGAAATAGAATTTATACATCCTTTTATAGATGGAAATGGTCGAATGGGCAGACTTTGGCAAACCTTAATTTTGATGAAAAAATATTCTATTTTTGAGTATATTCCACTTGAAAGTATTATCAAAGATAAACAAAAAGAATATTATGCAGTATTGTCTCTTTGCGATAAAACAGGTCATTCAACTGCTTTTATTGAGTTTATGTTATTGGCAATATACGAATCTTTGAATGATTTGTTGCAAGTACAACATCGCATTTTAACAGCAAAAGATAGAATAAATTATTTTGTTTCCTCTTTCGCAAAAAAAGAGTTTTCACGCAAAGATTACATGAATATATTTAAAAATATATCTTCCTCCACAGCAAGTAGAGACTTAAAAAAGGCTATTAATCTAAAAGTAATTAAGAAAAAAGGCGAAAAAAGCTTAACAAAATATCGAATTATAAAGAAATAAGATACACTTTAATTTTTGTTATCGTCTAAAATTAAAAATTTAACTTATAATGTTTTACTAAAATACACTTTTAAAGTACAAATCTATATTTTTTATGCAATTTAGGTCAACTAATGATTGTTAGTTTCAGCAAATGTATGTAAATTTGCACTATGAAAATTATTGAATGTCCACGAGATGCCATGCAAGGCATCAAACCGTTTATATCAACAGATAAAAAAATAGAATATATCAATACTTTGTTGCAAGTTGGCTTCGACACTATTGATTGTGGTAGCTTTGTGTCTGCAAAGTACATTCCCCAAATGGCTGATACTTGGAAGGTTTTGCCACGTTTGGATATGTCGGAAACTGACACAAAGTTGCTGGTTATCGTTGCGAATGAGCAAGGTGCAAAACAGGCTGTCACTTACGAACAAATTACTTACTTAGGCTTTCCTTTTTCATTGTCAGAAACTTTCCAACAACGCAATACGAATGCTTCGCAAGAAGAGGCTCTTAATCGTGTGCAAGATATTTACAATCTTTGCTTGAAAACAAACAAGGAACTTGTCGTTTATTTGTCTATGGGTTTTGGCAATCCTTATGGCGATTTTTGGGATATTGCTCTCATCGAACATTGGACAGACCGTTTTGCGAGTATGGGTATCGAAACGATTTCTATTTCTGATACGGTTGGTGTGGCTCGTCCAACAGATATTTCAAAAGTATTTAAAAGTGTGATTGAGGTATTTCCAAATGTAGAATTTGGTGCTCACTTGCATACAGCTCCACACAATTGGAAAGAAAAAATACAGGCGGCTTACGACAATGGTTGTGAGCGTTTCGATGGTGCGATAAAAGGTTTTGGCGGCTGTCCGATGGCTCAAAATGCTTTGGTGGGAAATATGCCGACCGAAAATTTAGTAAAGTTTTTTGCAGCAGAACGTGCCGATTTTGTGATAAATTATGATGCTTTTACAAAAGCTAATCGTTTGTCTTTGCCTATTTTTATGAATAAAGTACATCAATAACACAAAAGGAAATTCTTTTACATTATTGCAAATAATTTAACAAAATAATGTTCAATATTATTTATCAAGAAGAAAAACAAATTGATACAACAGAATTAACAAACTTATATAATGATGCTGGTTGGATAGCATATACTCAAGATACAGAAAAATTGAGCAAAGCAATTGAGCAATCTCTATATGTTTTAACAGCCCGACACAATGGCCACTTAGTAGGATTATTGCGTATCGTTGGTGATGGTTTAACAATTGCCTATATTCAAGATATTTTGGTTTTGCATACTTATCAACGACAAAAAATAGGTGCTACCTTAATCGAAAAAGCTCTTAAACAATTTAGGAATGTAAAACAAAAAGTTTTAATAACAGATGATAATGCAGACACTAGAGCTTTTTATGAATTTGTTGGTTTTGAATCATCTGATAAAAAACAAGTTGTTTCATTTATTAAATTTGAATAAAAAATCCCAAACAATAGACTGCTTTTTTAAATTACAACTACAAAATAAAATTTTCAACTAAAAACTAATAATTAAAAACTAAAAACCATCAAAAGTCAGCGTTTTAAAAAAGTAGTTGGCGGAAAAAAAATAACATTATATACCTTGAAAAACAAAGCTGCTATGCTTTGCCAAATTACGAACTATGGCGGCCGAATAGTGAGTTTGTGGACGAAAGATAAAAATGGTATTTTCGACGATATTGTTTTAGGCTTCGATTCTATTGATGCTTATTTGAATGCTCACGAAAAATATTTTGGTGCTGCGATAGGTAGATATGCCAACCGAATTGCGAACGGCCATTTTGCGATAGCCGAAAAGCAGTTTTTTTTAGCAAAAAATAATGGTAACAATCATTTGCATGGTGGAAATAGAGGTTTTCATGCAGTTGTTTGGGAAGCAAAACAAATTTCTGATACAAAATTAATACTTACTTATTTGTCGAAAGATGGCGAAGAAGGCTATGCTGGCAATGTAAATGTGCAGCTTGTTTATGAAATAACAAGCGACAATGCCTTGAAAATAAGCTACTCGGCAACTACTGATAAAACAACTCCTATCAACTTAACACATCATTCATTTTTCAATTTAAAAGGTGCAGGAAATGGCAATATTGAAGACCATTTTTTGCAAATTGAAGCAAATTTTTATTTACCTATTGATAAAGCAAGCATACCAACAGGCGAAATAGCAAGCATACAGCATACACCTTTTGATTTTAAGGTAGCTAAAGAAATTGGAAAACATATTTCGACAAAAAACAAACAATTACGATTTGGAAATGGCTATGACCATACCTTTGTATTGAATGGAAAAGGTTTGCGAAATGTTGCAAAAGTCATAGAGCCGAGATTTGGTAGAACTATGCAAGTATTGACAGATGAAATAGGTATGCAGTTTTATAGTGGAAACTTTTTGAATGGAAAAGATATTGGCAAAAATAACAAACCTTACAATTGCCGAAATGCTTTTTGTTTAGAAACACAGCGTTTCCCAAATAGTCCAAATCAAGACAACTTCCCCTCTACACTTTTGAATAGTGGCGAAACGTATCAGCACATTTGTATTTATAAATTTGATGTTGAAACAAAAGAAGATTCATCTTTTTTTTGAGCTATGGGCAGTTAATCCTGAATAATTACAAATAAAAAACAAATCAATGCAATTACAATATATCAATAGAATCAATGCTTTTGGAGAAAATATTATGAGACTTTACGATTTTGATAATACAGAAGCTCGGAAATTTCAAGAACTTTTGAAACAAGATATTATTAAAGAAAAAAAAGAATTAGACCTCAATATTGTACCATTTATTCAGCCACGAAATTGCAGTTTAGTCTTGCGAATCGCTGATGAAGATATTGGCATTCATACTCAAAATAACTTTTTTTTCTTTTGCGATTTAACCATACAAACATATCAAGAAATAGTAGTGTTAATAGAACCTTTTTGCCACAAAAATAGAAAAAGCTACCAATGGCTATATGATATTGATACACTTACAAGCTTTTTATTTTCTCCTGCTGGCTCTGATTTGTTAAAATAAAACTATAACAACATGAAAAACCGAAAAAGAAAATTCATTTATCTATTGCTTCTTCTTGTTTTCCTATTTTTAGTGCCTTTTGCAATAGCTTTGACAGCAAATTATGTGGTAGAAAATTATACGAAAGATAAGACTTTTGTAAATGCCAAAACCATCAAAAAAAACAAAGTTGGGCTTGTATTGGGAACAGCAAAAATTTTGTCGAATGGTCGCCTCAATTTATATTTCAAATACCGTATCAATGCTGCTGTTGAATTGTATGAAGCAGGAAAAGTAGATTTTATATTGGTTAGTGGCGATAATAGCCGCAAAGATTACGACGAACCCACCGACTTCAAAAATGCTCTTGTAGAACGAGGCATTCCAGAAAGCAAAATATTTTTGGATTATGCTGGCTTTCGCACTTTAGACTCTGTGGTGCGTGCAAAAGAAATTTTTGGGCAAAAAAGCGTTACCATTATTTCGCAAGAATTTCACAATGAAAGAGCCATTTATTTGGCCGAAACATATGGTCTGAAAGCCATCGGTTTTAATGCCGAAGATGTGTTTGGAAAACGTGGTGCAAAAGTGCAAATGCGAGAATATTTGGCTAGAACAAAAGTTTTTGTAGATATGTTACTGGGTGTAGAGCCGATGTTTCTAGGCGAAAAAGTGGAGATAAAATAAGTAAAAAAACACTTTTATAAGTGCCAAGCACTATTTAATAAACGGTCGATTCGTTGCTAACGCATTGATAATTACTGTGTTAGCTTGAACGAGAAGTATCATTTGTCCAACTACTTAAAACATGAAAAAAACTCTTTTTATCTTTTTGTTCGTTTCAATATTAATAATATTATCTGGTTGCGAAAATGTTTCTAAAAATGAAAACTACAAACAAAATTCAAAAAAAATAGATTTATATTCAACTGATTTTCAAAGTTATGTAAAAATTCTAGCAAAAGTTGATAGCTGTGATACTACTTTATATACTCAAAATTATACAAAAGAAAACACGACGTTTTATCAACTTAGCAAAAATAAGAAAGAGTCGATATTGTTGGTAGAAACGGAAAAAAGCTGTGGCTATACAGGCTCTTGTGGAAATAGAGTGCTAGTTATAAAAAATGAGCAAGATATTGTTTTTCAAAGTTGTGCATTTATAGACCACATTTTAGACACTACAACTGATGATATTCATGATTTCTTGTTGTTTTGGCGTAGCTATAATACAGGAAATAGGCAAGTAAAAGCATTTTGGACAGGTGAAAAGTTTGAAATAAAAATGATTTCGAGCAACAACATTCCTTGGAGTATTTTGCTGCAATTGCCTTGGAAAGATAAAGCAACTTATAGAGATAAAAATTTTGATGTTCATGCTTTGAGTAGCCTTGAAATGCAAAACATAACAATTGGAGTAAATGGCGAAAAAGCGACTTTAATTACAGGAGATGATTATTTGTTTGCAGATTATGGTAGTGAATACTATCGTACTTATTGGCTGTTTAATACAAAAAACAATGAAGAATATGAATTGTTAAATACATTTTATGAAGTTCGTGAACTAAAGCTTACACAAAACATAACAAATGAATATTACAACCTTTGGATAAGCAAATATCTGGGAAAAAGCCCTTCTTACTATTTCGAAGAAACTGAGTATCTTTGGAAAGACAGTTTGTATGTCTCTTCAATGTGATTTTAAAATCAAAAAAACATTGTTTAATATGCAAGTTTTCAACAGATTAAAAGTATTTTTTGCTTTTTTTTCAAAAACTATTTTGTTAAAAAACTAAAGGTGTTTTTTTGTATAATATTAATGTAAGCAAACACTTTTTTTTATCATAAGTTTATTTTTTTTACATGTTTTTTTTGCTTTCTAATTAAAAAGCTTAACTTTGTGATGTTCAAATAGCTGACATATAGTTTAAATACATTTAGACTTTTATGTTTAGAAACATATTTTTTATATTATTCAACACTTAGCATACCAACCTTAATTTAAATACGTCATTCTTTCTTAGTAAAATAAGAAAAGAATTTAAATTGTTATACCACCAATCACATTCAATAATATTAATATCTATTTATAAATAAATAGGTAATAGCCAATGTATTGCATTTAATAAAAAAAATAATAAAATGAAAAAATTAATTTACTTATTTGGTATGCTGATTTTTTTTGGCATAAACTCTAATATTTTTGCACAAAGCTCAACTGCAAAAATGGCTAAAACACATCATCAAACATCAGACACTAAGCCAGAACAAAGTTTAGAACAAAAAGCAGCAATAAAAAAACAAGCTCAAATAACAGAGCAAGAAGTTCGAAAGGCAGGTAAAGAGAAGCCTTCTATTGATATTGAGACACTAAAACAATTGAAAAGAGAACAAATAAAAAGAAAACAAGGCAAAACTTCAGTTGCAACACCTACCAAAAGCAATCGCAGTTTTCCAATACCGAGTATAGCTAATTATGGTAAAAAAGCAAATATTAGCAAATATTCGGAAGCAGAGTTGGAACAAATGAAACAACAAAAACAGGGCCAGAAATTGGCCACAAAAACATCTACAAAACGAAAAGGTTTAGCTCCTAGCTCTAAAAATGTTGTTAGAACATCATATAGTAAAGAAAGTTTGCGAAAAAAAATAGCTGAATTAGAACAGAAGGTTTTTTGTGCGGAAGAAAGCGGAACAATGAAAGCCGACGAGATTGAAAAAATGAAACAAGCTATCTCAAATAGAGAAAAGATTTTAAAAACCTTAGACTAGATACCTTGTAACAAACAAAAACACAAACTTATATATTATTACACAAAATCGCTTTGAGTTGTTCTCCTAACTTCTTATTAGTGACTTTTGTTTATTGTGAGTCATCGTAGCTATTTATGTTGTGATAGGTTTTGGCTAAAAAATGCCTATATCCTTTTCTTTCGCTTTTTGGTAGTGCTATAAATGTGCACTTTTAGATTTGTCCGATATTTTCTGTTGTTCGATATTATAGTTGCACAAAAAATATTTTATTGCCCCAATATGATATTCTAATTTTTTAGAAAAAGACAAACTTTTTCTAACTAGCCTTGATACTCTTTGTCTAATAGTGTTATTTAATCTTTCTAAATGATTAGTGTCTTTTTTTTGTTTTGAAAAAACATGTCTATCTTTTGGAAAAACACCTTTGTAAGCGTCCCAATCGTCTGAATAAAATAAACCAAATTCTTGAATTTGGAGCGGCAGTTTAGACCATAACTCTTTAGCAGCAGTTCTACTTCTATTTCCAACATGAAAGGCGATTACCTGTCTTGTTTGGCGACATTGGGCTATCCATACCCATTTTTTATTACCTTTGTATCCAACATACGACCACATTTCATCTAATTCGCTATCAATGAGCTTTAAATCAATTGTGCTATTTGTTGGAATACAATAATTTAAGTCGTCTGGCTGTGAACTATATAACTTTTTAATATAATTAAGAAGCCATGTCAAAGAAATTTCTACTGCACGACAAATCCCACGAAGAGACAGTCGTTCTAAGAGCAATTTATCTATCAGTTTTAACTGCGAAGCAGTTATAAACCAGGAGTGACCATCTTGAGTAATATGCTTTTTACAATCACAACATTTGAAGCGTCTTTTTGTTTTTTTACGATTCCAGCCTTTAGGACGTAAATTGATGCCAAGACAATAAGGACATCTTTCATTCATTTTATCGCTTTGATTGGTTTTATCTGTACACATAAATCAAAGTTAATACTCTTTATGAACTTTTACAAAATGGTGTACATTTGTAGCACTACCCGCTTTTTTTCGTGCTATTCAGTTCAAAAACAGCTTACCTAAGAAGATATGGTCTAGTTTTTTATCTCAAAAATCCACGCCTAAATAATTACGATTTATTTAAACACATCAACCTACATACCTATACTTTCTCTCATATTTAGTAAAAGTAGCCAAACCCAAAAGTATAATCCTACTTTATGCTAATCACCTTTTTTTAAACAATATTATGAATAAATTATTTACATTATTATTATCTTTTAGTTTCATTTTTTATGCACAAAATGCTTACTCACAAGGAGCTGCCTGTGCTGAAGCTGACCCTTTCTGCTCCGATTCAGGTGTTACTTTTGCCGCCAACTCTGATGGCACAGGCAATGGAAGTGGGCCTCAAGCAGATACTATAGATCCAGGTAACAATTATGGTTGTTTAGGTACAACAGGAAACCCCGCTTGGTACTATCTAGAAAAAGTTGATGGGGGTTCTATTGTTATTACTTTAACAAACTCCAACAATATAGATATTGACTTTGCACTTTGGGGGCCATTTACAGATTTGGCGGCTGCAACTGCAAATTGTGGTTCATTGCCAGCTCCTACTGATTGTAGTTTTAGCATTGATCCTACAGAAACAGTTACAGTACCTAATGGCGGTGGTGCAGGTTCAGTTTATTTGCTTTTAATTACAAATTATGCTAATTTAGCAACAGATATCGTCGCAGAGCAAACAGGAGGCACAGGAGGTACAGATTGTACAATTGTGCCAACCTGTAACCCTATGGCTGGCGATGTAACGACAAGTTCTGGCACAAATAGTATTTATGCTTGTGATGGTGATATATATTCTTTAACTTCTGATGATAATTATACCTTGCCTCTGCCTGCTGGTAATGATCCTATTGGTTTGGGCTATGCTATTTATAATTGTGCTCCAACTACCGATGACCCTGCTACCGACCCTTGTTGGACTGGCTTATATTGGACAGGCGAAGATTTTAGTGAAGCAAATGACAATGATAATACTTACGAATATATTTTGTTCAATCCATCCCCAGAAGCAGGAGCAAATGGTGCTCCTACCGATGATAATTTATTTTTCGTGCCTATTACGATGGACGATATATGTAATCCTGAATCAAATCCTGCGTGTGATAATGGTTTAGGGCATGATGTTGATGAAGATGGTTGTTTTGGCTTAGGTACACCTATTGAGGTAACTTATTTAAACCCTATCGCTTTTTTGCCTGTGGCAAACTGTGATGCTAGTAATAACTTGACAAGCTATCAAGTAGAAGTTGTAGGTGGCTATACTGATTATGGTGGAACTATTAATGCTACTGATACAGGTGCTGGTTCGATGTCGCAATCTGGCAATATTTTGACTTTCACAGGTGTAAATGAGGGAGATGTTGTTTCGTTTAACGTGACGAATGATGGTAATGGTTGTACTGCTACTTTCACATCTCCACCTATTCCTACTTGTAGTCAATGTAGTTGTGATAATTGTCCTTTAGATATGCCAGATGGTTTTGAAGATGATTTTTATTTTGAAGTTTCTGGTGCTGCTAATAATAATTTAGGTAGTGCTTCTCAAGGCGTATGCTCTGTCAATCTTACTTTTGACCATGAATATATTGGCGATTTAGAAATTACTTTAACATCTCCTGATGGCGATGTAGTTACTTTAATTGGAGATGTTGGTTTACATGGCTCTACTGATGGTTCTACTTGGGATATTACTTTTGTGCCAAATGCTTATACAGCTTCGCCAGATGTGGGCTTTAGCTCTACTTGGGATAATGACCAAAATTGGGACGAAAATGGCAACTATACAGGTAGCTATTATCCTTATAATGGTGATTTAGAAGATTTCAATTCGGGAGCAGTAAATGGTACATGGACATTGCATGTGATTGATGACCAAGGTGCAGATTTAGGAAATTTTATCAATTTTACAGTCCAATTTTGCGACCAAACTAATGTAGAATGTACCGCAACAGATTGTTTAGCAGATATAGGCACAACAACAGCCGTGCTTGGGGGAGGCTCACAGTCTCAGAATAATGGTGCTGCTGCAAATCAATATATTTTGTGTCCGAATGATGCCGTAAATATTACGACATCTGACTATATTTTACCTGGTGCAGGCTGTGCTGCTTGTGAATCTGAAATTATTTATCACTTTTTTAGCGATGTTCCACTTCCAGGAAGTGTTACTGCTCCACCAAACAATCCTAGCCTTGATCCAAGTTGGATTGGCTATTATTCAGAAGATTTTTTAGATGGTAATAATTTTTTTGGTGGTGTAAATGATGGTGGAGCAACGACACTACTTGACCCAACCACTAATACAATTTATATTGTAGCAGTAACAGGCGATGATGGCGATGATGATGGAACTAGTGAGGTGTTTCATGACCAAGATGAAGATGAGTGTTATGAATTTAGCGAAACGATTATGATAACTTATTTAAACCCTATTGAATTTGATTATACTGTCAATTGCAACCCTAATACTGGACTAGGAAGTGTAGATGTAACAATTACAGGAGGCTATCCAGAATTTTTTGGAGGTAGCTATCAAATAATTAATACTCAAGATGGTACAGTTGCAGGAAGTGTTCCATACAATGCAGGTTCAAATAATGCGACAGCAACTATTAGTAATTTGAGTAATGGTGATGATTTTGGCTTCTTAGTAGGTGGTGCTAATGCTGACGGAAATGGCTGTTTTGCTACTTTTATAGGTGCTGAATTTGTATGCCAACCCGCTACTTGTTCGCAAACACAGACAATTGCTATTCCTGATGACGGAAATGTAAATACTTATGCTGATGCTGCTAATGGAGAGATTGATTTATCAGGAGCGGGTATTCCTTTTGGTGCAACCTTGGAGTCTGTTTGTTTATTAGTAGATCATACATGGGTAGGTGATTTGGTAGTAGAATTGTATTATGCTGGCACTATTGTTACTTTAGTAGCCAATACTGAAGGAAATACAAATAACAATACTGAAAACTTTGGTAATCCTACAACAGGACAAGAACTATGTTTTACTGATGGCTCTACTGACATGCAATATTTTACACAAGCTAACCTTGATAATTATTATAATGGGCAAAGTGGTGGTACATATTGGGAACCTAGTTCTTTAATAGGTGATGCGTTGTCCGACCTTAATTTTCCTAACATGAATGGTATATGGTATTTAGATATTTGGGATATTGCTGGTGACGATACTGGTAATCTATTATCTTGGAGTTTAACATTTTCAGATGGTCCATGTGTAGAATCATGTGCAGCTGAAGCAGGAACAATTGCTACAACTGTAACAGGAAATTCTACAAATGATTATGTTTTATGCATTGATGATGAGTTAGACCTAGCTTCTAATCAAGATTATACTAATCCTCCAGCAGGTTGTTATGAATGTTTTCCTGGTATGGTCTATGCTATTTTTACTTGTCCACCAACTGATCCAAACCCTAGTAATGACCCTTGCTTTTCTGGTCATGCTTTTAGCGATTTCAATGGCACCGGTTTTTATACAACTGTAAATGATGATGGCATTGGTTCAAATTCTTTTGATCAAATAGCAACACCTCCAACTTTACCAACCAACAACACCTTATATTTTGTTCCTTTTGTTGTAGATGCTTGGAATATACTTTCTAATTCTAATATTTTTGGATTTGATTTTAATGGAGATGAATGTATTGATATTGGCGCTGATATTATAGAAATAACTTATTTAGAGCCTATCGAAATAACAGAAAATTCTGATTGCAACGGTCTTGAAATATTAATAGATGGTGGTTATCCAGAATTTTTTGCAGATACCTATACCATAAATATTACAAGTCCAGCTAGTGCAGTTGTGAGTAATCTCAGTCCAATACATGGAGAAACGATTACCATTTCTGGTTTAACAGACGGACAAACTGTTTTAGGCACAATAACAGATGGCAATGGTTGTTCATTTCCCATTAATGAACCTTATAACTATAATAGTCCACAAGTAACCATTGGTTTAAATAGTGGAGATGTTTGTGTAGATGGACAAAGCATACTTACTCTTGATCCTAATGCAACAGGAGGAACAGTACCCTATTCTTACCTATGGAGCAATAATTCCCCTAATCCTACTATTGATGTAAATACAGCAGGTACTTATAGTGTAACCGTAACAGATTCAAATGGCTGTTCGACAACAGATGAAACAACTATTGGCAGTTTACCTGTGCCAGATATTGACCCTATTCCGAATCAAATTGTATGTGGTACAAGCTTTGATTTGAGTACAGTCGTAACAGGTACAAATCTAGGAGGCGTGACATACACTTATTATTTAGATGATGGTTCTTCTGGCGATTCTAATACTCCAGGACAGCCTGACACTAGTGCTATTATTTCATCAAATGTTTCTGCTGATGGTATTTATTGGGTAGTAGCTGATTTAAATGGCTGCAAAGACCAAGAATCGATTATAGTAGATTTAGAAACTTTGAATGCAAGTGCTACCGCTTTAGCTCCGTTTTGTGAAGGAGGTGTTGATGGTGCAATTGATGTAACTGTAACAGGTGGTTATATACCTTATACTTATGTATGGTCAGATGGGTTATTTGGAATAGAAGATCCTTCTGCTCCTACTGGTGGTCCATATACTGTTACGATTACAGATATTAATGGTTGCTCTACTACCACTAATGTTAGTGTGCCTGCTACTCCTCCTTTTACTGTTTCTGGCACACCAACAAGTGCGAATTGTACGACAGGAACATTAGGAAGTATTTCTTTGAATATAAATGGAGGCGAAATAGGGCCAAATTCTGACTATCTCTATAACTGGGAAGAAACTACTCAAACTACAGTAGGTAATGGAACAGGAATTGCTATCTCAGATTTAAATGCAGGAGAATATAATATTACTGTTAGTGATGATAATAATTGTACTGCGACTACTGCTGTTACTATAACAACGATAGGTACTTTAGACATTACAGGAAATATTACAGATGTTACCTGTGAAGATGGAAATGATGGTACAATTGATATAACAATTGCAAATGATGTTTGTAATGAATATAATTGGAATGGCCCTAATAGTTTTACAAGTACAGACGAAGATTTAACAAACTTAGAGGCAGGTACTTATAATGTAACCCTTACCAATACTTGTACAGGTTGTATTGGAACAGAAAGTTTTGTTGTTAATGATGGATTAAACTCAACTGGGAATTATGATGCTCAACATTGTTCAGGCGATGGCACTACCTTTAATATTGGTACGGATACTTATGATGAAGCCAATCCAACTGGAACGACTACCTTGACAAATGCTGCTGGTTGCGATAGTGTCGTGACTGTTACCCTGACTT
>JBMZCV010000006.1:0-59591 GCA_049613665.1 Chitinophagales bacterium | reverse complement strand
CAATCTTTTTGATTTTCTGACGATATTTTTATACATTAAATACAAAATAATATTATTATGCAATATTTTATTGCAAATTGCTAACTGTCATTAAAATATCAAAACGAAAATACTTAGACAAAGATAAGCATACATCTAGTATGAGCTAACGCATTGATTATCAATGCGTTAATGATATATTATTTATTTGTTAGGTATTCAAAATAAAAACTTCCGACTTTTTGTTAATTTCTTTTTTATTCTAAAAAATCAGCATCAAAAATTTTCATTCCAACAGTTTCTAAGCGATTTTTGCTCACAGAGATAACCGAAAATTCATAATTGCCAATAAAAATAACATCATCTTTTTTCGGAATGCTTGTGTGATGTGTCAAAATATAACCTGCCAAAGTTTCGTAGTCGCCTTGCGGAATATTCAATTTATATTTTTCATTTAGATAGTCGATTTCGTGTCGTGCCGAAAACTCGTATTCTTTATTTTTTACAATTTCTTTTTCCAAGAAAAAAACATCATCATGCTCATCATGAATTTCGCCAAAAACCTCTTCAATGATGTCTTCGAGCGTAATAATGCCAGCCGTACCACCAAACTCATCAACTACCCACGCCATACTGCGATGTTCTTTCATAAATTTGTTGAGCAATACTCTAACGCTCATAGCTTCGGGAACGATAATAGCCGACCACACTTTAATCGTATTTTGCAAAATATCTTGGTGATGCAAATAACCTTTAATATTGTCGATATTGTCTTGATACACAATTATTTTTGAATGCTTTGTATCAATAAACTGTTGTCTGATACTTTTTAAATCGTCGTTTTCTTCTACTGCTTTAATTTCAGTTCTCGGAATCATGCACTCTCTCACTTTTTTGCTATTGAGATGCAAAGCCTTATCAAACAAAATCAAATCAATTTTCTTTTCTTCATGAGCATTGTTGTTGGTAAACTGCATATATTTTTGCAAATCCATTTTGCCAAAGCCAGCTTGCGTTTCTTCATATTTTATTTTGAAAAGCACTGTCAGTAGCAAATTTGACAGCCAAACAACAAAAAAAACGAAAGGATATAAGAGGCGATACAAAAAATAAAAAGGCTTGGCAAAACGCTGCAAATTGCCACTCGGATTGATGCGAAACAGGTTTTTTGGTACAAATTCGCCAAAAATAAGGATAATAAGCGTAGAAATAAGTGTTTGAATAAATAAGCTAGGCAAGGCAGCTTCATTTGTCCAAATTAATACAGAAGGTTCGAGGAGCTTGCTCATTGCACCACCATACACCACCAACGCAATATTGTTGCATACTAGCGTAGTACCCAAGAATTGAGTCGGTTTATTATAAAAAATTTCAATGACTTTGGCGAGCGAGTCGCCTTTTTGCTTTTGCAATTCGACACGAAGTTTGTTTGCCGAAATAAAAGCAAGCTCTAGTCCCGAAAAAAAAGCCGAAGCCAAAATGCTCAAAACAAGAATGAGTATATAAATAGACATATCTGCGATTTGCTTGTATAAATTAAAAGGCTGCTCAAATTTTTGTAATGTTTTGGCAGTAATGTTAGCTAAAAAATGTTTTTTTTAAGTAATGGCAAAAAATAAATTCACGATTTTAGGCTTTGTTTTTGACGTTATTGAGTTTAAAGAATAGCTTTTTGAAAAAAACTGATTTTTTGGTTCAAAAGCCTATTGCTAAAAAGTTTTCTTAAAATTAAGAATTTTTGAATAAAAAAATATATTTTCTACATTCTGCCTATCAAAAAGCTCAGAAAAGAGGGAATATTAACAATTGTCCTTTTTTTTTTATGGTTTTATATTTGGATTTTGTCAAATTCCTAATTACCTTTACGTTTTGTTGTTGCGAATATTGTAAATAATATTTGCAAACATACACAAAACTCAACACATTTTCAACACAGCAAACCTACCAAACTTAACTATTATTGATGTTTAAACAAATATGTTGGAATTAACATAGTTGAGTTGCAACCTACTATCTAACTAAGCGAAAAATCACTATTAGAGTACCTAAACAAAAATAGCTTTACATCTTATTGAAACTAATGCCTTTATTTTCAATGATTAAATAGTGCGTAGCACTTATATTTGTTTAGCAAAAAAACTTTGCCTTCAATAGATTTGTTATTGAGAGGCAAATATGATTTATTATTGATTTTTATGAGACTTTCCAATTCAATGTATGTACACAATTATTGATATAGAAGCAACAGGAGGTAGTCCAAAGCGAGACAAAATTACAGAAATAGCTATTTTTTTATATGATGGCGAAAAAATAATTGATTCTTTCTCTAGCCTTATTAACCCCGAAATACATATACCTCCTTTTATTACAAATCTAACAGGTATTACGAATGAAATGGTGGCTACTGCCCCCAAGTTTAGTGATATAGCCGAGCGTGTGCTTGAATTGACGCAAAATGCTGTATTTGTGGCTCATAACGTGCAATTTGATTATGCTTATATCAAAGCTGAATTTAAGCGTTTAGGGCATCTTTTTCAGCGACAAAAGGTTTGCACCGTTAATTTATCTAAAAAAATCTTACCTAATCAAGCATCTTATAGCTTGGGCAATTTGTGTGAAGATTTGCAAATCGGCATTCAAAATCCGCATCGAGCCGAAGATGATGCTAAAGCGACTGTTGAGCTGTTTAAAATTTTGCTAGACAATGACTCTAACAACTATATTGAAGGAGCAATAACAGAAAAAAGCTTACACAAAAACATTCCTGCTCATTTGTCTCCCGATTTAGTACATAATTTGCCAGAAGAAACAGGCGTATATTTTTTGCACAATATCAATGATAAAGTAATTTTTGTTGGAAAAAGTGCTGACATTCAACGGCGTATTATTCAGCATATAAACAATAATGCAACTTCGAAAAAGAAGTTGTATAAAATGTTGCAAAATACTCATAATATCACTTATCAAGAAACAGGAAGCGAGTTGTTGGCAAGTCTGTTAGAATCTTATGAAATTCAGCGACTGCGGCCAAGCTACAACCGTTTGAGACGAGCAAGACGGCCTAAGTATGGTATTTTTAAGTATTACCACCCAACAAAACATTATTTGCACATCAAAATACAAGAAATAAAAGCAGAAGATGTGCCTATTATCGCTTTTCCAAAAAAGGAATATGCCGATAAACTATTGACAAATCGTATTAAAAAACACCGTTTGTGTCGACAGTTTTGCCACTTTGAGCCTTCATTGAATGGCGAAAATGGTATGGCTTGCCCAAATTATGCCGAAGATGCTTGCAATGGTGCTTGCATCGACAAAGAAAGAGCATCTGTTTATAACAAAAGAGCTAGGCAAGCATTGAAAGATTTGGAATATTCACAATCACACTTTTTTATTGTAGGAGAAGGACGAGACAATGAAGAACTGTCTATTATTTATATCGAAAACAATCGCTTTATGGGCTATTGTTTTATGAATAAAAAACGCTATGAAACGCTCGAACCTACTGCAATAAGAAGTAAAATAGAACAATTGCCACATCATCACGAGTTTGATAAAATTATTCGAGCTTATTTGAAAAAAAATAAATTGGATAAAATTATAAAATTAAAATAAAAAAAAGCTTTCTGTTCAAAAAACAGAAAGCTTTTTTATGAAAACAGATACCTGTTTAGTCAAACATTAAAGATAAATTGTCCTTTTATGGTTGCTAATACATTGAAAATCAGAGTATTAGCAACCCAAATAGGTTATATTCAGCCGTTTCCGCTTTGAAACTACTATGACAAAACTTATTTAACAGTTATTTTGTATGTTTTAAAAAGGATTATATAGTCTTATTCTTATGTCTTTTCGGCTGTTGTTCATTTTTTTGCTTGACCAAAAAAACGAACCAAAAAAAAGTCAAGACTGTTTAAAAATCTTAACGCCTTTTGTCATTAAAACGTCAAAGCGGAAATAGCTGGGTTATATTATTAGTGCTTGGCACTTAGATGTTTAATATCGTCTCTTTACATCAAATTCGCCTTGATTGATATAGGCAATTTCTTCAGTACCGCTACCATAAGTAAATACTTGCCCATAAAAACGCCCTTTGATGCGTTCTCCCACATCGCCATATTCGTCGATATGAACTGTTACATTTCGGATAGCACCAAACGTATAAGGAATAAGTGAACTAACAGAAACTTCAAAGAGTTTGTCGTCGGCAGGATAATCAAAAGCAAAAACATCGGCTTCTGTATAGGTCGCAAAGCCAACCGAATCTATCGGCAGTCGAAATTCGACATAAGAAGAAGCACCATTCCATTGGCCAATCACTTTTAGAATAGTTGCTTGCTTGTCGGTGTCATAACCTATATTTACTTGTTGTTCAAAAAAATCAGTAATATTGACTATTTTGTTATCTATAACATCATTGCCTTGATTGTTGATAATAAAACTAACTTTGTCTTCTATTTCATTTTCTACAATAATAGGATCTACATCTGTATCTTTGTCGCAAGAGGACACAAAAAATAAAAACATTGGCAAAATGGCCAATACTTTAAATAGGTTTTTGGTTTTTAGTGTTACATTCATTTTTAAAAGGTTTTTAGGTAAACAAAAAAATAAATTTTAAATGCCTAGTGGTTCAAAAACTTAAATAACAGACAGTTAATGTAGCATATTATACTTAACTATCAATTATTTTGGTCTAGTCGCACTAGCACGATTTATTAAATAGCTATTTTCATATTCACTAACTG
This sequence comes from Chitinophagales bacterium, assembly GCA_049613665.1. GTDB lineage: Bacteria > Bacteroidota > Bacteroidia > Chitinophagales > UBA2359 > JBMZCV01. Next base: position 54,864 of record JBMZCV010000006.1, on the reverse strand, counting down.
AAATTTTGTGTGTTAGCTTTTGCCGCTATTTTAATAAATATGCTTGATTATTTAGGATTTACAAGATATGAAATAATCTATGATTAAGGGATAACAATTTTGCTTTTTTTTTGTTGAAAAGAAGTATGCAGGTGACAAACACTATTTAATAAAAGTGGTTTGGTTGCTAATGTATTGATAAAATGAGCAATTTATTTCTCTTATTTGACTAAGCGATAAAATTCACAAAAAACTATCTATCAAATGGCTAAAGTATGGCTTTCTTACGAAAATGTTAGAGCAGCACACCCATTTCGGCAGGCAATAAGTGTTTTTGCTTTGGCAAGTACATCTATTATTATAACGCATTTGGTGCAACTCAACTCAGAAATTGAGTGGTTTATTGCTATTACTGCTTTAGGTTTTTTTGTGTGGGTAAATGCTGTATTGAGCTTTTTTATTCGCAAAAATGCCTTGCGATATTACTTGTATTCTATCGTTTCATTTGCAGCCTTGTTTGTCGCTTTAGCTGCTTTGGCTCACTCACTTTCTAGCATAAACATTTTTGCGAAAAGGGAATATTTTATTATGCTAACGGCTATTCTAGTTTTTTATTTTTTAGCTCTAATGATTGTTAGCCTCATTCGACATATCGCAAAAATGTTTGGCATTGAATATTAATTTTTTTTATCGAAAATAATCTTTCATCAATTCTACCGACCAATCGGCTTGCAAAATAGGCGAGTTGGGCAAAAACTCTTTGAAAATAGGCTTAATATCTAGAATTGGTGTGTCGTTGATAGCGTCTAAACCTTCGACTAGCAACTCTCTCTCATTGTGAGCCAAAAGCTTAACAATGGTTGTGCCTATTAAATTGGGCCTGCTTTTGTTGCGTTGTGAAAATGTGCCAACTTTAGGCCAACTTTTTTGGTTTCGTGGGTGGCGACTACCTATTTTTATAGCTTTGGGATTGACTTTGTGGAAATAAAAAATAATTTCGAGATGCGAAAATGCCGAAATACCATCGAAAGCCGTAGTAGGCAAGTCATCTGCTAGGCGAATAGTAGCTTTTGTTTGTCCCCAAAAGTCGTCTTTTTTTTCGTGTCGCTCATTTTTAATATAAGCAACCGCACGCATTGTAATTTTTTGTTCTGACATATTTTTTTTGAAGTGCAAAATAGTAAAAAAAATTGTTTGAAACATAAAAAAAAGCGTTTCAGTTTAAAACAACTGAAACGCTTTTTGCTTTTTTATGAAAAAAAACTAGAAACGAATTTGACTAACGCCAATCAAGCCGCTATTGGCTTTATAAAAACCATAATCGCCAATAGTTACGGTATTATCCAATGTACAATCAGCATTTGTATAATTATTAAAAGTAGAAATATCGCTCAAAATTGCATTCAAATCGGCAGTTGTGATAATTCCTTCTCCTGTTGCATCGCCCGCATACATCATGTATGTTCCATCAGATGCTGCCGTCAATTGTCCGCCCATTGTGGTAGCAGCACTTACCGTGAAGTCAAATATATTTTCATTTGGTACGGTAATAGGATTTCCACTCATAATATCAAGATGGTTTCTATGTCTAACTACTACATGATAGTTGGCATTTTCTACCAAATTGCTAAACGAAATTCCTACACGGCCATTATCATTAATCGTTCCGTCGGCATAGAGCAACACCGCTTTTTGCTCTACGATAGTTGTCGGATTTGCGGCATCTCTCATTTCTACCAGCACCCAATCAACTGCATTTTCGGCTGCTTTTGCAACACATTCGCTTCCCATATAGTTGTATGGTGCAACATTGTAAGGCTGTTCAGTTGGAATCAAACCGCTTTCGCTCAAAATAGTCCTCATTTCGCCCAAGCCAGCCTGATAAGTACCTTCTAAGGCTACTTTTAGTTGTACGGTTACATTTGTGGCAGTTGCGTCTTTTATACGAATGCAAACATTACCTTGCATATAGCCAAAAGGATTTTCGGCAGAGGTAATTTGTAGATAATACAATTGGCCTGCTGTAAGGTTTGTAAAAAGCACATCATCATCACATTTGTAAGGATTGTAGGCACAAGATTTTTCAGTTAAGCTATCGCATTCTCCTTCGTATAAACTCAGAACATGAATAAAATCTGCACCTGTATTGATACGCACTCGCTTAGAAGTAGGTGCTACAAAGCTAAACCAAATAGAAGACTCTGGCTTGATTTCGCAACTTGGAGCAATGCCGCTAAAGGTTGCTGTTTCGTTGTTGCCATAAGTGCAAGTCGCACCCAATGTTACAGGAATAGCGTCTATGCAAAAATCATTGTTTGCTGGTGTGTTATTGATGCTTTCTAAGCTAATGCAGATATCGCCATAAATGGTATTGAAAAAGCTACTCACTTGAATAAAATAAGTTTGATTAGCAACTAAGTCTGCTGCCAATAATTTTTGTCCAAAATCGGTACAAGCGACTTCGCTTAAATTTCCGCAGCTACCGCTAAATACTGTGATGACATCGGCAAAATCGGCAAGTGTAGTAATTGCGATATGACTACCATCATTAGGAGCAGTAAAACTGTACCAAATAGAATGGTCGGAACGTTTGTTGAGACTTGGAACAGGGCCATCAAAAGTTGCATATTGATTGTTTCCTGCTACGCAAATGGCATCTATATTTAAAGCAATAGCATTGTTGCAAATATCATTTACGGGAGCAGTAGGCAATATTATTCCGTCTGTTATCTCAATGCAAAAGCTGCCTTGTTCTGCACCAAAAACACAATCTTCGACATAACCGCTAATTCTTATTAAATAAGTTTGACCAATTGTTAGGGCATCTAAATAAACCGTTTCGCCCACAAAACCATAAATATCACTATTGGAACAAGCAATTTCGGTCATTGTAGCACAATCATTTTCAAAAATCGTAACGACATCATTAAAATCGCTATTTGTTGTGATAGTAGCTTCGCTCGAAGTAGGCACAAAACTATACCAAACGCTAGAGCCTGTATCATTGACACAAGCAGGAATTGTTCCTTCAAATTCGCTAACAGTATTGTAAGCACTCTGGCAGGCTTCACCAATTGTCAAACTTTCGGCATTGGCACAAGAAACGCTGCCTGTTCCTTTTATCTCAAAATTGTCGATACCTACCCAAAAAGCTTGTCCACCACCATCTTTATATAAAAAGAAAACAGACATATTGTCGCTTCTAAAGCTAGAAATATCTACGGTTTGATGTTGAGCATCGGCAAAAGAAGTTCCTATATCTTCTCTAAAAATGGCGACAGTTGTTGTTTCTGTTCCATTAGACACCATCATTTCGAGTGAAGAAGAAAGTGTTGCTGTGTTTTTGAAATGCAAATCAAATTCTAGCGAAAGCGTGGAATAGGCCGTAGCATCAAAAGTAGGAGAAACCAAAAAAGTGCCATTTGTGAGTGTATCTGCTCCCAAAACATCATCATCAAAATAGGCAAAGCAAGAGCCATTAATACTCGTATTTGGCATATTTGCATTAGTTGGCGTTCCAAAAGTCCAAGGCACATTCGGACTTGTTCCGCTAGTAGTCATCCAACTATCTATGCTACAATTATCAAAATTGTCGCTAAAAATAATATTTTCGGCTGTTGCGGAAATAGAAAAAGAAGTAGCATAAAATGCTATTAGGCTAAAAAGCAAAGAAGAGCGTAAGTGTGTGAAGGTCATCTATTTTGCTGTTTTTAATGAAAAGAAATAGCGTTTTTTTATTTTAGCTTATTTTGTGTATATAAAAAGTTTATAATCAATGTTTTGTGTGCTAGATTTTTGATAAATTAAGTAAAAAAAATATAACACTTTCTATAAACTATATTCTTACTTATCAGTACATTATAAGTTTGGAATAAAGTTAATAAATTGAAGTCATTAAAGCAAAAATAAATTTTAGTTTGAACATGTTATTTCTCTTTTTTAGGCATTTGCAAATGATTATTACACAGCTATGTTTTTCGAGGTGTTGAACATTTTTCAATGAAAAACTAAGCCCCAAAAGCTCAAAAATGCTATTATTTTTAACCATATTTTTGCTCAAACCTTTGCAAAATCTCAACAAAATTTTGCACATTTGAAATATCCATAGCATTATAAATACTAGCTCGAAAACCACCCATAGAACGATGTCCTTTTAGTCCAATACAATTTTCTGCTGCTACAAACTTCATAAAATCACCATCTAAATTTGGGTTTGTACCTCGAAAAGTCACATTCATCAGAGAACGGTCTTTGCGTGCTGTTGTGCCTTCAAACAAAGCATTTCTATCCAGCTCATTATACAACAAATTAGCTTTTGCGATATTATCAGCCTCAATTTTTGCTAAACCACGTTCTTTTATCCATTTCAAGGTGAGATAAGAGCAGTAAATTGGAAAAACAGGTGGCGTATTGAAAATAGATTTTTTCTTGATATGCGTTCTATAATCAATCATTGTTGGCATTTGTCGCTGCACTTTTCCCAACATATCTTTGCGAATAATGACCAAAGTAGCACCTGCTGGCCCCATATTTTTCTGCACGCCTGCATAAATCAACCCAAAAGGAGAAACATCTATCGGTTTTGAAAAAATATCTGACGACATATCGGCCACAATCGGACAATCTACCTGCGGCATTTCGTGCATCTGCGTACCACAAACCGTATTGTTTGTCGTAATGTGCAAGTAAGCATAATCTTTTGTTGGCTTCTGAATACGAGGAATATAGCTAAAATTTTTGTCGGCAGCAGAGGCTATCATTTCTACATTTCCAAAAAGTTTGGCTTCTTCCAATGCCTTATCTGCCCAGCGACCTGTGTGCAAGTGTGCGGCAGTTTTTGTTTGTGCAAGCAAGTTGTAAGGTACTTGATAAAATTGTGTGCTTGCACCACCTGTCAAAAACAACAATTCGTAGTCATCTGACAAGTTTAACAATTCTCTTATAATATCAAAAGCACCTTCAATGATTTCATCGAACCAATGTGTGCGATGCGAAATTTCGAGCAAAGATAAACCTGTATTTTTATAGTTTAAAACAGCTTCTGCCGCTTGCTCAAATACTGTTTTGGGCATCATAGCTGGGCCTGCACAAAAGTTAATTTTTTTCATGTTTGTAATTCTATTTTTATAAGGAGGCAAAATTTTAATGCAAAACTTCAACTTATTGCTTAAATTATTTGTTTTTTTGGCACTTATCATTTTTTTTTATCCAAAAACACAACTATCAATGTATCAAAAAATAGTTATTTTATCGCTTTCTTGCATTTTAATATTATTGCTAACAGCTAGTTCATGCAATCGCAACAAACTAAATATCAACAAATTGCAATTAGAAGACCTAGACGGAAACCCTGTTAGTTTGAGCGATTATAAAGACAAAACCATTGTGTTGAATTTTTGGGCGACATGGTGTCCGCCGTGTCGACAAGAAAAACCTCTGCTCGAAAAAGCACGGCAAGAGCTTGCCAACGAAGATTTTGAGTTTGTTGTTGTGTCGCAAGAAGACCCAGAGATTATCAGAAAATATGCAGAATCGAAGCCGTATAAATTTACTTATTTGCATATCAAACAAAACATTAAACTCTTAGGCATTTTCAATATTCCACACACTTTTTTGATTGACAAAAACGGAAAAGTGGTCTTTAGCCACAATGGAATGACAAATTGGGCTTCGCAAGATAACCTTGATGTATGGCGTACTTTGTCTAAATAGTTTTCGACATTTTTTAGCCTTTCGCAAAGGTGAACTATTTTTTAAATTATTGCCAAACAATTGCGATTATTATAACTTTGGCTGCCAAGAAATAGCTTGAAGTTCGCCTTTGCGATATACCACTTTTGCCCAAAAATCAGCATTTTCGCCTGTTTTTTTCTGAGCTTTTACCAAATGATAAGTTACTTCATCAGCAGTAGCATCACCTTTTGTTTTTTCGAAAATACCTGTATCATTTTGGTCTTCAAAAGATAAGGCTTCCCAACCTTTTTGCTCCAACTTTTTTTCTAATGCTAATTCTACTTCACTTACGCCCATACGATACGTTCCCAAGACATAAATGCGATATATTCCATAAACGATACTTACTAAAATACTTGCTAACACCCAAAAAAAAGGGTCGGAGAAAATTCTAAGAAACTTGTTTATCATGCTATATAAATTGAATTATTTTTATGTATAAAATCTTGTATTTCAACAAATTTAGTTAAAAATAGTACGCAAAGGCAAATGCAAATCAAATAAAATTTGATGATTGACAGCTTGATTAAATTCGTCTTTTTTTATTTTTACGCTAAAAGCACTTCCCCAAATATTGCCGACATAAAATACCGTGAACAAACCAGAATAAAAAATGGTAAATGGGTTTTTCCATCCTCTTTTTCTAATATTTTCTTGCGTTTGCAGAGCCAATAATGCAACAGGCAAAAAAGTTGCAACACCTTGTTTTGCTTTGCCTGCATAGACACGGCCAAGTCCAGGAACAAGTGCCGAAAGAAGGGCTGCAATGGCTGGCGATTTGTGTTTTTGAACCTGCAAACTGCTATAAGCTTTTTGCAAACTCACTTCCTGCTTTTCGAGCTGGTAATGCTGAAAACTATATGCGTTTTGCAGTTGCTCAAAAGTTTCAAAATCTCGCTCTAGCAAAGCAATTCCAGATAGTTCAAAAGCGTGCAATTCTTTGTATAAAGTGCTATCAGCAAAATGAAATTGTTGTAAAAAATATTTGCTACTATCATATTTTTCTAAAAAAGTATGATTATAGGCAGCAAAAAAAAAAGCTGCTTCATACATTGCTGCTTGCTTCGAAACCTTCGTAAAATAGTTTGCCGAAACTTGCAATTCTTTCAAATTGTAATGATTAAAACCTAGAAAATAATAGATAGAATCTTGCTGTTGAAAACTAAAATTAGCTTTTTGTTTTTCTAAATTTTCCAAAACAAAAATTGCTTCTCCATACAAATTTTGGTGCATTAGATGTTCGCTAAAACGCATTTCTGTACCATAATTGATAGTTTTTTCTTGGCTAAAAACGCATTGACTTTGGTAAGTAACAAAAAATAAAAGTAAGCATATTTTTACTAATAAGCTCGTATTTCGCATTTCCATTTTCTTTTTTTTAAGTAATTGCCCAAATGTTTTTTTGGTAGTCAATAGCCAAATGACACGCTGATTTTTCAAGGCATTAGCAACGAATCGACCGTTTATTAAATAGGTGCTTGGCACTTATTTTACCCAAAACTGTGCATCTTTAGAGCTATAAAATGACTTGCCTTCGCAGCTTTTTATCATGCAATTGCCTTCGTTTTCTGCCACCGAAAAATTGTATAAAAAATTGCGACAAGACTCACAACGCACAATGTCGTTTAGCTCTTCTACTTCAAAAGCTTTTTGTGTTAAAGGGTCGTAGCGACCTAAAAACAAATAGGTTTTTTTGAGTTGAAATGTCAAGTAATGAGGCTTATCTTCGATAAAGCCAAAACTTTCGTTTTCATAAGTAATAACATTTTCATCAAAACTTAATTCTATGTTTTCTAAATGAAAAATACCATTTTTATCAACTTCAGTTTTTATTTTTTGTTCGTTGTTTATCGTGAGCAAGACATAAGTGTTTGCTTCGCTTCGGCCGCTAATATTTACCAACTTTTCTTCTAAAATAGCTCCATTTTTCGGCATTTCGATGCAAGTCGTTGCAATTTCTTTCTTTGCTCTATTCAAAAAAACTTGCATTTTAGGAACATCATTACTTTGCAAAGCATCACAAAAATATTGCATAAAAAAACGATACCTATATGCTTCTCGTTTTATCAAATATTGCATCATGTCTTGTTTCAAAATATCATAAGCGTTTTTTAGCTTCGCAAATTTGGCAGGCGATAAAGGATTTTTGTATATTTTTTTTTCAGCAACAAAAGCATTAATTTTTGCATTTGAAGCTTTAAAATTGTTGAATAAAGGCAATTTTTCGTTTTTATCAAGAGCATTTTCTAGCTTTGTTGGCTTCTTTCGCAAGTTTGTAATGGCATTTCGCAACAGTTCAATTTGTTCTATTACACCAATTTCTACATCTTTTCCTTTTGTAAAACTTTCTAGTGTTAGGTTGATAAAACTGCTAGCTTGATAAAAAGCAACATCTTTTTCTGCTATTTTTTCTTGCTCCAAAAACTGTTCGTAAAGCCCTAGAAAAATCGAAAAATGACCTAAATAAGTGCTTAATGCTTGCAATTCATTTTGCAAATTTTTTAGTTTTTTAGGCAAAAAATCGCTATTCTGAACAGTTTTATGATACTTTTGCTCAAAATTGTCGAAAATTTGAAGATTAATAATGTTTTGTGGGTCTATTTTTTTTTTGTGCAACCGCAAAACATCAAATTCCGATTTTAGCTTTTTTATGCTGATTTCACTCATACATCTACTTTGTTTTCTAGTGCTACCATACGTTGTTTTACAGCTTCAGGAATGACTTTTTTCTCGCCTGTTTTGTAGTTTATCATCACTATTACCCCTTGGCCAGTAGCTGCTATTTTATCTAATTTTTTGCTATATATAGCATATTCCATTACGCAGCTTGTGCGGCCAATGCTTTTTATGCCTGTGCCTACAATTAGTTCATCTGGATAGGTCAAAGGCAACTTGTATTGGCAAGCTGTTTGTGCCAAAATTGGCCCTGCATTTTCTTTTTCCATTTCTTTGAAAAAGCCTGTCACTTCAAAATATTTTATGCGAACTGCCTCAAAGTATTTGAAATAAACGACATTATTGACATGCTGAAAAGCATCCATTTCGCCCCAGGCAATAGAAATTGGTATTTGAACAGGATATTTTTTTAGTTCCGCAATCATATTTTTATTTTTTTGGTAAAGGTAAGTAATCAGACAGATTTATTCTACAATTTGTATTGAGCATTTTATTTTTCTTACTTAACTAATCTAGTTTTTCAAAGTAGCTCAATTCCTGAAAATTGTCAATATATAAACCCACCACTTTATCATTTTCTATCTGAAAAATAATGCGTATCAACTCATTTTCGTTGTACAAACTTTGCGGACAATATCTTGTTAATGATGTATTTATGGTATTATCATCTGTTTCAAACAACCAATTTTTCACATTTCGTTTTAATACGGCCAATTTTTTGCCACCTTTTTTTCTATATTTTCCCTCAAAGATATGTCGTTTTTTATTCTTAGCTTCTTCTACAAACTGATGTTGCGTGCCTTTGTCTAGTAGTTCGGCAAGGTTTCCGAGTGCAATATGCCAATTTACACCACCATTGTTGTAGCCTCTACGCAAAATAATAGTGTTTGTGGCTGGGTTGATATATAGACATTGGCCATTGTAGCCAGCCGCATAAAAGTCGTTTTGTTCTGTCAAATTGTCGTCCAAATATGTTTCGAGCCACCAGCCTTTGTTGTAAGCCCACCATTTCGCATTTTTTTTGTCTTTTGTAATGTGTCTTTTCGAAATATTGGTTATCCATTCTTCTGGTATAATTTGCTTGTCATTCCATTTGCCTTTGTCTAAGTATAGCTTTGCAAATCGCATTAAATCTCTGCTACACATTCCCAATCCACCATACATTCTTTCGTTTCCATTTTTTCGGTCGAGCGTAAACAACATATCACATTCCATGCCAAGTGGTTTCCAAATTTTTTCGTTTAAATACTCACCGATGGTTTTGCCAACTGCCTTTTCGATGCAAAAACCCAATATTTGCGTATCTATTGATTTGTAAGCAAAACGTGTATTGGGTGGATATGCCAATTTTGCTTTATTCACAAGTTTTTCGAGATTTGTGTTGTAATACATCACGCCCATTTTCCAAACATTATTGGTATATTCCGAATAGTCTAAGCCAGAAGTCATTTGCAACACATCATTTATCGTCATTTTGGCACGCTTGCCTATGGCATAAGTTGGTAGGAAATCGCCTATTTTTTGATGCAATCCTTCTATGTACCCTTCTTCGATAGCAATGGCCAATAGAGAAGTAATAAAAGTTTTGGCTATCGAAAAACCTATATCTTGCTGTTGTGCCTGACTATCATTGAAATAATTTTCGTACAAAACCGTATCGTTTCGCACCACAATAAAAGACGTTGTATTGGTGTTTTCGAGGTAGGTTTGGAGGTTTTTCTTGCCTTTAAAATATTGATGTCGTGTCCATTTTTGGGGAGCAGGAAGCGACTGATTTTCTTTTTGCACAAAAGGATGCGATATGTTTTCGGCTTTGGGCAAAACCATCGTGGGAAAATGTTTTGCATCTTTTATAGAAGGGCGATTGAGCATAATAATGCGGCTGAAAGTGCAAGAATTTAATAGGCAAACCAGAAAAATAAGTATGATTTTTTTAAACATGTTGTAATAACATTTTGCGGTCTAATGAAACACTTTTTAGAGTAAAAAAGTGTAAAGTTGATATTTAAGTGCCAAGCACTATTTAATAAATGGTCTAAAAATCACGCTTATTTTGTTGAGATTTTTAGAGCAAAAAAACAAAAACTTAAATTTCTATCCTCTGATTTTCGCCAATAATTCCTGCATTTCCTCTACTGTTTCGACAGGCATATAGCAAGCTTGCTTTTGGCAGATATAAATCAATGTTTTGCCAGCGATATATCTATTTTTTAGCCATTTGGAAGTCTCGTTTGCGGTTTCAGATGCTATCACGATTTTGTTGGGCAGAAACAAGGCATTGATTTCTTTGGCTATTTCAAAGGCATTTTCGCCTACTACCACTATCTCGCTAGTAGGAAAAGCGAACTGCAAGGCCACATTTGCCCAACGGCTAAAAGAAGAGGCATATTTCACTAACGAATCTTCTATGGCTTTACTCATATACATGGCTTGTTCGCTATATTTTTCGTTGTGTAGCAAAATGCCTAACGTTTGCAAATTTTTCGCCATCGTAGAGTTGCCAGAAGGCGTAGCACTATCATAATATTCTTTTTTTCGTGCTACTATATCTCGCTGATTAACAGCCGTGTAGTAAAATAAAGTTTGGTCTGCCGTCAGAAAATTAGCCATCACATAATTGGTATATTTATCGGCTAAAGTCAGCATTTTTTCATCGAAACTAATGCTATAATAGGCTAAAATAGCTTCTATCAAAATGGCATAGTCATCGAGGAAAGCGAAATGTTGTGCCTTGCCGTTTTTGTAAGTGTGGTGCAAGGAAGCGTCATTTTCTTTGGTGTTAAATTTCTCTAAGATAAACTGCAAATTGCGTGCTGCCATCGTTTTGTGGCTCTCATTGCCTAAACTTTTGTAGGCTTCGCAAAAGGCAATCGTCATCATGGCATTCCACGACAAGATAATTTTATCGTCCAAAGCTGGCGGTACACGCATTTCTCTTCTCTCCCACAAACGCTTGCGACACAAACGCATGTTTCGCTGCAACTCTTCTTCCTCATAGCCTATTTTTTCGGCAAATTCGGCATATTCTAGCTTTCGGTTCAAAATGTTTTTGCCTTCCCAATTTCCTTCATCTGTCACACCATAAAAACGATTGAAAACGACTGCTTCGTGCTGTAAAACTCTATCTATTTCGCCTTTTTGCCACACATAAAACTTGCCTTCTTCGCCTTCCGAATCGGCATCATAAGAAGCATAAAAACCGCCTTCTTCACTCATCATTTCTATTTCTACAAAAGCCAAAGTCTGTTCTATGACTTGCTTATAATTTTTATCTTTTGTAGCTCGGTAGGCTTTCGCCAATAAAGACACTAACAAAGCGTTGTCGTATAGCATTTTCTCGAAATGAGGCACTAACCACGCCTTATCTACGGTGTAGCGTGAAAAACCGCCTGCCAAATGGTCGTAAATCCCACCTTTCGTCATTTTGTCGAGCGAAAAAATAGTGTGTTCTAAAGCCTTTTTCTCTTTTGTTTCAGCATAATAATTGAGCAAAAAATCTAGCGTCATTGTTTGTGGAAATTTGGGTGCTGCTCCAAAGCCACCATCTTCTGTATCGAAACGCTTTTCTATAGCCGAAAAAATGTTGTTCATTTGCGAAGCCTCAAAAGGCCGTTCTACATCTAAATCTAAGACTTTCGATTTGAAAAAGCTTTTGTCTTGCTGCAAAATTGTATAAATCAAATGTTGTGCTTGCTGTTCTACTTCTTTTTTTCTTGTTTTGTAAGCTTTCGAAATGTTTTCTAGCACCTGCAACCAACTCAATCTGCCGTGCATCTGTTTTGGAGGAAAATAAGTGCCGCCATAAAAAGGCAATCCCTTTGGCGTAAGAAAACAATTGAGTGGCCAGCCGCCAGAGCCATTTATGGCCATGATGGCTTCCATATAAATATGGTCTAAATCTGGGCGTTCTTCTCTATCTACTTTTATATTGATAAAATGCTCATTCATAAAAGCTGCCACCGTTTCATCTTCAAACGACTCTCGCTCCATAACGTGACACCAATGACAAGCGGCATATCCAATGCTAATCAGAATGGGTTTGTCTTCTTCTACGGCACGTTGCAGGGCTTTCATTCCCCACGGATACCACTCGACAGGATTGTGAGCGTGTTGCAAAAGATATGGACTTAGTTCGTTGATAAGCTTGTTGGTATGTTTAGACATTTTATTTGTATTTGTTTTTGCAAATATACGGTTTTCTGAATGATTTGGAGGTGTTATTTTTGTAGGATAAAAAATCCCCTGCAATTGTCAGTTCGACTTTTGCAGGGGATAATATTCATTAGCAACTAAGTGCCAAATATTTTTTCATTCTAAATCAATGTCTAATGACTATTGTTTTACGAATTTGTCAGTTGCAGTTTCAACACCATTAGAAACAGTGATAAAATACATACCTGCTGCAATGTTTGCTACATCTAAGTTGATGCTGTTAGCACCTTCAGTAACCTCAACTTGCGTTGTGCTTACTACTTTTCCGTTTAATGTATAAACAACGATATCTGCTTTAGTTGCAGTAGCAAAGTCAGCTCTTACAGTCAAAGTATTGTTTGCAGGAACTGGCTGAAGACTACCAATACCGAATGTAACTTCGCCTCTTGTAAGTGCCAATACGTCAGTTTGAGAGTAGCTACCATCAAAGTCGTATTGTGTGATACGGTAGTAAGTAGTACCAGCCAAAGCGTCACGGTCTAAGAATTCGTAAGCGATAGTTGTGCTACTTTCGCCAGCCGCTTCTTCTGTACCGATAACTTGGAAGTTAGTACCATCTACTGAGCTTTCAACTGCAAAATAGTGGCTTTGCGTTTCCGTAGCAGTTACCCACTTCAAGAAGTTACCATCATTTTGAGTTTCGCCTGTGAAAGATAACCATTCAACAGGAGTTTTGATACATTCAGAGATACCAGAAAGTTCACTTTGTTCTCCACAGAAATTATCTGTTGCTACAACTGTCCAAGAAGAACCGTTGGTTAAGCCAGAGATAGCGAACTCTTCGCCAGCCATAACTGCTGCACTTGTATAGCCAGAAATAGCATAAGTAGCAGCGTTTGCCATACCTTCTGAAGAAGCAGGATAACCACCTGTTACAGAGAAAGTACCAGACCCTTCGCCTGTATCACCATCACAAATTGAATTGTTTTGTGTAAGCATAACAGGTGCAAAGAACATAATTGGTGTACCAGGAACTACTGTAGTACATTCGTTTCCTAAATCATCAATCGCACCATCGTTGTCTGCATCAATACCTGCAACAGCAGAGATATAATAAGTAGTATAATACTCACCACCATCTAAATCGCTAAACATAAATGTTCCATTATCGTTAGCAGCTAAAATCGTACCTGCAGCATCAGTTGCAGATGTGTGTACTGCATAAACTAAAGCAATACTATCAGTAATAGTAAAGCCACTCAAAACAGCCGCTACTGCAGCACCATCACAAGCATATTGAGCATCTGCTGGCATGTCGCCTAACTCAACTTCTGGACATTTAGTACAAGCAACTGGGTCGCTTTGGAAGTTTGTTGAACAACCAGCTAAGTCAGTTGCACCTACTTGAAATGTACCACCGTCAGAAAGTGGGCCAATCGTAAATGGATTTCCTAATTGAACAGTATTTGCATTTGTAATTGTTCCTGTGATAGTATAACCTTCTTCATCACTTGGGAAACCACCACTTATAGTTACAGTTACGAAAAATTCGCCTGTTTGACCATCACAGTCAATATCAGTAGCAATCATAATTGGGTTATCATCACAAGGGTCGCCAGCATTACAAGCAGGGTCATCAGCAGCTAATGTAGTAAACACAGTACCTGCTACATCTAAAGATGCACAAATAACGCCATCTGCAATTAGACCAGCAACTGCACCACCTGTTGTTACACCAAGTTCTACTGTTGCTAAAATAGCCTCAGTATCGCCATCTGCAAAGTTGAATGCGTGAACAGTATAGAAAGTTTCTGTATCGCTATAAGTAGCTGCGTCAAATTCGCCTGTTTCTTGTAAGCCTACAATCACTAAATCTGCACCTTCTGTTACTACAAATAAAGAAGTATAACCTTCGCCAGCAGCGTCCATTACCATAACAGCTTCACTCATTTCGCCTGCACAAATAGCAGTATTAGCAGGAGCCATTACAGTTCCAAAGTTAGCATCACATGCTACAGCCGCTTCAGCAACTACATCAATACAAAATTCGCCTTCATAACCATCATCAATTGTGTTATAAAAATAACCATCAACAACAACAGTATAAGTCATTCCAACCATTGTTTCAACTGTAACAGAAGACATATAATTTTCTCCGTCTAAGTCTATATCATCATTACAAGCTAACTCAGCACCACCACAAGCATCAAATACTGCTAATTGAGTATCAATATTGCGAAGTGAGTCTACTTCTACACAACCATTGCTAGTAGTCAAAGTAATGATTTCTCCTGTACCTTCAAAAGTAAACCATACAGAGTTGTCATAAGTGTTTGTGCCATCAGGAAGTGAGTCTCCAAAACAAGCAGGAACATCACCATCATCACCTGTGGCAGCTACATTTGTAAATGGACCGTTTTGAGTACCGTTAGCTACCTCAAGCGTAAATGCAGCATCACACGCATCATTTGCAGGAGGGTCGATTGGATCAACAGGACATTCGATAAGGTCTGCGTTCATACAGAAAAAACCGAAAGAACCAGCATAACCGTCAATCATAACGCTATATTCCATACCTTCCATAGTTTCTAATACTACACCAGAGAAATAATCGCCAGCAGCAGAACCAAAATCAGTATCGTCTTCGTTAGAAGCAACTAAAGTTAAGTTTTCACAACCTTCGCCAGTGAAAACAGCCATTTGCGTATCACCATCTGTTATATAAGCACCTTCATCTACAAGGTTGATGTCACCACAGTCGCTAGAAGTATAGATATGGTAAGTACAACCATCACCCATAAATGTAAACCAAACTGTATTTTCTAAAGACTCATCAAAGAAAATAACAGGTAATTCATCGGTTGTTTCATCAACAGTAGCACAAAGGTTTCCGAATGGGCCATTGATAGCACCATCCATTACATCTATTGTTACATTATCAACACAAGCATCATTATTAGGAATATTTTCTGGGTCGCTACACAAACACGCTTCACCAAAAGCATCTAGGATTGTGATAGTCGTACACGCTTCACCAGCAATAATACCCGTACAGCTTGGATCAATAGTTAATTCTGGCTCATTAGGTACTATTGTTGGACATACTTGGTAAGTACCAAGTTCTTGGCCAAACAAAGAAGCTTCGCCACTACCATAAATAACACCATTTTCATCTACAAGAGATAATAATGCAGCACAGTCATCTTCAAAAGGATTAGTACTTGTTGGTGTACAAGTGTAAATTAACCAAACAACATTTGGATTAGGAAACTCAGCAGGAGCTTCAAAATCGCCATCGCTCATTAATGTAAAGCTCTCTTGAGCACAAATTACATAAGGGTCATCAGCTGTACCACTACCTGTTGCAGAATCACTCATCATAACAGATGTAGTACCTATCGAACAAGCTGCTGCTGGCTCTTCTACCGAAACAGTATAAGGAGCTTCAGAAACAGCATAACATACGCTTAATAAGCCTGCCGCCTGTTCTATAATAATATCAATAGTTGCTAGAACACTAGCAATTGTTTGAGGCACATCAGAAAGTGCATCTAACAATAATAATAACTCAGCTAAATTTGGACTTTCAGGTACTAATGCTTGAACTTGGTCTGCTTCTTCTGGCGTTAGTTCCAAAAATCCAGCTACCGTTCCCCATAATGGTCCATTAATCAAACCACCAATAGCATCTAATTCTGCTTGGTTGAAACCAAAGCCTGTAAAGTTATAAACGCCTACTTGAAAAGCAGTACCTGTACCATCATCACTAAAGTTGAAAGAACCATCATCTGTAATACCAACGATAAATTCACCTTCAACATAAACTGGATCACCATTTGCATCAACAATTGGTACATCATTTTCATCAACAGCTTGAACAGGGTTACCATCAGCATCTACTGCTGTTCCAAAAGGTGTAGTCACAACAAAAGTATAATCTGTTGTTCCAGCATCTGGAATAGAAGTAGCAGCGATATCAGCAGCAGCCGTTTCGCCTAAAACAAAAACAGCAGGGTCAGGGCCAACAGGTACCCCTCCATCCAATCCGTCACAATTGGTTTGTGCCCATACCGTCGATATGCTAAAGCAAGAAATAATGCTTAACACGATAAGGGTTAATAAATTTTTCTTCATAATCGGATTTTTTAATTTATATAAGTTTAAAATAATTTTTTGTTAATTAAATTTTTGAACGTAAAGATAATTAATTTATTAGGTAATAGAAAAAACTTAGCTGAAAAAATAAAGCTTTTTATACAAAAAAAACTAAGTCATACTTTTTTATTTGTCAAAAAAAAAACATTTCTACTAAAAAAATATCTCTTAGCATTTATTCATTACATTTTTAAGTACTTTGCATATAACTTTTACTTTTATGCAGTTGCTTTTAGCTTTTATTGAAGCAAACGGCTATAATAGCTTGTAAATCAGCTAGTTATATTTATTCAATCTTTTTTTCTAAAAAAATAGAACTTACACACAATGTCTTACTAAAAATAATCTTTTAACATTTTTTTATGTTTTTTTTATCAAATTGTTGTTCTCAAAAAAAGCATCAAAAATGTTTTTTTTATGACAAATAAAGTAGTTCAGATTTATTCTAAGTTGGAATAGCAATATATTCCATGCATGCTTTATCTTTCTGTACCTTTAAGCGAGCTTTTTGCCCCAAATAAATCGCATGATTGTTTGGCCAATGGCCAACAGGAAAACCAAAGCTTATCGGATACTCATATTCTTGTGTATGTTCAGCAATAATTTCATAAGCTGTTTTGCCAAAGGGTGTCGTATTATCGTTCATATCGCTCATACCACCTACCAACAAGCCAGCCAAATTTTCTAATTTACCGCTTCGCTTCAAATTCATCATCATGCGGTCTATGTGATACAAATATTCGTCTAAATCTTCCAACATCAATATTTTTCCTTTTGTATCAATATCAGAATTACTACCTATCAAGCTATAAATCAAAGATAAATTTCCTCCAATAATTTCGCCTCTGCCCTCTCCTACTCTATTCATAGTATGAATAGCCGTTTCGTAAGTGAGATTTTCGCCAAACAAAGCTTTTCGCAAACTTTCTATTGCCCTTTCCGTGTTTGTTTCAAATACAATAGGCATACTTGCATGAAGAGTTGCTACGCCACAATTTGTGTGAATATGGCTATGCAAAACAGTAATGTCACTAAAACCAACAATCCATTTTGGATGTTGTTCAAATTTGCTAAAATCAATTTTATCTATCATACGAACCGTGCCATAGCCTCCTCTACCACAAATAATTGCTTTTATCTCTTTGTTGTCTAACATCTCTTGAAAGTCGGCGGCTCGCTCCATATCTGTGCCAGCAAATTGATGATGTTTCAAGCCCAATGTTTTTCCTAAAACAACTCTCAATCCCCAACTTTCTAGCAACTGAATTGCTGATGTAATTTCGGAAGCTTGCAAATGTCTAGCAGTACAAACGATGCCTACGCTATCGCCTTTTTGTAAATATGATGGAACTCGCATGAATATTTTTTTGTTTGTTTTTGAAAAGTAAAATTTGGAAAACTCGTTTTTTTTTAGAAATGTAAATTAAAAGTTTGCGACAAAAATATCGTGTTTTGCTATCTTTGCCTTGTTTTCAAATAAAATTTCAGAAATAAAATTGACTTTGCACTTTTTTTAAACGAAAAAAATAATGTTTTAAGTGTCAAACTCTATTTTTAAGTACATTTTTTGAAGTTGAAATGATTAATTTGAAGTTTAAAAAAATAAAATCTAACATATAATATGAATAATTCTACAAAACGATATTTAGTCACTTCGGCTTTGCCTTATGCCAATGGCCCTTTGCATCTCGGACATATTGCGGGTGCTTATTTGCCTGCCGATATTTACACTCGGTATTTGCGACTGAAAGGCGAAGATGTCAAATATATTTGCGGCTCTGATGAGCATGGTGCGGCTATTACGATTCGTGCCAAAAAAGATAATACGACACCGCAAGCTATTATTGACAAATATCACGGCATCAACCAAGACAGTTTTGCGAAAATAGGCATTTCTTTCGATATTTATCATCGTACTTCCAAAAGTTTGCATCACAAAACGGCACAAGATTTTTTCAAGGTTTTGTATGACAAAGGTATGTTTATCGAAAAAGAAAGTCAGCAATATTACGATACTGATTTTGACCAATTTTTGGCAGACCGTTATATCAAAGGCACTTGCCCAAACTGTGCTAGTGAAAATGCTTATGGCGACCAATGCGAAAAATGTGGCAATAGCTTAGACTCTTTGGAGTTGATAAATCCGCTTTCAACTTTAAGCGGCAAGCAACCAGAATTGCGAGTAACAAAACATTGGTATTTGCGAATGGACGAACATCAAGGCGAAGTAAAAAAGTGGATTGAAGACTTGCAAGGTACTGAAAAATGGAAAAAACACGTTTTGGGACAATGTCGCTCATGGTTTCAAGATGGTTTGCTGCCTCGCTCTATGACACGAGATTTGGATTGGGGCGTAAAAGTGCCTTTGCCAGATGCCGAAGGAAAAGTATTTTATGTGTGGCTCGACGCTCCGATTGGTTATATTTCGGCTACAAAAGAGCTGTTGCCAAACGACTGGGAATTGTATTGGAAAGATGACAGCACAAAATTGGTGCATTTCATAGGAAAAGACAATATCGTTTTTCATTGCATCAACTTTCCGATGTTGTTGATGATGCACGAAGGTTACATTTTGCCAACCAATGTGCCAGCCAATCAGTTTATGAATTTGGAAGGTGAAAAAATGTCTACTTCTAGGCATCATGTCGTTAGCGTAGATGGATTTTTGGAGGATTTTCCAAATCAAGAAGATGTTTTGCGATACGCTTTGACGAGCAGTATGCCAGAAAATAAAGACAGTGATTTTTCGTGGAAAGATTTGCAAGCGAAAAATAATAATGAGTTGGTAGCTATTTTTGGCAATTTCGTGAATCGTATTTTGGTGCTTTGTCACAAATATTTTGATGGCACGATTCCAGAGATTAGCGAAGCTGCAAAACAAGCAGTAGCAGAAAAATCTATTGAGATAAATGCAACTTTGGCGAATTTTCCTGCCAAATATGATGCTTATATTCATGCCTACGAGTTTAGAAATGCTTTGTCGGAATTGATGAATGTGGCACGAGCAGGAAATAAATTTTTGACAGAGCTAGAGCCGTGGAAATTGGTAAAGATAGATAAGGAACAAACAGCAGCCGTTTTGAGTAAAGGCCTTGAGGTTATCGCTTATTTGGCAGTTTATGCAGAGCCATTTTTGCCTTTTACTACGCCAAAACTAGCCGCTTTTTTGCAACTTTCAGCAGCAGACAAACAAGCAATTTTGCAAGGCAATTTTAGCATAAAAGCAGGCCATAGCGTCACGAAACCATCTTTGCTTTTTCCAAAAATAGATGATAAAGCGATTGAAGCACAGTCCGAAAAATTGGCAGCAGCAAAAAAAGCTAATCAGCCAAAAGTGTATGAACCTATAAAAAGTACGATTGAATTTGATGATTTTCAGAAGCTCGATATTCGTGTAGCAACTATTTTGGCGGCTGAAAAAATGAAAAAAGCGAAAAAATTATTGAAAATATCGGTAGATTTGGGTTTTGAACAACGTACTATTGTTTCGGGCATTGCTCAACATTTTTCGCCAGAAGAATTGGTCGGACAGCAGGTTTTAGTAGTTGTCAATTTGGCAGGCCGCAAGCTGCGAGGCGTGATGAGTGAAGGCATGATTTTGACTGCCGAAGACGATGGCAAATTGAGTTTGGTAGCTCCTCCGAAAGATGGCGAAGTACATAATGGTAGCGTGATTGCTTAACTCAAGTTATTGAATAGTCTTTACATTTTACCCTTTAATTTTTTTAATGCTTTTGATAGTATGAGAAAATTAAAGGGTTTCTTTTTTTCATTCAAAAATTTAAGCATTGTTATTTTTTTTTATTACTTTTAGCCTAGCAAACAGTAAAATAAAGCTACTTTTGCTATCATATAGAAAAAGTGTAAACTAAGTACATTGTAAATTAAGTAAAGTTTTTCTTTTTTTGAAAAAAACGACAACTCTCGCCGTTGCTGTATGCTATTGTCAGCAACTGAAAGATAAACTATTTATTTTAAAACTCATTTTTCGCAACAACTTGTTAGTAATAACATTATAGCTGTCAGGATAATTAAATGGATATTTTGTTATTTAGCATTTTTCTTTGTCCTGACGGCCATGATAATAACACCAACAAAGGCAAGTTGTGCTTTTTGAGTATTTAGGTGGAAGGCACTATTTAGCCAAGACTATCACGATGTAAGTAGTTGCGACTACACTATATGAATGAAAAAATTTTCTTCTTCATTATTCATAAAAGTAAAAATGTATGGGCAGCGAAAAAGTATTTTTACCCTCAACTGAAGAGCTACAACAGTTTGTGGTGCATTTACTCAAAGACTCAAAAGCATTAGAAAAAATGTTGTATGATGATATGTTTGAAAAAGAACCTATCAGAATAGGAGCAGAACAAGAGTTGTGTTTGATAGATAAAAATTGGAAGCCAGCTATGGCAAACCTTGAGGTTCTGAAAGCCGCCAACAACAATTTGTTTACGACAGAGTTGGCTCGTTTCAATCTCGAAACCAATATGGAACCCATGGTTTTTAGTGGCAAATGTCTTCATAATATGGAAACAACATTGCTCGAATTGCTGGCCGATTTGCGAAAAGCAGCCAATGAAATAGACCTTGATATTGTTTTGACAGGCATTTTGCCTACCATCAGAAAAATGGATTTGACGCTCGAAAACCTTACACCTATTGAGCGATACAGAGCATTGTGCGAAGCCCTAAAACAATTGAGAGGCACAGACCACCTCGAACTCAAAATAAATGGCATTGATGAATTGATGACTCGCCACGATTCGCCATTAATGGAAGGTTGCAACACAGGTTTTCAGGTGCATTTGCAAGTTAAGCCAGATGAATTTGTTCAGAAATACAATATTGCACAAGCTATTGCAGGGCCAGCTTTGGCTTGTGCTACCAATTCGCCTATTTTGTTTAACCGTCGTTTGTGGCACGAAACTCGAATTGCTCTTTTCCAACAATCAGTAGATGTGAGAACAGCAGGCGACAACTTGCGAAATAGAAGTTCAAGAGTTATGTTTGGCAATGATTGGGTGCGAAAATCTATTCTCGAAATTTATCAAGAAGATATTATGCGTTTCAAAGTGCTTTTGGGTAGCACTACCGAAGCAAAAGACCCTTTCAAAGAATTGGCTCATGGCCGTATTCCTTCGCTCGACCATTTGCTGGTACACAATTCTACGGTGTATCGTTGGAACAGACCTTGCTATGGCGTAGCTGACAACAAACCACATTTGCGTATCGAAAATAGAGTATTGCCTGCTGGCCCTACCGTAAAAGACGAAGTAGCTAATGCCGCTTTATGGTTAGGTTTACTCAATGGTTTGGGCGACCATTATAAAGATATTTCAAAAGTAATGGAGTTTGATGAAGCCAAATCCAATTTTTTAAATGCGTGTCGTAGTGGGTTGTATAGCCGTTTTTATTGGACAAATGGCAAAAAATATGATGCTATTGAGCTTCTAACAAAAGAATTGATTCCTATTGCAATGGAAGGTTTGAAAAAGGCAAATGTCGATGACAATGACATTAAGCATTACACAGACATTTTGCAAGAGCGTGTCAAAAGTGGACAAACTGGCTCACAATGGATGTTGCGTTCTTATAGCAATTTGTTGCGAAAAACATCGCCTGAAGAAGCAAGTGCAGCCGTAACAGCTTCTATAAACAAACAGCAGAGAGAAAACAAACCTATACATGAGTGGAGAGATGCCAGATTGAGCGATTTGAGCAATTGGAATCCGACCAAATTGGTGGTTGGCGATTTTATGCAAACAGAATTGTTTACGGTTTATAGAGACGATATTGTGCAGTTGGTGGCAGCTACTATGGATTGGCGAAAAGTTAATTATGTGCCTGTTGAAGATAAAAGTGGAAACTTTGTGGGCTTCATTACATCTCGTCAAATGATGCGTTTTTTGCTCAACGAATATATAGAAGACAACAAGCAAGTAGATAAGCGAAACATGACAGTAGGAAAAATTATGCTAACAAATCCTGTTACTGTTGAACCTGAACTGCCTTTGTCGGAAGCTATTAGCATGATGCAAGAGCATAAAATTGGTGGAATGCCTGTGGTAAAAGATGGAAAACTGCAAGGTATTATTACCGAAAAAGATTATCTGAAAGTTGTTGCTCGTTTATCAGCTTTAGATAAAAAAGAAGCTTAAACCTTTTTTTGATAAAAAAATATGGAATGCTATTAAGTTGAATCCAAGAGCTAAAAATGCTTTTTATAAAAGAAAAAGACACACTTTTTATCAAAGTGTGTCTTTTTTTATTTTTTTTAGTAAAATTGAAAATGTAGAAGTATAATATTTGAATTATTATACCAACATTCTCAAAGGGTCTTCTATCAAGCCTTTGAAAGTTTGCAAAAATTTCGCTCCCACTACGCCATCTACTACTCTATGGTCGCAAGAGAGGGTTACTTTCATTTGATTGGCAATGGCCAACTCGCCATTTACGACCGCAGGAACAGCTTTGATACCACCAACTGCCATAATACAAGCGTCTGGCGGATTGATGATAGCCGTAAATTCGTCTATACCAAACATGCCCAAGTTTGAAATCGTGAAAGTATTGCCGCTCATATCGGCAGTTGTCAATTTTTTGCTTTTCGCTTTTTCTACAAATGCTTTTGTTTCGCTGCTCAACTCACTCAAAGATTTTTGGTCAGCATTTCGCAAAACAGGCACTAGCAGTCCTTCTTCTACACCAACTGCCACCCCAATATTAATGTTTCGATTTATTCTGATAGTATCGCCCATCCAGCTCGAATTGACAGCAGAATGCTGGCGAAGTGCCATAGCTGCTGCTTTTACGATAAGGTCATTGAACGAAATTTTGACAGGCGAAAACTCATTCATTGCCTTACGAGAAGCCATTGTTTTATCCATATCTAGCGTAATCGTCAAATAAAAATGAGGAGCAGAATATTTGCTTTCTGCCAAACGTCGAGCAATTGTTTTACGCATTTGCGAAACTCTTACCTCTTCAAAATCATCTGACTGTGACACCTTCGCTGTTTCTACAACACTACTTTCTTGTACTTGCGTTTTATTGGCCAAATAAGCTTCAATATCTCGCTTAATAATTCGTCCTTCGTCGCCAGAGCCTTTTATTTTTGAGATTTCGATATTGTTGTCGGCAGCCATTTTTTTTGCCAAAGGCGAAGCTTTCAAACGCCCATCAGCAAAAGTAGGAATACTTGCCGAAACATCTACAACTCCTTGATTAATAGCTGCTTGTGGGATTTCATTCATGTTTTGCTCTAAAGAAACTTCTTTATTTTCTTTAACATTTTCTTCTTTCTTGGCATTTTTTTCTTCTGCCAAAATAGCATCTACATCTTCTCCTTTTTCGCCAATAATTGCCAATATATCATTGACAGGTATAGCTGCATTTTTTTCGGCCCGAAAAAGCAAAATACCATCTTCTGGAGCTTCAAACTCCATCGTGGCTTTATCTGTTTCTATTTCTGCCAACAAGTCATTGGCTTCTACGCTATCGCCTATTTCTTTATACCATTCGGCAATAACCCCTTCTGTCATTGTATCGCTCATCAAGGGCATTCTCACTATTTCTGCCATATTAGCTGTTTTATTAATAGAATATTATTTTTAGTATTAAATTGTACTTAAATAATACTCCAAATTTTAGATGATGAATAAAAATTAATGTAAAAGTAGTGAAAAAAAAGTTTTTTAGCGTTATTTAAAAAAAAAATTAAGGCACTATTAAATAATTCTTTACTTTCGCTTCTTCTCTTTCTCTAGTTGTTTTGTTTTTTATAACTATTTATGCTGCAACAATTTTAGCAAAAAATGCCTATTTCCTATTTTATGTAAGTAGTTAAACAAAAAAACGATACATCTCATCGAAGCTAACACGATGCTTTAGCAGCTTTTTTGCTAAAAAGCTACTACCCAAACAGTTACTTTTAATTTTAAGCAAAAAAAATGGCATATCAAATTGCGATATGCCATTTTCGAATAAAAAAGATAAAATTTAAACTGCTTCTAAGATTTTTTATCAAAAAAACGTCTCAGTTTTACAAAAGATAAATCTTATTTTTTATTTTTATCAAAATCTTTGATAATATCTTCTGGACTACGGCCCAAGTTTTTTAGCGAAAACTGCACATCGTCAGCTAGTTCGTGTTCAGGATTTTCTTTCAAAAACTGCTCATATACTGTTTTTGCTTTTTCATTATCTTTCAAGTCATTTTCGTAGCTAAAACCCAACAAAAATAAGCTATGAGGAGCTTTTTTGTAAGTATTATATTCTTTGTGTATGCGACTATAAGCAGTAGTAGCTTTGTCAAATTGTTTTAGTGAGCGATATATCTCAGCCGACTTAAACAGGTATTCAGCAGCCATAGCACCTTGCGGATAACCAGCGATATATTGTTCGTAAGCAGTCGCAACAGCTACGGCTTTATCTCTCTGGAAAGTACCTGCATTGCCTTTATTATACAAAGCATTTTCGGCATCTTGAACAGCTTTTAGTGCAGCCTGTTCGGTTTGTGGAGCTTTGACAGCTACTTTTTCAGTAGCATTTGTTGTCGATGTGTCAGATTCATTGTTTGAGCAAGCCATAAATATGGCTAAAGTGCATAAAAATAAAAAGTACTTTTTCATGATTTAAGTGTTTTTTTGCAAAAAAATTCATTGTCTTTTACTATTTTAGAAAGCAAAGTATCAAGCATTAATGAAGAAAAATAGCAAGTGTCAAGCAGCATTTTCATAAAAAAAGTAACACTCAAAAAATAATTTATTGATTTGAGTTCGAGTTTTTTTGCTGTTACTAAAGACAACTTGTTGAAATGTTGCATTATGGTTGTGCCAAACAGTTACAAAAAATAAAAATTAATACTATATCACTTCTTTTGCCTCTTAATTTTAAGACATTCTAAAAGCTTTTATTATGATTCAATCAATATATTTCAATTTGCTTTTTTTCGCATTGTTTTTTTCTTGTTTTAATAATGAAACTCAAAAAACGCAAATTACAAAAAAAACTGCTAATAGTGAAATAGAACAGCAAATTACGGCTACAAATGATTCTACCAAAAAGGTATATAAAAAAGGAAAAGTACGAAAACAAAAATCAAGTGCTTATGATGCAAAACTGCTAAAAAGATTTGCTACTGCTTCAGATGTCATTGTTTTTCCGAGCGATGAAAATAACGCAGGCAAAACGAAATATCAAGAATTTTTGAAAGCAGAAGGTTCATGTAGCGATTATACTGTGTATGCACCAGATGAAATGCACCCAGAACATACTCCAGTAAAATATGTGCGTGTCAATATGCACTTTATCAATAGTCCGAAAGGCAACATGAATTTTTCGGAAGCCGAAGGCAAAGAGTTCGCAAAAGGTTTGATAAGTTCGGCCAATTGGTGTTTGCGAAACAATAAAAAAATGTATTTACCTGTCGGAAATAACACACCTGTTTTGCCGACTCGCTACCAATATGTGTTGGGCAAACACAATGGCGATGATGGTATTTATTTTCACACTACCGACAAATATTTTATTTGTGACAAAAACAATAAAAATGGCCAAGACCCTTATAGCACTTATAGTAGGTGGCATTTCAATAATTTTGGCGTTAGAAAAGGCGAAGTCATCAATGTGTTTTTCTTAGAACACCCTGCCGATAGCTTAGGCTCGCCTACTTATATAGATAAACAAGCAGGTATTGGTCATATAAAATGGTCGAAAGTTTTGGGAGCATTCAAGGCTTACAAAGATTACAAAGCCCAACCAAAAGCAGGAGAAACACCCATAAAATCGACTATTAGAGAGTATAATCGCTTTTTGAACCACGAACTTGGTCACTCTTTAGGCTTGTCGCACACTTGGAGCGGCAATGATGGCTGCAAAGATACGCCTAATCACCCCAACTGTTGGAATAATAATAATCCGCCTACGGCCGACTGTGCAGTTGCCTCAAACAATGTGATGGACTATAATGCTAATCAATCTGCCCTTACGCCTTGCCAGATTGGTAAAGTGCAATATAAGATGATAAATGACCAAAATAGGCGAAATCTCTTGTGGCAAAATTGGTGTACTCGCAATCCCGAAGCAACAATCGTGATTAAACGAGGCGAAAAAGTAGCGTGGCATGGAGCTAAAGATATGGAAGGCGACATTATGGTTGAGCAAGGTGCTGAGTTGAGCATTTTTTGCACAATTTCGATGCCAAAAGATAGCAAAATAATTGTAGAAAATGGCGGCAAACTCATTTTAGACCAAGCAAATATCACAAATTTATGTGGCGATAAATGGCAAGGTATTGAAATTTGGAAGCGAGCAATTGACAAGCAAAAAGCTACTATTTGGATAAAAAACAATGGAAAGCTAGAACAAGTTACCTATAATATTCAATAAGCCTCTAAAACAAAAACAAGCAATTTTCCTATATTTTTAAGGAAAACTGCTTGTTTTACGTTAGTTCAGTTCATACATTTCTGGGTATGTGGCTTTCATTTTTTGCTCAATATCAGCAACCGTCACTTTGCCGTCTTTATTGGTGTCTAAGCCTTCGTTTTGATGATAGTCTAAAAACGGAGATTCAAACAATACATAGCTGTTCTTTTTTTTCATAGCAACAGGATATAATACTGCTAATTTTAAAGTCGTAAAATTTTTGAAACTACCATATCGCTTTTTTTGGTCAGCCAAATAAGCTTCCACATAATCAAGCTGTTCGAGAGGAGTTTTAGGTAGCTTTTTGATGTTGTAGGCTCTCAAGGTAGCTTTTGTCCACTGAATAAGTCCTTTTGCTCCAGAACCTTTCATGTTTTTTACATTTGGGTCAAAGCCAGATTCTGAGTGTATCAAACCCATAAGCCAATCAGCAGGAATATCCAAGTTTTGGCCAATCTCGTTTATTCGTTTTGCAAAAAGGCCTGGTGTTTTTGTATAATTTTCAGCCTTATCCATCAAAAATAGCGTATTTACCATTGCTTTTTTATCTTCTTTTGCATCTTCAACATCAGCACTAATTGCACCAATTGTTAAGGGAAGTATTGCTAATAAAAAGGCAGCAATTGATAATTTCTTCATGCTAATTTCATTTAATTAAACAATAACGTCTTTTAGAATGTAAAACAATATTTTTTTATTCATATCATTTATTTATACATTACATTGAAAAACGACTGCAAAGGTACGCTTTTTATTTTTACTTTCCTACAAGTATTACAAAGTATTTTTAGTTTTATAATTTTTGAAGTAAAAGCTTGAAATCACATATTCAGTCATAAAAGCCTGACAATCAAGTATTTATGAAGTATTTTTAATGGGAAAATAAAGTATAAAATATATTCGTTACAATTATTTTAAATAAATAAAAATATATAACTAATAACGACTATTAGTCATATATTATGCAAGATTTTTGATTTATTTTTAAATTTCAAGTTTCGTTTTTCTGCCTTTTTAGTCGAAAAAAAAGGAAAGAAAAGAAAATATAATAATTAAAATGCTCAAATGGCTTTTTTTTTCAGTCATCAAAAAGTAAACGAAAAATGCTCTTTTGGCAGTGATTATCAAGGCTTTATGAAATTTTTTAGAGCTGTTAGCGTTATTTCAAGTTTTGTTTTTTTGCTAAATTTATTAAAAAAAGATAAATTCTAAATTATATTTTTTTTTATGTTTTTTAAACTTGTAAAAAGCCATTTTTGATACATGACAAAATTATTTCTATTTTTAAAAAAAAAGTTTTTTTCTAGCAAACTAACGTTTTTTTTCTAAAATCATTTTTACCTTGCTTGTTATCCATTTTCTTTCCTTCACTTTGGGTGTTTTTTTCAACTCCAACATCAAGTCTTCCATATCTATTTTTGCTTCATTTCCTTGCCAAATAAATTTCATTATTTTGTTTAGAAAATAAAGTAACGAAGCATAATACTCATAATGTCGCTCTATTTCTTCTCGGTGTCGGCTTAGAAAAACGTTAAAACTCGTCAAAAAGTTTTCGATTTTTTCTTCATAATCGTCACTCTCATCATCTAATAAAAATAGCTCGAAATAAGCTTGTAACAAAATAGTACGAGACGATATTCTGTCTAAAATTTCAGCAAAATTGGCCTTATCTATCAGCTCAATTGCTTCTTTGTAGCGTTTTTGATAAAACCGAAGCTTCGAAAGTGTAAGATAAAACATGCTTTCTGTGACATAATCGCTGAAATCAAATATAAAAGTTTCGAGCCACTCAAACTTGCTTAACATTAGGCTAGTTGTCACTATATTTTGAAACGTGGAAGGCGGCATTTGTCCATTTCGCAAAATAAAGTCTTTTTCAATCTCAATCTGATACAAATTAAATATCTCATAATAATAAGCAACATTCCGATTGTTCATTTGATAAATGCAATAATTTCTGGCCAAAGCAAACAGGTTTTGGGCATCTTTGCGATATAAAGACTGAGCTTTTTTGAGCAACAATTCTTTCAAATTTTTGTAGTGTGTTTCGTTTTTTGCCTCCAACAAAGTTTTTATAGCATAAAAATACATGATAATAATTGGCACATTTTCATAGCGATGTTTTTCTATATGTGCCAAAACTTCTTCAATTATAGGAGCTTGATAATCAATAGGCTTGAAGCGTTTGTAGTTCATGGCCTTACAATAATACTGCAAAATATTGACGAGATAATAAGTATTGAGGTTACTCAACACATTTTGCAAATTGGGTTCAAAATCTCGCCGTTGCTTCGCTTCTATCGATTCATGAATGGCCAACTCTAGTTGCAACTCGCAGTAATGCAAATCTACTGCTGCCATTTGTTGTTGGCTGGCTTTCAGGTTTTGTTGTGCTTTCTGCATACTGCTTTGCCAATATGTTGGCAGGTTGCGTTTTTGATAAATGCGAGCAATATAAAGTTGTTCTTGTATAGGCTCTTCACAAAAGCTATTGTATGCCCAAAAACGCTCTACAAGTTTTACCAATTCGCTCATATATTGTTGCAACTTGATTTCCTTATAGCTATCGTTCGGAAACAAATATTCATATACTTTGAAGCGATCAATGCGACGTGCCGAAAACTTGGGGGCTGTTTTTCGCAAATACTGATAAAAACGTACTAAATTTTCGTTGGTATTGAAAAATGGTTGTTGTATAAATCGGTCAAAATTCTTAAATTCATCTTTGTTAAAAGTTTTTAGTAGCGTAATAATTTTACTTTTTTTCATGAGGTAAATATATTTAAAGTTTTTTTCAAAAAAACATCTTTTAAAAAGCTTTTTTTTGAACTAAAGCTATTTTCAAAAACAAAGATAATAACTTATTGATAAACAAACAAATAAATATTATTATTTTTTAAACTACAATCAAAAATGAACTAAAAAACTTTTTTTCTGTATTTGTAGAATAATACAAAAAGCTTGATATTTGCTAATAGAATTAACGAACGAAATAAAACTTTTTTCATAGGAACTTAATTTGGATAGGGACAGAGAATAGCAGTAAATTTAAGTTTGGAAGCTCAAAATTCTATTCTCTGATATTCCCTACAATTTTTTTAAAAATATAAAACTTTCGGAGTAAAAAAAAGACCATATTCCACAGACTAAGCAGCAGTAGGCAAATAGCAAACTTTACGTTTTGTGAAGAAAAATATCATAAAAGATTAAAAACGTTAAGGTTAGTATTTTAAAATAGGTTTGCACCTCGCTATTTGAACAACGGGCTTTCTGTGGTCTTATCTTTTTTTTCTATAAAAAAAAACTCAATAAATAAATATTTTTTTTCGTTTTATCTTATATAGTGCTATTTTCAAACTTTTATGTAGTAAAGTTATCAAGTTTGAAAATAGAGAGTAAAACAGCTTATTATGAATCGCAACAATTGTTTAGGCAAAGCGTGTGTTCATTTTAGCTGTTTTTTTGTTAGAATACGTTTATATCAATGATTCTGACATTTTTTATAACAATTTTCAGTTAAATAAAAAACGCCTTTTGACAAGGGAAACATACTATTTTTCAGTTCAAAAGGCTATAAAATTTACAAATATGGGCCACCTTAGCCTAAAAAAAATAGTATGTTTAAGCCTTTGATAAAAAAATGTATAAATGTCCGAACTATTGTTAGATAATAAGTGCAAAGCAAATATTTTAAAATACAATTCAATTAATACAAAAAAAAGCTTATATTAAGTAGTCGTTCAGAAGTTTTGGGCATTTCAGAGCAAGATAATACCTTGAATCTCAATGCGTTAGCCACTAAACGAATGCTTTATTAAATAATACTTGGTACTTAATAGAGTTTATTCACAAAATTTTAGATAAGAAATCATAGAAAAATAAGGTGGCAGGCATTTTCAAAATTCCTACCACCACAAATATATTTATCTAATAACATTTAAAAAAAAAGACAAATCTAGGTGGCAGGCACTTTAGAAGTGCCTACCACCTCGTTTTACGACAACATTTGCTAAAATTATGCAAATGTAATATTCGCATTTATCCAATCATGTTTCTATTTTCATGTACGTTTTTTTTGTGAATAATGTCTAATATCTACTTTTGTTTTGCTTTTTTCTCAAAAAATAGTGGAACGAAAATAAAGCCCTACTTGTTGAAACTAATAAACTTGACCCAAATTTAGTCATTTAAATTAGTGAAAAATTCTTTAAAGCTAAACCTTACAATATGAAAAACTTTAATACCTTCATTTATTTTCTTTTATCATTCCTTTTTTTTCAACAAAACGCCACAGCAGAATGCACAACAGCCGTCAATCAGTCAGATTCGTTGGCTCTTGTCAATCTTTATAATGTCACAAATGGCAATTCTTGGGTGGTGAACAATGGTTGGCTTACAGAAAATGTCAGTGAATGGTATGGTGTAGAGTTGGACGATAATTGTCGGGTGGTGCAGCTCAATTTAGGTTCGCTTTTATTGACAGGTGTTTTTCCAAATCTGAATTTGCCAGAGCTTACACATCTCGAACTGAATAATAATCAACTCTTTGGCTTATTGCCAAACTTCGATAACCTGACAAAATTGGTGTCTTTGCAACTTGCCGACAACAATTTTAATAGCACATTGCCAGATTTCAGCAATTTGCCAAATCTCGAAAATATCAATCTAAGAGGAAATGAGTTTATCGGTATTTTGCCTACTTATGAAGCTTTGACGAACTTAAAAGTGCTCAATTTGAGCGATAATAGTTTGATTGGCGAAGTAACAAATTTGCAGTTGCCAGCACTCGAAAATCTGAATTTGAGCAACAATAGTTTTGAAGGTGCTTTGCCAAATTTTGATGCTTTAAATAGCTTGAAAGAATTGCGTGTGGGCCAAAATGAACTAACTGCTCTCACGGATTTTAGCAATTTGCCAAATCTCGAAACCTTATATTTAGACAATAATACAATTAGCGGAAATCTCATTGATTTCAATAATTTGGGTAGCCTCATTCAACTGAATTTGAGCAATAATAATATAAATGGCAATTTGCTCAATTTTAGCAATTTGGCAAATTTAGAAAGCCTAAATTTGAGTTTTAATGGCTTGACAGGTGCACTCATTGATTTCTCTAACTTGCTGAATCTCAAGAGTTTAGACCTTAGCAATAATGCCTTTGTGGGCAGTCTCATAGATTTTAATTTTTTGCTCAATCTCGAAAATTTAAATTTAAGTAATAATAATTTGAATGGCAATATTCCAGATTTCAGCAATTTGCCTACTCTTATTTTCTTAGATATTTCGAGCAATGATATTTTTAGTCCTATTCCAAATTTTTCGAGCCTGAGTAGTCTACAATTTATGACACTTTGCCCAAACAATTTGATTGGCGGCATTCCAAACTTTTTGAATGTGCCGAATCTCGATATTGCTTTTATCGACTTGGAATGTGTGAAAAGTGCAGAACTAACAGGCCAAATATTTTTTGATGATAATGACAATTGTACGAAAGAAACTGCCGAAACACCTCTAGTAAATGGTGTTGTGATGCTAAATGGTGGTGAGCAATATGCGTTTACGGATAGCAGTGGTTTTTATCGATTCAAAGTAGATGTTGGCTATCATGTAGTGGAGTTTTTTCCGCCAAATTATTTGTGGGAGCAAAATTGTGAGCCGCTTTCTTATGTGGTAGAAACCAATAGTTTGACAGATATTATTCCGAATCTCGACTTTCCAAATCATGCTGTTAGCGATTGTCCATTGATGCGTGTAGATATAGGAACGCCATTTTTGCGTCGTTGTTTTCCAAACAAACATACAGTTCGATATTGCAATACAGGAACTGCAACTGCCGAAAATGTGTCGGTAAAAGTGGTTTTGCCTCACAATATTATTCCTTTGTCGGCTTCTTTGCCTTATGCCCAAAAAGATAGCTTGCTCACTTTCGATATTGGAACGGTAGCTGCTGGCGAGTGTGGGCAGTTTGCTATCATCGACTCGGTTTCTTGCGACACACCTTTAGAAAGTACGGCTTGTGTATCGGCATATATTTATCCAGATACGCTTTGTCAGGTCATTGAAGGAACAGAATGGGATGGCTCAAATCTTCGTGTTTATGGCTATTGTTTGGGCGATGCGGTTCAGTTTGTGATAAAAAATGAAGGCGAAGGCGATGCAAATGATGTGCAATATTTTATTTATGAAGACGATATTTTGAATAATGTCGATTTTATAATCCAAATTCCAACAGGAGATAGTGCTATTGTCGTAAAAGCGGTTGAAAATGGTGCTGCTCAAAGATTAATCGCTTGGGAACACCCTGATAATCCGTATGAAGAAGAAGAACATGCCGTAGTGGAAATGTGTGGTACGCCTCCTTTCTCGTTTGGGCATGTCACTACGCAACTGCCGAAAAATAATGCTGCTTTTGCCGATAGAAGTTGCCAAGAAATTGTAGGTTCGTTTGACCCAAATGACAAAATGGCTTTGCCAAAAGGCGTAAAAGATGAGCATTATATCAATCCAAATACTATGCTCGAATACAAAATTAGGTTTCAAAATACAGGTAGTGATACCGCTTTTCGTGTTGTCGTTGTAGATACTATTGATGTAGAAATGCTCAATATGTATAGCTTTTCGGCAGGTGCGAGCAGTCACCCTTATGAAGTAACGGTAGATGAAAATAAAATTTTGACCTTTACTTTCAATGATATTCTATTGCCAGATAGCACCACAAATGAGATAGAAAGCCACGGCTTTGTGCAATTTAGCATTCGACAAAAAGATGGCAATGATGATGGAGAACAAATCAAAAATAAAGCGGCTATTTATTTCGATTATAATGAGCCTATTATCACAAATGAAACATTCCATACTATCGGCAATCTTTCTTATTATACAATAAAACCAATACCTATCGAATATTTATATTTTGAAGCAAAAGCCGAAAAAGAGCGAGCAATTTCGGTAAATTGGGCGACGGCTTCCGAAAAAAATAATCGACTTTTTGAGCTAGAAAGAAGTACAAATGGCCGAGATTTCGAGAAAATTTACGAAATAAATGGGCAAGATACCAAAACGACAACAACAATTTATGATTATGTAGATACTGCTTTGCCAGCCAATAAAAATGTATTTTATTATCGCTTGCAGCAAATTGATTTTGATGGCAAACAAACTGCAAGCAATGTCGTTGTTGTCCATATAAAAAATGAAGCAGTTGCTGTTAATTATGATGCTTTTTCGCAAACTTTAGAGCTGCAAAATCTTGATTTTCAAAACAGTATATCTTACAGTTTTACGATATATAATTTATTTGGTCAAAAAGTTTATGGCCCAAAAAACATTACTGAAAATAACATTCTAATCAATGGCTTTGAGCAAAAGAAAGGTTTGTATATTTATGAAATTAGCGATGGAAAAACAATATTAGCTTCTGGAAAAATGATGCTTACATTTTAAGGAAAAATAGTTAATATAGTGCTTGGCACTTAAATGGCATAAAAAAAGCCGTTTAAACAAATTTTAGTTTGTTTAAACGGCTTTCTTTTTTTAGAAAATAAAAATATAGAATAATAATCTGTCTTTCACACTTCCTTTCAAAAAATGGATATTTAGGCTAAAAACGAATTTAGGTAGTTATAAAACCTGTCGCTACTGAGCCTTTTTCAGCATATTTTAGCTAAATATCAAAAAACAAATTCAATGTGCAGAAAGACGGATAATTATCTGCTTCCAAAATGCCAAACAGCAACTTTTCCTTCTTTAGTCGCTGTTACGATATAATCGCCACGAGGCGAAAAAGAAGCACTCAAAATAGAATCGTCATGTTGGAAAGTAGCCACTAAAGAGCCATCTTTTTTCCAGATGCGAGCTGTTTTGTCAGAAGAAGAAGTTAAAATATATTGGCCATCTGGCGAAAAAGAAGCTGCATGTACATCTCCCTCATGTGCTACGCTGGCGACTTCCGTGCCATCTAGCGTCCAGATTTTGGCAGTATCGTCCCAAGAAGCAGTTGTGATATAACGTCCATCTGGCGAAAAATTAGTATTTCTCACATAGTGACTTTGGTGTCCACGCAAAGTTTTGACGAGTTCGCCTTTTGTGTTCCAAAGCAAAGCAACTCTATTGCTAGTGCCACACACGATATATTCGCCATCGGCCGAAAATACGGTGGACATCACCAAACCAGATTGTTTTCTCATTTTTTTGACTTGGCGGCCTTCGGTTTCCCAAATAACAACATTGTTTCCATCTCCTGTAACAATATATTTGCTATCTGGCGAAAAAGCGACCGAATTGCAAACACCAAAATAATCTTTGTGTGTAGTGATGTGTTTTCCTGTTTGAGCATTCCAAATTTTTGTACCACTCCCAGAGCTAGTAGCAATATATTTTCCGTCTGGCGAAAAAGCTGCCGTAGTCACTTGTGCTAGGTGTTCTCCCAATGTGTACATCAAAGAACCATCTTTCGTCCATACTTTTGCAGTACGGTCGCCAGAGGACGTTAAGATATATTCTCCATCTGGCGAAAAAACAACCGTATTAATATCGAGGTCGTGGGCTTTAAATGAGGTAACTGGGCTGGTGAAAGTTGCTTGTGCATGTACTGCATTGACTGATAATATCATACCAATGGCCAACATCATGAAAAAGCTCGACACAGCCGATAAATATTTTTTCCTTGTCATTTTCATTTTATTTTTTTTAACGACTTGTAAATCTAATTTTTTGTGTATATGTGTATAAAATAAGTGTTCAAAATAGTCAAGTTTTTTTCTTTCTTCACCACAATTAGCATACCATTTTTTTGAATGATATAAAAAATAAAGGTTAAATACTTGTTAAGTGCCAAGCACTATTTAATAACAAAACGATTCGATGCTCATACCTTGAATTTTAGTATCTCAGCTTACGCAATTTGTAGAGTAAGTTTGTTCGACTACTCAACATAGTTCTTCTATTATTTGACTAAGTATTTTGTAGAATAAGTTTCTTCAAATTTGCAAGATATTAGAAATGATATATTTCTAAAAAGGCGATAGGTTGCCACTTTTTATATTTGCTTTTTTTGGCCAGAAAAAAATAACTTCACTTTTTTAGGTATGACAGCTTTTTTAAACTTGTCATGTCTTAACAAAAAAAAGTCGCAATGTAATTAATGTGGTATCTAGGCAGTTAACACATTGATAATCAGGGTGTTAGCTGCCACAAATGAACAATTTATTTTCGTAGTATTCAACTAAAGAAAAAAACATAAAAAATGAGGAAATAGCTTACCTAAAGCCTTTCCTTTAGTGATAGACTTTTTGTAGTGTAAATAGTTTAGATATTAGTTAAAGAAAAAAAACTTTTTTGTGAGATGCTTGCACACTAATTTTAACAAAACAAGAGGTTTGTTTTGTTTCAAAATATTCTATGAATCTATGATGAAGATGTTAAAATAATGGCAAGCAGTTTTTCTTATAATCTTTTTTTAGCAGCAAGATAAGTGCCAAGCACTAAATAATATAGCGTGTTTGAGTATTTTGCTAACACCTTGATTTTTAATGTGTTAGCTTCCACAAATAAGCAATTTATTTCTCTTATTTGACTAATAATAGATAGGAGATATTTTCGGATTTATTATAGCAGTTTTAAGCCAACTGTTTTTTAGTAGCATTTAATTTGTTGTTTAAGTTTTATCCTTCTGGCTTAAAAAAAGTTGACTTTTCCAGCATCAAAAATACAACAAATAAGGTGTTTTTTTAAATCTGATGATATTTTTTTACAAACCGAACAAAGCTACGTTTTGCTATCGGCAATAAGGTTTCTTGCAATGGAAACTGAAACGCACTCATTATCACAAAAGTTGCAGGGTTAGGCAAATCTTTGTGTTGTCGCATCAAATCCAGCTTAATATTTTCGTAAGTATTCGTAAATTTGCGAATGTATGAGGTAATAAATTTTGTTCGTATAGCTCGATAATTTTCATTTGCATTCGCAAAAATAGTAATTTTATAATCAAAGACTTGTGTATCGCTAGTTTCACCATTTTTTAGCAATAGGTAGCCTTCGTCTGCCATCAAAGGCATGATACCCACAGGAAAAATTTGCAGTTTTTCGTCTATTGCTTCATAGATTTCTTTGCCTTTATACATTTTTTGCTCCATTTTTGGAAGAGCAAAATCCAAAATGCGTTCTACTTCTTTCATATATGCTGCATCGTGCATGATATTTTCATAGACAATACTAAAGTTTTCTACATCTATTTTCTTTGGAAAACTACGTTTTGCGAGCTTCTTACTATCGTTTAAATGTCGCAAATTGCGATAATGAAATATCAAATCGGAAAGAAATGGGTATAATTTTTTTTCGTCAAAGCTGCGGTTTACTTCTTTTAAATATCCTAATAATATATATTTTTTATATTCAAAATCAAGTATTCCTTCTGTAATCCAATTATCAGATAACTGCATAAGCTATTTGTTTTTTTGGCTAAAAAATGCCCTTTACATCGGCGGTACAGGGTCTATGAAACATGAGCCTTTACTCATTTCTTCTGTTGTGCCATCTTTATAGACAATATCTACTAGCACTCGGCCACGTTTAGTATAATTGAGTAGCAAAATTTTTAAGCCATCTTCGCTCAACTCGCCATCTAACTCATCGACACCTTCGCTTTCTTTATACCGCACATTTTTGATGCTTTCGGCTGGCTTTTCCAGATAAATTTGATGATATTCGATGCCCAACAAGTCTGCATCTCTTTCCGAATTTATCACATTAGGCACTATATCAATCGTTTGTTTGTTTTCTATTTTGGGAGCATCTTGTGCATAAGTAACTTGAAAAATGCCTAAACTCAAACCTAATAATAGTATGCTTTTTTTCATGGGTTTTATTTTTTAGATTTAAATAAGAAAACTGTTTAGTACACTGTAATTTAAATTTTCTAAGGTTTTTGAAAAATATTAGCCGTTTGTTGAGACGTGACAGGTTTTAAAAACCTGTCACGTCTAAGCTCATTTAAATTTTTTCTTTCAATAACAAGAAAGAAATGACATATTTTTCTAGCCAAAAGAGTCAAATATAAAAAAGAATGGACACTTATTGTTTTAGAAATATGTCATTTCTAATACTCTCAAAATGTAGAATTACTTAGATTACAGTGCATTTAGTGTCTTATAAAGTAAGTTTATTAGAGCTTTTATAAAAATTCATTTGTTAAAACACGACAAATTTTAAAAAAAATATGCAAGTATGAGTTTTCAATTCGCACCTGTTTGGTTATTTTATAGCGATTCATTGTTAAACTATAAAATATAACACCTATTGTTTTTACCCTAATTTGGCCGATAGGTTTCCAAAATTGTTTTTATTAATTGCTCAATTTTAAGAATTTCAGTATCTGTTTCGCTCGGAAAAATCTTGAAATACTCATCATTTCTTTCTATTGAAACGCTATTATTTTCTACATAGTATTTAGGCATCTCACTTTCTACCGTTTCATTTTCGATATGAGCTTTTGCCAAAAAATATTTTGCCAAACGATTTTTTTCATCTCTCGAATTGGCTATATACAAGCCTGTATCATCCGACGTTTGAATGTTGTTTACCTCATATTGCTTTTGGATAGCTTCGAGTTTGTCCAAAAACAATTCTTTTCCTTCTTGTATGTATTTGGAAGTAGAAAAATAGGTAAATTTTAGTTTTATTTCGTAAGGTAAAGGCGTAAAATTGCGAAATGCCCAGCTTCTATTGGCTGCTTCAGAACTTTGCGGTTTAAAGTCAGACATTTTTTCTATAACCACTATGTTTTTGCGTGCAATAATAAAAGACGAATCTCGCTCGCTCAACACCCAATTTGCCAATCCTTTTCTGACCAAATCATTTTTTAGTAGTGCATGTAAATCATACTTGCTGATAAACTCTCCTTTTTCTACCTTTGCCAAAGCTGTTGTTTCGCTTTTCTTGCCATCATCCATAATATAAGGCATTGGCTTTCCGATGTCTTGATAGGTGTTTATCTTATTGTTGCTTGGTACAAGCGTATTTATTTTTGATGGTTTTTCTTCTTGTTTTGGTTCAATGAGTTCTCGTGTTTCCTTGCCATCTACAATAATCGTTTTATACTGCGGCTGTGGCGAGTTTCCAATAGAAATCGTATCTGTTTTTTGGCCAAAACAAATAGTCGAAAAAAACAAAGTTACTATACTGATACAAGTTTTAATTTTCATATTTTATCCACCTCGTTTTTTAAAAATGTTCATCAAATATTTTACATAGTCATCATTCGTGGGAATGCTTACCAAATCGGCACCGCCTTTGGCAAAAGCCGTTTTGCAATGTTCCAGATTTGCTTCAAAACGCTCTGCATAATGTTGCCTAACTGCTTTGCTCGAAGTGTCTAACCACATAGTTTGGCCTGTTTCGGCATCAGTCATATAGGCCAAACCGACATTTGGCAATTCGGCTTCTCGTGGGTCAAAAATGCGAATACCTATCAAATCGTGCTTGCGGCTCGCCAAATTTAAGGCTTTTTCATAGTCTTTGGCCATAAAATCTGACAATACGAAGGCTGTGCTTCGGCGTTTTATCACATTGCTCAAATATTTGAGAGCTTGCTCCAAATCAGTTTCATTGCTTGTTGGGTCTATTGGTTTTGGCCGTTTCACAATATTTTGCAAACGCTCCCACCACGACATTTTTTCAGTATTTTTATTTTTTCGCAAATTTTCGGGCTTTAGCTGTTCGCTTTTTTCGCCATAGCTAAAGTCCAATAACTCACGAATGATGAGCAAAACATGTCCTTTTCCTTTTTTGGGAGGAATAAATTTTTCTATCTCATGGCTAAAAAATATAACACCTACTTTGTCATTATTATTGATAACAGAAAAAGCTAAAATGGCACAAATTTCTGTTATCATTTCATTTTTCATCTGGCCATGAGTGCCAAAAAAAGACGAGCGACTCACATCTACCAAAAGCATTACGGTAAGCTCTCGCTCTTCCTCAAAAATTTTGACATAAGGCGTGTTGAAACGAGCTGTTACGTTCCAATCAATCGCTTTTATGTCATCGCCATACGCATATTCACGCACCTCACTAAACGACATACCACGCCCTTTGAAAGCACTATGATATTCGCCCGAAAATATTTGATTAGATAATCCTTTTGTTTTTATCTCTATTTTACGAACCTTTTTTAATAACTCGCTAGTTTCCAATGTTCTTTTTTTTGATAAAAAAATGAATAGTTTTGAGTTTTTAGTGACTAGGTGTTTTTGAAAGTTCAGTCGAATTTTATATAACTAAAAACTCAAAATTTAAAACTAAAGACTTCTTTACGGCACTTCTACGGCATTCAAAATCTCTTTGATGATGTCTTCCGAAGTGATATTCTCGGCTTCTGCCTCGTAGGTAATGCCTATTCTATGTC
This sequence comes from Chitinophagales bacterium, assembly GCA_049613665.1. Lineage (GTDB taxonomy): Bacteria > Bacteroidota > Bacteroidia > Chitinophagales > UBA2359 > JBMZCV01. The sequence goes on along the minus strand of JBMZCV010000006.1, from coordinate 14,336 downwards.
GCATCACATCGTAGCAAATAGCTCGCACATCTTCTGGTATCACATATCCTCTTCTTTTGATAAAAGCGTAAGCCTTTGAAGCCAAAGCCAAATTGATACTAGCACGAGGCGAACCGCCATAATTTATCAAATGTTGTAGTTTTTTTAAGCCATAATTTTCTGGATTTCTCGAAGCAAAAACTATATCTAAAATATAACGTTCAATTTTTTCGTCCATATATACCTCACGCACCGTTTCACGAGCTTGCAGCAAAGTATTGGCAGTTAGCACAGGTTTTACTTTCTTAAACGTTTGATTGATGTTCATACGCATAATCAACTGTTCGTGTTCTTTTTTGGGGTACGAAATCATCACTTTGAGCATAAAACGGTCGAGTTGTGCCTCTGGAAGCGGATACGTTCCTTGTTGTTCGAGTGGATTTTGCGTAGCCAACACTAGAAAAGGGTCGTCCAGTTTGAATGTTTCAGAACCTATCGTTATTTCTCGTTCTTGCATCGCTTGCAACAAAGCACTCTGCACCTTTCCTGGTGCCCGATTTATTTCATCTGCCAATACGAAGTTGGCAAAAACAGGCCCTTTTTTTACTGTAAATTTGTGTTCTTGTTGATTGTAAATCATAGTACCGATAAGGTCGGCAGGTAGCAAGTCTGGCGTAAACTGAATACGGCTAAAATCTGCTTGCACCGCTTCCGATAAAGTCTTGATAGCTAATGTTTTGGCAAGTCCTGGCACGCCTTCGAGCAAAACGTGGCCATTGGAAAGTAAGCCTAACAAAAGGCGTTCTAGCATATATTCTTGGCCAATAATGACTTTGCCTAATTCAAATTGTAATCTTTCGACAAACTCACTTTCTTGTTTTATTTTTTCGTTTAGAGCCGTCAAGTCGTTTGATAACGATGTTTGTTGCATATTCTCGTTGATATTTTTTTGAAAAATACGGAAAATTTTTGAACAAAGATATATATTTTTTATTTTTTGGGCAAATAAGTATCAAGCACTATTTGAGAAATAAACAATTTGTCATTTATTTTTGTTCAACAGCTCATCTTTAGTAGTATGAAAAGCCATATTAATCGAAATATTCTAATTTATGATATGCAAAATTTAAACAGCCTCTTAGCATCTTTAATGTCTGCATTTCGATAGCTTCGCAAAAATCAACTAAAATTTATTTGCTTTTATCGACTAAAAAATCTGGGAAACAATCGAATAAGCATGGAGTTTGTTATTTTTTAATTCCTCTTGTTTCATTGCTATTTTTATTTACGAATAAGAGGAAGTAACTTTAGAATCAAAAACAATATTTAAGCTCGTTTTCACGATTTGCCCCATTGTTTTACATGTCAAAAAAAGCGGCTGCTGATAGTGTCGTGCCAAATCATCACGCAATTGTCGCACCTTTTCGTCTGTCGAAATACGGTCTTTGACCAACACTTCTATCAAATCGGTGAGGCGATAACGTGAAGTTCTAATACGGTTGGCTATCAAAGCTCGTTCTTCACGCTGATACTGTCGCACATTTTCCGCACTCATGCGTTTGATACACAACTTCACATAAGGCAAATTTTCTTTGAAAAACTGTGGCAAATACAATTTTTTGCTGCCTTCATAGCATTGTTGGTCAAAATCTATCGCTCTGATTCGATACTGAATATCGTCGAAATCTGGCGTAATATCAATCACAAAATTGTAGGAACGCATGTCGCCAAGCAGTTTCACAAAACAACGCTCATTAAATTTCACAAATTCCTTTGCTATTCTCGTTTCATTGAAAGCCGTATTTGCAAACGAAAACTTATGTTCCAAAAATTGGTCGCCTGGAATGCCAGCGATATGTTCCTCAATCAAAGTGTTTTTATGCACCAAATAATTGATACGATTTGGCGATAAAATATGCTCCAATTCGAGGCCATAAATACGAGAAGCATCGGCTATTTTTACATAAAAATAATCATAATTGTCATTAAAATTATTCACAACTTTGATGCGAAACGGATTGGAATTGCCAAAAGTGCAATAATCTACTTGTTCAATATGTAGGTGCTTTGCGATAGTTTGGTCGCCAGCAGCCTTCAAAATCACATAAATTTCGATAAGTGCCGAATGAATTTCCTCCATATCCATTTGCGTATAATACACACTTTCCCAAAGTGTATCTTCGCCATTTTGGTTGAGCAAAGGTGTAGAAAAATGGTAGCGTTTCAAATCTGCATATTCTAAAGGAATATCTGTAAATCGTTGGTAATCAACTAAGTATTTTTTTAGTTGAGCATTTACAGTATAAAAGTTTTTCTTTTTAGAAATAATATTTTGAGCGTTTTTTTTGTCGGTATTGTGCATGAAAAATGCTTTTTTTGATATGAAAAAAATTACGTTGCAAACTTTGACTACGCCATAAAGCAAGTTTTTTAAGATGTTTTTTTAACGAGAAGAAAGAAATGACATATTTTTTAGCCAAAACTGTCAAATCTAAAAAATTATGAGCTGTCGCATTTTTAGAAATATGTTATTTCTCACATTTTTAAAATTTGAACAAACTTAATTTACAATGAATTAACAGAAGTTAAATTCTTAATGGTTTAAACTTTTACATCGCAAACTGCGAATACAAAAATAATAAGCTAAAAAGAATAAGAAAAGCCAAACCAATCCAACTCAAATATTTTAGCCATTTTGGTGGTTTTGCTGCCTCTGGAATATGCTCACCTGTCACGAGTTTGTAGTTGATAAAAGCCAAAAAAGGAGCGGTGAGAAACGACAAGATTGTCGCAATTTTTATCATCAAACCCATTTGAGCCTGCAACACATTTAACAATAACAAAGCACCTGCGATAACCAAAATAATCCAAAAAATATAAGTTTGCTTTTTTGCTGTTGTCTCATATTCTGGCTTCAAAACGAAAGTAATTTCGCTCAACACACGAGGAAAAGCGTCTAAACAAGTGAGAGTAGTGCTAAACATAGTCGTTAGAGCAGCTACCGCAATAATCGGTTTGCTCCACGAACCAAGAGCCGTTGTATATAAATCAATGAGTTGTTGAGCGAAAACCGCACCTTTTTCTGATGGCACTTCGCCTGTTCCATACATCACCAACGCACCAAGAGATAAAAAACAAATTGCTAAAATAGATGTTCCAATGTAGCCGACATTAAAATCAAGTAGCGAAGTATTGAAATTGACATCTTCGTTTAGTTTTTTCTTTTCGAGCGTCCAAATAGAACTCCAAACCGACAAATCAATCGGTGCAGGCATCCAGCCCATCAAAGCGATGAGGAAAGTGATGCCAGCCGTATCCCAAGTAAATATTTTTAAATCGCTTGTTTTTTCAACACCTGTACCCAAAAATAACACGGAAATGAGTGCGAAAAAAGTGGAGAGCGACAAAATGATAATGATTACTTTCATCAAATTGTCTAAAATCGCATAGCGGCCGAGCAGCAACAAAGTCATACAAGTCAATAGCAAAATGGCACACCAAGCCATAATGCCAAAACCGCCTATCAAACTAACAGCCAAACTAGCTGTTACGATAGTTACCGCCGCTTGAATGGTAAACATCGTGCCGACTGTCATGAAAATAAACAAAATAAATGCCCAATTGCCTTGCCTTTTGTAGCCACGCACCAAATTTTCGCCTGTCGCCATCGCATAGCGTGTGCCAAATTCGAAAAAGGGATATTTCACAATATTGGCGATAATTACCGCTAACAATAAACCAAAACCATAAATTGCTCCTGCTTTTGTGGATTGTACGAGATGCGAAACGCCAACTGCCGCTCCTGCAAATAGCAAACCAGGCCCAAGCAGTTGTATAATATCGGCAAAACTTTTTTGTTTAGACATAATTTTGATGCGTTTTTTGTTGAAAAAATCTTTAATTTGAGAGTAAAGAAATGACCTATTTTTTAGCCAAAACTGCCAAATATAAAAAATATTAGCTATCGTTTTTTTAGAAATATGTCATCTCTAAGCCTTTTTTAAAGAAATGTATTTTCACTAAACCATAAATAAATCGCTAATAATACCATCGGCAATAAATTTGCCTTTCGTTGTTAAAATTAATACTTCTTTTTCGTTTTTCATCAATTTTTCTTGCAAAAATATTCGTGTTTCTTTTTTCAAGTAATTCACATAATTTTCGCCAAAATCTCTAGCTACTTTTTCTAAATTGCAGCCCCAATTTGTTCGCAATGAAGTCATTATATATTCATTAAATCGCTCTTTGATACTTAATTCCTCTATTTCGGCAGGCAAAATATCATTTTTTATATCTTTCATATAGGCCGCATTATTCGCCACATTCCATTGCCGACTTGTGCCGCAAAATGAGTGTGCAGATGGCCCAATACCGATATATTCTTTTCCTAACCAATAACTGCTATTGTGTTTTGCTCTAAAATTTGGCTTGCAAAAATTAGAAATTTCGTAATGCTCATAGCCATTTTTCGTTGTTTCACTCACCAAAATTTCAAACTGTTCGGCAGCCTTTTCTTCATCAACGGCAGGAACTTTGCCTACTTTCACAAAATGAGCCAAAGCCGTTTTTTCTTCTACCGTCAAACAATAGGCTGAAATATGTGTAATATCAAATTCAAACGCTCGTTTCAAATTCATTTTCCAAGCTTCATTGCTCAAAGTCGGTGTGCCATAAATCAAGTCGATAGAAAGATTGTGAAAACCCATTTTGTGAGCCATTTCTACACAATTTATCGCCTGATTGGTGTCGTGAGCTCTATTCATAAGTGATAAATCTGCTTGTATAAATGACTGAATACCAATGCTTAAACGATTGATTGCAGTTTGTTGCAAATCTTTTAGTTTCTTTTCAGTCAAATCATCTGGATTTGCTTCCAAAGTGATTTCAGCATCATCAGCAAGTGTATAAATGCTTGTTATTTTACTCAAAATCTGTTCAATTTCGGCAGCTTCGAGCAAGGAAGGTGTGCCACCGCCAAAATAAACGCTGTCTATTTTTTTCGAGCTTAAATAATTTTTTCGCAAATCAAATTCATGTAATATACTCGCTAACATTTCATTTTTGTATTTCAGAGAAGTAGAAAAATGAAAATTGCAGTAGTGACATGCTTGTTTGCAAAAAGGAATGTGTATGTAAATGCCAGCCATATTACGATTTTTTCAAGGAAGCGATAATCGTTGCCATACGCTTGCGAGTAGTTGGCTGCCACCATTGTTCTAAAAGTGGAGCGAAAAGAGCCTCAAAATCGACATCAAGTTTTGCTAACAATTCTTTTCGCATATTCATTTTGCTAGTTTGCCAAGTATTAGCCTCAAATTGATAATATTTAGCCATTTGTTTTTTAGCAGTCGCCAAAACTTCACTCGCATCTACTGTTTTATCGACCAAACCAACGGCTAAAGCTTCCTCACTTTTTAGTAATTTGCCTTCCAATAAATATTGATAAGCCAAACGATTTCCAAGCCAAAAACTATATAAGTGAAAAATGGTTTCTGGCACGATGATTCCAACAGGAATTTCATTTAAACCAATCGAATATTTGCCTTCTGCCATCACTCTATAATCGCAACATATCGCTAAAACGCAACCGCCAGCAGGTGCATAGCCTGTTATAGCCGAAATCATAGGTTTTGGAAAGTTCGATAGTTCAAAAACCATATCGCTAAAATTTCGCCAAAAAGCTTTTATTCCTTCTTTATCTAGCTGATAAGCAGCGATAATATCAACGCCAGCACTAAAAAAATGCTGTTTTCCTGTCAAAATTACGCCATGAATCGCTTTATTTTCGGCTGCAAAAGCTATTGCTTCTCGCAATTCGCTCACCATTCTCATGTTCATAGGATTTGCTTTTCCCCTATTTAGTTGAATAATGAGCGTATTGTTTTCTATTTCGCAAGCTAAAGTTTTTAAATTTTCTAGTTTCATTTTTTGTTTTTATTTGATTTTTCTTCTATTTAGTTCTCGCTGATATTTTCGTGCATTAATATTGTGTTCTCGCAGATTTACTGCAAAATTGTGGTAGCCAGAAAAATCTTCTTTCGCACAAAAGAACATATATTTATGTGTTTCGGAATTTAAAACTGCTTTTATGGCGTTTTTTATCGGAATGCGAATAGGGCCTGGCGGCAAACCTGCATTGAGATAAGTGTTATAAGGCGACTCTATTTCTAAATGCTTTTTCAAAATGCGTCTTAACGTAAAATCGCCTACTGCAAATTTTACTGTTGGGTCAGCTTGCAAAGGCCATTCTTTTCGCAAACGATTGAGATAAACGCCTGCAACTCGTGGCATTTCGTCTGTTTTCAAAGTCTCTTCTTCCACAATTGCGGCCAAAGTGATAGCTTCAAAAGGCGTTAAATTGCGTTCTTTTGCCTGTTCAACTCGTTTTTCTGTCCAAAATTTGTTATATTCCTTCAACATTCTTTCAAAAAACTGTTGATAATTTGTGTTCCACCAAAATTCGTAGGTATCTGACACAAAAACAGAAATAACATTTTCGGGCGTAAAATTGATGGCAGCTAAGGCAGTAGAATCATTTAGAAATTGAGCAAATTTTATTGAATCGGCTTCCAATTTTTGGCCTACCAAACTGACTAATTGCTCTTTTGTTCGTATATTGTTGATGGTTAAATTGAGTGGCGTTTGAGTTCCAGAACGCAACAAATTGACTAATTCTCGGTTATTCCAGCCTTTTTTTACGATATAGCGGCCTGGGAAAATTTTATTTTCGTAGTTCATTTTTTTCGCTACCCACTCAAAAGAACTCGGTTTTTTTAGTATTTTATTTTTTGAAAGACTATCAACTACTTGTTGAAATTTTGCACCTGTTGGAATGAAAAGTTCGTATTCTTTTTTTTCTTCGCTAATGTTAGGCACATAAATTTGCTGATATAAATAGTAGCCAGCTGCTCCACCTACTATAAGTGAAATGAGCAATAAAAAGGCACTTATTTTAAGTATTTTTTTTAGCATTTTATAATAAAATTGTAAAGGTTTTTAGGTAATGTAACAACTTATAATTTTTATTTAAATAATATGGTCTAAAATATTGTAAATCAATGCTTTATAAATGATTTTGCAAAAAAGAAATATTTTGTTTTTTGCTTGTAATTTTTGTTTAGATAAAAAGTTGTAATTATCTGTAAATCAAGGCTTTATAAAAATAAAATAATGGAAAAAATATATTTATGCTATAACAATCAAATTTACGAAGCAGAAACAACACTTTTTTCGGCACAAAACAGAAGCTTTAAATATGGTGATGGTCTGTTTGAAAGTATGGTTATGTTTCATGGCCAAATTCCATTTTTCAAATTCCATTTTGAGCGACTTTGCAAAGGTATGAAAACCCTTGAAATAAGGCAAACAAAAGATTTTAACGCTACTATTTTGCAAGAAAGTGTAACAAAATTAAAAAAACTTCATGCAAGTTGTGAAAATGCACGGATTCGTTTGATGGTTTTTCGTGAAACAGGTGGTTTTTATTTGCCAAAAAATAATGAAATGAATTGGTTGTTGGAAATGTCGCCAATGCAAAATCAGTATTTTGAGCTTAATGAAAACGGTTTGCGAATAGATATTTTTCCAAATATAAAAAAGGGAATTGATATTTTATCGCCATTGAAAACCAACAATGCTCTGATTTATATTATGGCGACTTTGTATCAGCAAAAAAATGCTTTGGACGATTGTTTGATTCTAAATACCGAAAATCATATTGCAGATGCAACGAGTGCAAATGTTTGCCTTGTAAAAAATGGTTTACTTGTTGTGCCGCACGATAATGATGGTGGTGTTCATGGCATTATGATAGCTCAAATTATGATTTTAGCATATAAATTGAATATTCCTATTATTCGTAAATCTTTAACTGTCAATGATTTGCAAGAAGCTTCTGAAATTTGGCTCACAAATGCGGTTCGTGGCATTCGTTGGGTAGCTCATTTTCGTGAAACTGTTTATAAACATGATTTAGCGACTTTTTTTGTGCAACAACTGAATGAAAGATATATTTTATAGCATTTTTTCAATACTTTGCCAAAGCTTATCGGCTGTCTGCTGCCAACTAAACTTCTGGCTTTGCAAGCGTCCTTTTGTTATCAAGTCTTTACGCAAACTTTCGTCTTCAAAAATCTGCAACATTGCTTCAAAAATCTCTTTTTCCGACTCTGGTGACACCAATAAAGCCGCATTTCCGCCTATTTCCGTCATCGACGACACATTTGAAGTGATAACAGGCGTTTCGCAACAAAAAGCTTCCACAATTGGAATCCCAAAACCCTCAAATAAAGACGCATAAACGAGTGCTAAAGCGGTAGCCAGCACTTTTGCAAGTTCTTCGAGCTGTAGATGGCCAAGAAAAACAACTTCATTTTTATATTTCATGTTTTGGTAAGTCTCTAAAGCTGTTTTGCTTTGCCAAGCTTTGCGGCCAGCGACCAAAAATTTAGTTGTGCTTTTTGTTTTTTCTCTAAAAATATCGAAAGCTTTGAGCATTTTGCCCAAATTTTTGCGTGGATGAATAGCTCCAATAAATAAAAAATAATCTTGATTATCGGAATATTTCGCTTTTACTTTTTCTTTTTCATTGATTTTCAAGGGTTTATATATATCATTTGCACCATTATAAACGACATCAATCAAATTTGGTGCGATATTGTATAGTTTTACAATATCTTGTTTTGTATATTCAGAAACGGTGGCGAGACGCTTTGCTTTGCGTGCATATTTTGGCGAAAAAAAGCGATAATAATGGCGAGCCAAAAACGGAACTTGCTCTGGATAATGTTCGAAAGCCAAATCGTGCATCACCATTAAAGTTGGCGTTTTAGTATTTAAGCAACAATAGCCATCGGTAGAAATGAAAATATCGGCATTAATTTTTTTTAGACAACGAGCGACGGCTATTTCAAACCAAACAAACCACAAAAATGGGTGACGAGCAGGCGGAAATAGCTCAATTGCGGTTACATTTTCGGCAAAAATAAAACTTTTGTGAGCAGGCCTATCAAACAAAAAAACGAAATGATGTTCTGGGTGCTGTTTCACTATTCTTTTTAGGCTTTCAGTCGTAAAACGGCCTATTCCTTCAAGGCGATTGTGTAACAAAAATCGAGTATTGACTGCAATAGTTTTGCTTTTTTTCATTTTCAAACATTTAGATTGTAAATCTGCTTAGTCAAACAAAAGAAATTACAGTGTACTTAATTTCGAGAGTCAACACCCCACATTAATTTGTTTCGGATAGTAGAAAAGAAATTTTGGTTTTCTGTTCTAACCAAATGTAATTTAAATTTTTCTTTCGTCAGAGATAAGGTATTTTCTGAAGTAACTGTTTCGTAACGAGAGTCTAGCGTACACAAAAAGTCGTTGCTGCGGCCTTCGATTTTGAAAGTAATTTCACAATTATCAGGTATCACAATTGGTCGCACATTGAGATTGTGTGGTGCAACAGGTGTGATGATAAAAGCCTTAGAAGAAGGGTGAACTATGGGGCCGCCACAACTCAAAGAGTAAGCCGTTGAGCCAGTAGGCGTAGCAACGATGATTCCATCTGCCCAATAGGAGTTTAAAAACACATTATCGACATAGATATGAACGGTAATAAGGGCAGAAGTGGCGTGTTTGTGAATCGTAAATTCATTGAGTGCATAAGGCGTATTGTCGAACAAAGCTGGTTTGCTATCGAGGTGAAGCAGGCTACGTTTGTCGAGAAAATAACGCTTATATTTTAGGTCATACAACAATTGTTTTATATCATTTTTGTTGGCAGTAGTGAGCAAGCCCAAACGGCCAACATTGATGCCCACAACAGGTATTTTAGAATCTTTTACTAGCGTAATGGTATTGAGCAAAGTGCCATCGCCACCAATGCTAAATAGATAATCTATTTGTCCTTTCAAGTTTTCATTGTCGTTAAACAAACGAATAGTTCGTTTAAAATTTACTTTGCCGTAGAGTTGTTGATAGAAAGGCTCGTAAATATGGATATTGCAATGACTATCAAATATGGTATCGAATAGTTGTTGCAAAAATGGAATATCTTGCGTTTTTAGAATGCGGCTATAAATTCCTATTTTCATATCTTATAATCGTGTTGTATTTGTTTTGTTTTTTAGTCAATAGTTCTGACATTTTTTGGCAAGAGAAACATACTATTTTTCTACAAAAAAGGCCATAAAAATAGCAAATATTGGTCGTCTTAGCCTAAAAAAAATAGTATGTTTACACTTTTGAGAAAAAAATGTATAAATGTCCGAGCTGTTGTTAGTAAATGTAAGAAAAAAAAAAATGAAATAGAATCATACTCACTATTAAATTAGCAGCAAATCTATTTCATTTTTCTAAAAAAAACTTAAAAAATATTTAAATTTTCATAATTTCGTCTTCTTTAGCACGCACCAATTTGTCAATGATGCTTCCATATTTATTCGTTAGGTTTTGAACACTTTCTTCGCCATCTTTGCCCATATCTTCCGACAAACCATCTTTCACCAATTGTTTGATGCCTTTGATGGCTTCTTGCCTAGCTCGTCTTAGTCCTACTTTTCCATTTTCACTATACACTTTCGTTTCTTTGGTCAAAGTTCTACGTCTTTCTTCCGACATTGCTGGCACAGAAATAAAAATAACTTCGCCATCGCTTTGTGGTGTAACACCCAAATTAGCTCCAAAAATGGCTCGCTCAATAGGAGCAAGCATACTTTTTTCCCAAGGTCTAATGCTCAATGTACGAGCATCAAGATTTGTGATGCCTGCTACTTGTTGTAAAGGAGTTTTTGCCCCATAATATTCTACAAAAACATTTCGCAACATTACAGGACTAGCTTTTCCTGCTCTAACTGTTGTGAGTTCTTTTTTTAAATGAGCTATGGCAGCTTGCATCATTTCTTCGGCAGCTTCTAACTCAAAATTAACGTCTTCATTCATAATATTCTATTCTTTTTGTGTTTGCAATCCGTGTTTTTGAGAACAAAAATATTTTTTTTCACGCAAAAATAGTTTAAAAACAAGTTTTTTGCAAAAAAAAGTGAATATTTTCCATATAAAAACCTACGAAAATAGATTTATTGTTTATAAATTTTCAATAATTGCTGCTGATTGCTTTTATGCTCGACAAGGCTCACCAAATATAAACCTGTTGAAAAAGCACTACAATCTACTGCAACTTTTTGTGTAGTTTGCGTTGCAAAATTGGCTAATGCCGTGACATTTTTTCCTGTAATATCGAAAATTTCTATGGCAAAATCCTTGCTATTTTTGTTTTCTGGAAAATCAATAAAAGTCATATCAGTCGTTAGAGTCGGATTAATTTTGATGTTGTCTTTTTGTGTTTCAATATTTGTTACACCATCAATAATTAATTCATGGCCTGTCACATTCACATTGTCAAGCAAAAGCCAAGCACCGCCAGCCGTTTGGGTTGTAAAACGAATAATAATATTTTGACCATCATATTGGCTAATATCTATGGTTTCGTTTCGCCAGTCTTCTGCACTTGCAGGCGTTGGAGCATCTCGTGTACTCAATTCTTCGCCAGATTTTTCGTAAATTGTTTCATAAGTCAAGCCACAATCATTTGTAATTTCTACTTTTAGCATATCGGCCAAATCATCTACCAGCGTGTAGCTTACATCAAAGCTCAACTGTGTGCTATCTAAATTGACCAAGTTGATGCTAGGAGATTCGAGGCGGTCTATTGTGCCTATCACTTCAAAATAGTCGTGAAAATCATGTCTGACAGCCATCACACCGCCAATTTCGCCATTGCTATCGGTGGCCTGATAAATTTGTTGGAAAGGAACAGACTCCGATTCATCAAAAATATACCAGCCATTGTCTAAATAAGGCGTTGAAAAGTCTTCGTAGAAAGGAGCTTTTATGCCAGCACCTGCCGAAAAACTTCGTGTCAAAGTGTCTGTTTGTGGATAAGCATCAGGATTTCCATTCGGATTCGAGGTGTAAACCTTCATTTTATGCACGCCTTCGTCTAAAAAAGGCGAAATGCCTACAAAAACACTTTCTATCTCATTTGGTTCGAGTGAGCCAGACCATGCGATAGTTTCTTCATTGCCCGAATCATCAAAATCATAAGTAATATCGAGGCTCGAAAGTGTATTGTTACCTGTATTTTTGATGTTTACTCTGATAGGCAGAACCGTTCCAAAACAATAATGTGGTGTCGGCTCTACGATAAGGGAAGGTTGGGCATCATCTGGCAAAAACTCAGCACAGCCCAAAGATTGACTCAGTTGGTTTCTTATCATGTAAATAGTAGTTCGCATTCGTTCTGTTTGTCCATGCGTAAACATGTGCGTACAAGCATCATTGCAATAATCCATGTGATTCATATACATATCGCTATAATTGTCGCAAGTAGAATAGGGAAAATCTGGGCAGCCATAGTTGGCTTCTGCTTGTGGTGGTGTGTCTGCTACATAATCATTGCTACAAAAGTTGCCAGAAGCATCATTGAATGTGTGCCAAAGATTGAGCCAATGGCCAATTTCGTGAGTCATCGTGCGACCAAGTTCGTAAGGTACGCCAGCGATAGTTGGCCTTCCAAAATAGTTGTAACGACATACAATGCCATCAACATAAGGGTCGGCACCTGGCAGATATGCCCACGCCAAAGTCCCAGAAGCAGGGTCTATATTACATATCCAAATATTGAGATATTGCGTTCTATCCCAAATATCGTGTCCACCTTTTGAGGTATAGTGCATTTTTGTTGCATTTTCGTAAGTGCCAGATGAGCTTTGAAAATATTCTAAGTCTGTGTAAGTGCGTGTAATACCGCTTGTTGGGTTGCCTTCTGGGTCTCTGGTAGCTAGACAAAATTGGATACGAGCATCTCCCACCAAATGTTTGAAGTAATCTGGTACTAAAACCGTATCTTCATTCATGCCTCTAAAATCGGTGTTAGTAGCTTCTAGTTGTGAATAAACCAATGAATCATGTATGTTTTGCTCATCAGTATTATATAAAATGTGGATAACAACAGGAATTGTCAAAATTTCATCGCCAAAAAAATCAGTACGCTCTGCATTTTGCAATAGCTCTTGCAAATCTCTTTCTTTGGCTTCCATTTCACGTTCCAAATAAGGATTTTTTTGTTTCAACAAATTCAAAGCATTTTCCATACCACAAGTTTCTACCTGCTCAGTCGTTTGTGCTAGTAAAATAAGTGGTTGCAAAAAGCAAAACATTATCGCAAATAGTAATAAAAGTATATGTCGTTTCATATTATTTTTTGTGTTTGTAAATAAAAATTTATTCAAAATACAAGAAAAAAACGAAAAATAAGACTTTTGTAGCGAAAAATATAAAGCTTTTTGTATAACAGTATTTACTTTTTTTAGTCGAGCTTATTCTCAAAAAAGCGTAAACGAATCCCAAAATTGTAAAAAACAAACTTATATAACTTCAGAAAGTTTTGTGAATAAAGTTTAATACAATTTTTATCCTTAGATAAAAGCACTATCCATTTTAGTGCATATCTAATGTTTTCTACCAAAATCATGTGCATTTGCTGCACAAGCTATCGACTTTTAAAAAAAAACAAAAAAGCACATTTCGCTATTTGCAAAATGTGCTTTTTCTTATTAGGCATAATATTTTATTTTTCTACACTTAAAATTTTACGCTAGGAGCTTTATCTGCACCTTTATCGGCTTCGAAATAGCCTTTTTTCTCAAAACCAAACATACCTGCCGTAATATTGGTAGGAAATTTGCGAATGTGTGAGTTGTAAGTTCGCACGACATCATTAAATTTTTTGCGTTCCGTAGAAATACGATTTTCCGAACCTTCTATTTGCGATTGCAAGTTTTGGAAGTTGGCATTAGCTTTCAAATCTGGATAACGTTCCACCGAAACCAATAGGCGAGAAAGCGAAGAGCTCAAGCCATCTTGTGCTTCTTGAAATTTTTGTAAAGCATCTGGTGTTAAGTTAGTAGGATCAACCGTGATGCCTGTTGCTTTCGAACGAGCTTCCACAACAGCTTGCAAAGCATCTTTCTCAAAATTGGCAGCACCTTTTACTGTTTCTACCAAATTTGGAATCAAATCGGCACGGCGTTGATATACATTTTCTACTTGAGCCCACTGAGAGGCTACTCCTTCTTCTAGCTCAATGCCAGTATTGTAGCCACATGAGCTAAAACTCACAACGATTAGAAAAGCAATTAGGTTGTAATAAGATTTTTTGATTAATTTCATTAGAAAAGTTATGTTAATGAGTAAATTTTTTGTTTTGTATGCTAAAATACAAAATTCAGATTAATATAGTTCAAAAGTTGAGACAATAGACCTGTTACTTATTAAGTCATTTTGTTTGTTTTGTGTTATTAAACTTG
>JBMZCV010000005.1:0-67665 GCA_049613665.1 Chitinophagales bacterium | reverse complement strand
TGCTGGTACACTTTTTTGCTGATATTTTTTTTAATATTAAGACTTATTATTTTGTTATTTCTTACAAAAAATAGGGCGAATGTTTATAAAAAAGCACCATGAAATTCGACACCCCACCTGCCACCTTATTCTTCTATTATTACTTATCTAAAATTTTGTGAATAAACTCTAATATTTCGAACATTTATACATTTTTTATCAAAGACTTAAACAGACTATTTTTTTTAGGCTAAAGTGGCCAAATTTGTGCAAATTTTATAGCCTTCTGAACTGAAAAATAGTATGTTTTCCTTGCCAAAAGGTGTTTTTTGAAGTCCGCTTTTCATCTGTTTTTTCATTCAGAAGCTATTTACATGCAATGGCACAAATAATGCTCGTAGCAACCGCTACATTGAGCGATTCTGCTTTTCCTTTTCGTGGAATAGTGATAGCTTGACTCATATATTTGAAATATTTTTGTTGTATGCCTTTTGATTCGTTGCCCATCAAAATAATTCCTTTCTTAGAAAAATCAGTAGCAAAAATATCACTACCTTGCAAGAGTGCTGCATAAACAGGTGTTTGAGGATAATTTTCGAAAAGTTGTTGCAAATCATTGTAAATCAATTGGATATGAAAAATAGAACCCATAGTAGCTTGCACAACTTTAGGACTGTAAGCATCGACACAAGTGGGAGAGCAAATAACGGTATCAATGCCAAACCAATCGGCAATGCGAATGATAGTGCCTAGGTTTCCAGGGTCGCTGATATTGTCCAATGCCAAAACATGATTTTTCAAGGGCAGTTTCAAAGCCTGTGAAATGAGATTTGTGTTGTTGTGATTTGTTGGAAGCTGCACAATAGCTGCTACTTCATTTGGCGTTTGCAAATTGGAGATACGTTTTAGTTCTTTTGGCGATATGCTATGCAATATTTGCTGGTGTAAATTGCAAGTTTTAGCATTTTTGGCAATCCAAGATTCGAGGGCATAAATAGCGATAATATGAAAATTGCTTTGCAAAAGTTCAGCTACATTTTTTTCGCCTTCTACGAGAAAAGCTTGTTGAATTTTGCGATATTTTTTCACTTTTAAAGCATTAATCCACGATATTTGTTTTTTTGAAAGCATAAGTAAGCTGTAAAATTTATGGTAAGGCGAAAATATAAGCAAAACATTTGATTCTTTGATATTTACCTCTCAAATTGTCACAGAATCATTTTTATTTATTCATTAATGGGATAACAAATGTTGAGAAAACGTCAAATAAATGGTTTTTATTTTTTCATATTGCTATTTGCTCTGTGTTTGATGCAGGTTTCGTGTAGTCCGACACGTCATTTGCCTCAAGGAAAAAGTTTGCATAGTAAAACCAATATCATTATAGAGAATGAAAAAGAAGCTATCAATAAAGCTGCCTTAAAGCAAAATTTATATAATATCTCACGTCCAAAACTGAATAGTCGATTTTTTGGTACTTTTCGAATGAAAATGCAGATACACAATTGGTTTAGCGACCATGAAAAAGGAGCAGGTGCTTGGCTAAACGAGCGTTTGGGTGAGCCACCCGTATTGTTAGATTCTATTTTGTTGGAGCGTTCTATGCGTTCTATGTCTCAACGTTTGTTTAATCAAGGCTATTTTTATAGTGATGTAAGTTTTGAAACAACTACCAAATACAAACTTTCAACGGTAGATTATCGCATAAAATTACAACCAGTTTATCGCATAGACACCGTTGTATATCCTCTGTCGAGTGACACCAATCATGCACAGCGACTTATTCATGGTATGCAAAAAGAAAGTTTGCTTCAAACAGGTCAGCAGTTTCGTACAGAACAACTCAATGCCGAAATTAGCAGGATTACACAAAAAATGTTGAATATTGGCTATTATGAATTTAGCCGTTCTTATTTGAGTTTTGACCTTGATAGTACTAAAAACAATAGAACGATAGATGTATATCTTAAATTGATTCAGCCAAGAGATTCTGCCATACACAAACAATATTTTATAGATTCGATATTTGTGCATACAGATTATTTGCCTAATCAAGATAGTATTTATACGGATACAACGTTTATAAACAATTGTTACTATATTTCGCCTAAAAAAAATCGTTTTAATGCAGATGCTTTAACACATTTTTTAGTTATTGCTCCCAATCGACATTACTCAAAACGAGATTATGAAACGACAATTAACCATTATTTGGGTTTAGGAATTTTTAAATTTGCGACCATAAAATACAACAAAGTAGGAACAAGAGACAACAAGTCACGCCTCAATTGTAATATTTATTTGACTTCCAACAAAAAAATGCACATCGCAGCCGAAGCAGAAATAAATAACCGTTCTGAAAGCACTTTGGTGAACTCTTTGTTGGGAACGGCCTTGAATTTTTCGTACAATAATAGAAATTTGTTTAAAGGAGCAGAAGTTTTAAAGCTCAACTTGTTTACAGGTTTGGAAATAAATCCTGTAAACACAGATGCTAATTTGAATTCGATTAATACGCTCAATATTAGTGGCGAATTGTCTGTAAAAATACCTCGCTTTTTGTCGCCTTTGCCCTTGCGAAACAGCTCTTTATATTATTTGCCTACCACAAGATTTAGCCTAAATACTAGCTATGTGAGACGCATCAATTATTACACAGTCAATACCAATAACATAGCTATCACTTATGATTGGCGACGCAACAAAAGAAAAAGATATATTGTTATGCCACTTTCAGTAAGTTTGGTAAGTATTTTGGATAGAGAAGTGGGATTTATTGAGCAAATAGAAACAGATGCTTTGCTAGAAAAAAGCTTTGAAGAGCAAATAATTATAGGCACAAATTTTTCGTATATCTACACTAATCAAGAACCCAATAAATCTAAAAATTTTATTTATTTTCGAGGCAATATCGACTTTGCGGGCAATATGGTTTATGGTGCTGAAAATGTGCTGAAATGGACAAATATTATTCAAGACAACCAAGAGCTTGTTATTTTAGGCAATCCGTATTCGCAATATACTCGTGTAGATGGCGACTTGCGACACTATCAAATATTTCATAACAAAACCTCGCTTGTAACACGTTTAGCTATTGCTGCCGCCTATCCTTATGGCAATTCGAGGGTGCTGCCTTATGTGAAACAATACTTTGTAGGTGGCACAAATAGTGTGCGAGCTTTTGGCATTCGCAGGATTGGGCCTGGAGCTTTTGGGCCAAACACGGTTGGAAACAACAACGATATAGATGAATTTGATAGAACAGGAGATTTCAAAATAGAAGGAAGTATAGAATATCGATTCGATATTACAAGCATTTTTAAAGGTGCAATCTTCACAGATTTTGGCAATGTCTGGACGCTTCGGCAAACGACAGACGATGCTGGCGATATTATTCGGCCAGAAGGCATTTTTGGATTCAATGATTGGTACAAAGAGTTGGGAGTAGGTATTGGTGCAGGACTTCGCCTCGATTTTAGCTATTTCGTGATGCGTTTCGACCTTGCGATACCTGTGAGAGACCCAAATTTAGCCGTTGGCAAACGTTGGATAGGCTTGAATGATAGAAGTAAGAATAAAGCTTGTTTGAATTTGGCTATTGGTTATCCTTTTTGATGTTTTTGTGGAAACTGTTTTTTGTAAAATAAGGCTTTTGAAACTTGATATATGTTTCAAAAGCCTTATTTAGTGCTTATACTATTCTAAAAATAGTTTTCACTCAAAAAAAACAAATTTGTCTTATCCAAAAATCTATAGCTTATCAATATCAGCCGCCAAATTATGGTCTTTTTCCGTTACGATATTGCCAGCATCATGCGTATTGAGGCTCAAAGTCACTTGATTATACACATTTTCGATATGTGGATGATGATTGTGCTTTTCTGCCAAAATCGCTACTTTAGTCAAAAAAGCGAAGGCATCTATAAAATTATTAAAAGTAAAACTTCGTTTCAACTGATTGTTTTCTTCTTTCCAAGCCATATTTCTATATTTTATTTTGAAAACAAAGATACTGAAAAAAAATGTCATTGTGAACATCTTTTGTTGCAAAACAAAAAAATGAAGCAATCTCATACTGAAACCGACAAAAAATGTTCGCTACACCACAAAATCGAAAATGCCATTTTATTAATTTATGGAATTATCCTAATATTTAACAAGATGTTTTTTAATGAACAAGCTTTTTCGATAGCTTTATAATAAGGCTTCCAATCTGGAAAATCGTTTAGTTCTTTTGCAAAAAACACCACTTCATCAATTTTAGTCTCACTCAAATGCTCTGCAATTATTGGCACAATTTGCGGCATATCTTCCATTTTCAGCCTTTTATCATACCATTCAATTTTAGTTTCTGGCCGCAATAAACCATATTTGCCAGACAAAATGCGAAACGCAATCTTGTCTTTTTTACTCCATTTATAAATAGCATTTATTCGGCCAGAAATATATAAGTCAATAGCAGCTACTTTTTCTGTCGTGTTTATTTTTTCTTTGCAGCAAGTGGTACAGTAAATTTTCATTTGTTGTTGTTTTTGAAAAAAAATAGAAATGTGAAAATAATAAATGTTATATTTTAAGTAGTTTTTTCAAAAGAAACAAGATATTTGCAAAATATTATATCCTCAAAAAAGCGACTTTTTTCAAAATGCCTACCACCTTATTTTCTTATTATCGCTCATCTAAAATTTTGTGAATAAGGTTTTTGGTTTTTGCTAATATTCCAATGAGATTATATAACATAGCATAGGATTTTAACCCTATGTCTTGAATTATGCTACACAATTAGCCCTGAAAGAGCGATATAAAACGTATTTTGTGGAGTTTTAATATTAAAAAAAATGAGTGCTAGAAAACTTATGAACAACTATTTAACAATCTATCAGTCTCACAATATTTTGGTATATAACATTTACTAATCACAATTTTTTTGCATTTATTTAAAAAAATAGGACACTATTCAAACTAAATAGTGCTACAATTCTTTTATATTTGTATAAAAGGTTTGCTTTTCTTTTTTTATGTGAAAAAAAGGCAAATAACAATTAAAACAAATCTAAAATAAGAAAAAATGATAAAATACTTCCTTTTCATACTTTACCTATGCCCAACAGTTTTATTTGCTCAACAAATAACAGGCACAATTACAAACGCTGATAATGAATTTTTGATTGGTGCAAATATCTATTGGCAAGGCACAACAACAGGCACAATTACTAATGAAAATGGCTTTTTTGAGCTAGAAAAAACAGCAGAAACGCCTCAAAATCTAATTATTAGTTTTGTCGGCTATGTTTCAGATACCTTATTGATTGAAAATCAAAACGAAATAACTAGTCAGCTTTTGACAACCGAAGAACTTGATGCAGTTGTCATTACAGGGCAAGAAGCTGGAATGGCTATCTTGGCAACGCCTATCAAAACCGAAGTTATCACGGAAGTGGAATTACAAAAAGCAGCTTGCTGCGATTTGGCAGGTTGTTTTTCTACACAAATAACCGTGCAGCCACAAACGACTAATGTAATAACAAATTCCAAAGAACTGCGAATTTTGGGACTTTCAGGTGTTTACAATCAAGTATTGTTAGATGGTTTGCCACAAATTCAAGGCTTGAGTTACACTTACGGTGTTAGCAGCGTACCTGGAACTTTGGTTGATAATATTTATGTGTCGAAAGGTGCAAATAGCGTGTTGCAAGGCTACGAAAGTATTAGCGGCCAAATCAATGTTTTGACGAAAAATGGCGATAATGACGACCGTTTGTTATTTAATCTTTATGCCAATAGTTTTGCCGAAACGCAAGCTAATGTAAACTATGCAATGAGCAAAAACAATTGGAGTAATCTCACCGCTTTTCATACTGCACAGCCTGCCACAAAGATGGATAAAGATGACGATACTTTCCTCGATATGCCCAAATTGACACGCTATATGCTTTCTAACAAAATAGAATATGGGCAAAATGACGAAACCAATTGGAAAACAAGCATTACAACTCGTGTGTTAGATGAAAAAAGAATCGGTGGGCAAATAGATTTTGATGCCAAAAAAGATAAAGGTAGCGACGAAATATATGGACAAACAGTCGAATTGCAGCAAGCAGATATTTGGTCGAAAACTTCTTACAAAATCAATCAAAAACATCAAATGAGTCTGATGCTTTCTGGCTTTCATCAGCAGCAAAATTCATTTTTTGGAACGGTAAAATATGATGCTTCTCAAACAAATATGTATGCTAATATTCAGCATGAATGGAACTATCGCACCAACTTTTCGCTAAAAACAGGCATTAGTCAGCGTTATTTAAATTTGAATGAAGACATTGCTTTTACCACAAATGAATTGGGTAGAACCTATGATGGAAATTATAAGAAAAAAGAAGCAGTAACAGGGATTTTCGCTGAAAATACAGCGAATTTTTTAGACGATAAGTTACATGTAACAGCAGGAATGCGTGCTGATTATCACAATGATTTCGGCTGGCAATTTACGCCTCGTGTTTTGGGAAAATATGATTTTACAGATAAATTAGACTTTCGTGCGAGCATCGGAACAGGCTGGCGAACCGTCAATTTGTTTAGCGAAAACGTCGGCTTATTGGTAAGTTCTCGCAACATTATTTTTGAAGAAGCTTTAAGACCTGAAAAAGCCTTAAATTGGGGCGTGAGCATGACGCAAAAATTTGAAACCGAAAATATTTATGGCTATTTCAGCAGCGATTTTTACAGAACCGATTTTCAAAATCAAATTTTTCCAGATTACGACAGCAATCCTACGGAAGCCATTGTCAAAAATTTTGAAGAAACAAGTACAAGTAATGGTTTTCAAACTGATTTTTATATCGAATTTTGGGAGAAATTAGATTTTAAATTAGGCTACAACTTTTTAGATGTGTTCAGAAAAGTAAATGAAGGAAAAATATTGTTGCCATTCAATTCGGCACATCGCTTTTTAGCTACTGTTGGCTATCAAACTCCGAATGAGAAATTTCACATTGATGCAAGTATGCATTGGTATGGAAAGCAGCGTTTGCCAAATACAACAGATAATATAGAAGATTTTCAGCGACCAGATTTTTCGAAAGCTTATACTACTTTCAATACACAAATTAGCTACAATGTCGGCAAATTTGAATGGTATGCTGGCTGCGAAAATATTTTTGATTTCCGCCAAAAACGACCAATTATTAGCTGGGAAAATCCATTTAGCCCATATTTTGATACTTCTTCGGTTTGGGGGCCAACACGAGGAAGAGAAATGTATATCGGTATGCGTTTTCGTTTGGCAAAAAAATAAAACGGCTATAAAAAATCAAATCGTTTTTTATACATTTGCAGTAAATTAGTGCACTGTAATTTAAATCTTCTAATATTTTTCTTTCAATAACAAGAAAGAAATGACATATTTTTCTAGCCAAAAGAGTCAAATATAAAAAAGAATGGACACTTATTGTTTTAGAAATATGTCATTTCTAATACTCTCAAAATGTAGAATTTCTTAGATTACAGTGTATTAGTATCTAGACAAAAATAAACATACATTTCGTGTGCAAATTAACACCTTGATATTCAATGCGTTAGCAACGAATTTACCGTTTATTAAGTAGTGCTTGGCACTTAGCAAAAAGATGTTAGACATTTTTGAAGTGTCTAACATCTTTTTTTTTCAGAAAAAATATAAAAATCAAAACAAAAAAACATGACAGAAAATCCGTGGAAAACCATCAGCCAAAAACATATTTACGAAAATCCTTGGATAAAAGTGATTGAAAATCAAGTGATTAATCCTAGCGGTGGCGATGGCATTTATGGCGTTGTGCATTTCAAGCATGTGGCAGTAGGCATCATTCCGCTAGACGAAAATTACAATACTTGGATTGTTGGGCAATATCGCTACACTTTAAATCAGTATAGTTGGGAAATTCCAGAAGGCGGTGGCAAGCTCGATGTCGCACCGCTAGAATCTGCCAAAAGAGAACTGCTAGAAGAAACAGGAATTAGAGCCGAAAAATGGACAAAACTACTAGAAACACATACTTCAAATTCTGTAACAGATGAATTGGGCGTTACTTTTATTGCTCAAAACTTATCTTTTGGCGAAGCAATGCCAGACGACACGGAAGATTTGCAAGTGAAAAAAATGCCTTTTTCCGAGCTTTTCGAAATGGTGATGCGTGGCGAAATTACAGATGGTTTTGCGATGTCGTCTATTTTGAAAGCGAAAATTTTGATAGATAGAGGCGAGATTTAGAGTTTTTAGTTATGACTTTTGAAATAGAAAGCTTATTTTGTGAGTTTTTTTTTAATTGCAAAACATTTTTATCTTTAACATGCTTTTTTTTTAAACTAAAAACTCACCACTAAAAATTAAAAACTATTTTCAATGAAATCATCATACTTTTTTATTGGCATCTTTTGTTTAAGTTTGTTTTCGTGTCGTTCCGCAAAAAAAGCGAGCGAAAAACCGCAAATCAAAGAAATTATTACGGCTGCTGGAATGTTCAAGAGTATCAAAGGCGTAAAAGACCCTTTGAGTTGTTACTGTTTTAATGGTGGCTATCTCAAAACAAAAGATAAAACAATTGCTGTTTGCTTTGAAGATGAAAATTTAAGCCTTGACTGTGAAATAATAGAAGTGACTGGCTTTTTTGAAACTAAAAACCTCAGAGTTGAAAAAGGAAACCCTTGTTCGGCTGGCTCAATGCAACTATTACGAGTTTCAGAAAAGCCAATTTGCAAAACAAAAAGTGACAATTTGAAACAAGAAAAAAGCGATATTTTAGGCAAAACAGAAACGAAGAAAGTAGAAGTAGGCAAAGATTTTGAAATAAAATTAAAAGCTAATGTCACGACAGGCTACCAATGGTTTTTAGATGAAAAATATGATAAAAATATCGTTTCATTGCTCAAGCAAGATTATGTCGCCGACAAAACAGCACAGCCAATGGTGGGAAGTGGTGGCACAGCTATTTTTTCTTTGAAAGCAAAGAAAAAAGGCACGACAAACTTAAAATTTGAATACAAAAGATTTCACGAAAAGACTGCCACAGAAACGAAAATTTATAATATTGAAATAGAATAAAAAAAAATAAACTGTCATTTAATAGCAACGCTCTTGAGAAATTTTTTTTTTAAAAAAAAACATGAGAAATGATATGGTTCTAAAAAAACTTTACTATCTCATTATTAAAAAAAAGCTTTCAAAATGATAGATTTTTGAAAATTGTTACGTCTGAATAATACTTAGTCATTAATAAATTACTTACATTTTAATTAAATATATCAACAATGAAAAAAAAAATACTTGTATTCAATCTATCATTGATAATGACTTTATTTGTCTTATCAACACCATCTTTATTTTCTAGCAATATTTGTGATAATACCAATCCATCAACATTGCCTTATTATTGTGATTTTAGCTTTGGCTTAGAAAATTGGACTATTGTAAATCCTACTCCTTATACATGGACTCATAATACATTTGGCTTTTGTGATGGAGCAAGTACATTGATTACTAATAATGACATCGAAAGCGTTGGAACTAATAGCAACCTTGAGCAATATTTTGATTTGAGCAATAGCAATAATACACAACTTACTTTCGATGTTGCACATGCTGTTTACGATGCTAACTACCCAGATGAGTTGCGTGTAAACATAACTACTTGTGATGAGATGACAACAAATGTATATGCCAAAGCAGGTAGTGAATTAGCTACTACTGCTCCTGTAACAGGCTCTTATATTCCACAAAGCTGTGAGGAGTGGCGAACCGAAAACATCGACTTATCTGCTTTTGATGGACAAATTATAAAAATAAGCTTTGAAAATATTAGAGGTTATTACAATTTTATACACATAGACGAAATCAATATTGGCAATACAACAACTCCTCAATGTGGAGATTTATCTACTAGCGATTTAAGCAGTAATATTTCAAATACAAATGGCTTAGTTGTAACATTAAATTGGCCAAATGTTCCAAATGCTGAAGCTTATAAATTGGCAGGGCGAAAACAAGGTGGAGCAACAAAATATTTTCCTGAAACACAACAAAATTCTCGAACTTTTACAGAGGGTATTTTATACAATACCACTTATCAATGGTCGGTAAAAGTAAAATGTGATGGTGTTTGGACTGGTTATGCCTTGTTTCCAGCTTATTTTACCACGCCATCTGGTAAAAATCAAGCAAATAGTTACGATATTTTTGCAAATGATGCAACTGCAAAAACCTTTTCATTTGATATGTATCCAAATCCAGCCAAAAGGAATATTTATATTAATCTTGAAAACCAAGAAGATATTTTTAATGAAAAAACAAATGAATATAAGCTTCAAATTTCGGATATTAATGGAAAAGTTGCTCTTGAACAAAATTCAAAAAGCTTTAGTCATTCCATAGATGTGAGCCATCTAAATACAGGTACATACTTTGTTAGTATTCAAAATAATGAAAGTAAAATTATTGAAAAATTGATTATTTACTAAACAGAAAAGTTTATCTTTGCTATCATCAATAAAAAACACAGTTTAACTTTTTTGTTTTTTAGAAAAAAAAAGCGATATTTGGCACTTAAAAATTTAACGACAAACACATGAGCAAAACGGATATAAACGATACTAGCGAAAGCAAAGAAAGCCTACATTTTATTGAAACAATTGTAGAAGACGATTTAAAAACCGATAAATATAACGGACGAGTACACACAAGATTTCCGCCCGAACCGAATGGATATATCCATATTGGACACGCAAAATCTATTTGCCTCAACTTTGAATTGGCACAAAAATATGGTGGCAAAACCAACTTGCGTTTCGACGACACCAACCCTGAAGCAGAAGACACAGAGTTTGTCAATTCGATAAAAAAAGATGTGTGTTGGCTTGGTTTCGATTGGGAAGAAAGAGAATTTTATGCGTCAGATTATTTTGAACAATTATACGATTTTGCTATTCAACTCATCAAAACAGGCAAAGCTTATGTAGATGATTCTACATCAGAAGAAATGCGAACAATGCGTGGCGATACTACAAAAGCTGGCACAAACAGCCCTTTCAGAGAGCGTTCTATAGCCGAAAATCTCGAATTGTTTGAAGGTATGAAGAATGGCGAATTTGAAGAAGGTACTCGTATTTTGCGTGCCAAAATTGATATGGCTTCGCCAAATATGCACCTGAGAGACCCTGCTATTTATCGCATCAAAAAGCACGCTCATCACCGCACAGGCGACAAGTGGAATGTATATCCGATGTACGATTTTGCTCATGGCTTGTCGGATTCTATCGAAGGCATTACGCACTCGCTCTGTACGCTAGAATTTGAGGTGCATCGACCACTTTATGATTGGTTTCTGGTGGAATTGGGCGTTTATCGCTCTCAACAAATCGAATTTGCTCGCTTCAATTTGAGCTATACCATTATGAGTAAGCGAAAGCTCAAAAGATTGGTGGAAGAAAACTATGTTCAAAATTGGGACGACCCTCGTATGCCAACGATTTCTGGCTTGCGTAGAAGAGGCTATCCACCTGCGGCTATTCGCAATTTTATTCATAAAATAGGTGTGGCACGACGTGAAAATGTCATTGATTTATCGCTACTTGAGTTTTGTGTTAGAGAAGTGTTGAACAAAACAACGGATAGAGTGATGGCGGTTTTAAATCCGTTGAAAGTCACTATTACCAACTATCCAGAAGGACAAGTTGAACACTTGGCGGCTATCAACAATCCTGAAGACGAAACGGCAGGTTCGAGAGAAATTCCATTTTCGAGAGAAATTTATGTGGAACGAGATGATTTTATGCTAAATCCGTCACGCAAGTATTTTCGTTTGGCAGTTGGCCGAAATGTAAGACTAAAAAATGCGTATATCGTTCATTGCGACGACTACATTGTTAATGCCGAAACAGGCGAAATTGACGAAGTATTGTGTAGCTACTATCCTGACAGCCGTAGCGGTTCGGACACTAGCGGCGTAAAACCAAAAGGTACTTTGCATTGGGTGTCTATTCCACACGCTATCACAGGCGAAGTGCGTTTGTACGACCGTTTGTTTAGCGACCCAAATCCGAGTGGCCACAAAGACAAAGATTTTACGGAATTTTTAAACCCTGATTCTTTGAAAGTCGTTGAAAGAGCCTATCTCGAACCTAGTTTGATAACAGCAGAAGCTGGCACACGTTTTCAGTTTATGCGAAAAGGCTATTTCAATGTTGATGACGATTCTACATCTGAAAAATTGGTGTTTAACAGAACTGTTACGCTAAGAGATGGCTGGAAAAAGAAAGGTAATAAGAAGAAAAAATAGTTTTTAGCTATTTAAAATTGTATTTTTAGTAGGCATAAAATCGGCCACTATTGAGAAATGACATACTTTTAAAGTATGTCATTTTTTTTAGAAGCTATCTATACTCGCTTTGAAATAAAACAAATATGTATCCATGTGTTTTTTATTGTCTCAGCTACCAAATGTTAATGCCTTTTTTAACCAAAGGTTTAGATATAGTATTTTTTTCTAAGCTGAATAACCCAATATTTGCAAGTTTTGATGACGAAAAATAGTATGCTTTCCTATTTGAAAGGTTTTTTTTTGTTAAACTGAAAATAGCTATGTTTTAAAGTTATCAAAAAACAAGTTTCTCAAATAATAAGAGCTTTTTCTAATTTTTGCACAAAGCAACGCTTTGCCACTTTTTTGCGTTATTGAATATAAAGTTTCCTAGAAAAATATCATTTTTTTTATTTCAAAAACCTTACTTAAAGAGAGAAACATGAAATACTTATTACCTATTAGCCGCATTTTAAGCCTATTTTTTATAGGAAGTTTGCTATTGATGTCGAGTTGCACCGATACTTGCGAAGAAGTTTATACTTATACTACAATGGAACCCATCTATTTATCTTATGATGACCTCCGCAATCAAAATATTGCAGCAACGGCAGCTAAAGATTTGAAAAATCCGGGCAAAATCTATTTCAAATCGCCGTATATCCTCATCAATGAGCGAAACAAAGGTATTCACATTATTGACAATAGCAATCCTGCTGCTCCGAGCAATGTCGCTTTTATCGAAATAGCTGGAAATATTGATATGGCTGTCAAACACAATACTTTGTATGCCGATAGTTATACCGACTTGTTGGCTATTGATATTACAAATCCAACTACTCCTACTTTACAAAATCGTGTGAATGATGCTTTTGCCGAAAACTTCTCAATTAATGAAGCCGAAGGTGGTATTTTGATAGAATATGAAGCTGTTGAACATGTCGAAACATATAGCTGCAATGAAGAACCGCCTATTATGCCAAATCAAAATGGCGGTGTTTTTATTGATGATGTATTTTGGGGAGCAGAAGTTGATTTTGCTGATGTAGGAGGTGTGCCTGTGTCTAATAATACCAATACTTCGGGCTCGTTGAGTCCTACGGGTGTTGGTGGTTCAATGGCGAGATTTACCTTGCTCAACAATCATTTGTATATCGTTACGCCAGGTAGCTTACAGTCTTATGATGTAGCCAATACCGCTTCGCCGCAAAATGTTAGCACTATTCAAATTGGCTGGAATGTAGAAACGATTTTTCCTTTTGGTCAAAATTTATTGATAGGAACGCAAAACGGCATGTTGATTTATAATGTGAGCGTCGCAAGCGAACCGCAATATGTATCGGAATTTGCTCACGTTACATCTTGCGACCCTGTTGTTGCGGAAGGCGACCATGCTTTTGTGACTTTAAGAGATGGCAATAATTGTTGGCAAACTGTCAATCGTTTAGATGTGTTGGATATCAGCAATATGGAAAGTCCAGAGTTACTGACGAGCTACGAAATGTTTAATCCACATGGTTTGGGTATCGACAATGGCACTTTGTTTATTTGCGATGGCAACGATGGCTTGAAAGTATATGACGCAACTGATGTATATGAAATAACAAGCAACGAATTGGCACATTATCAAGATATTCACGCTTTTGATGTCATTCCTTTCAATAATTTATTGCTGACTATCGGCGAAGATGGTTTTTATCAATACAATTATAGTGATGTCGAAAACATTGAGTTGTTGAGTACGATTCCTGTGGTGAAATAAATTTATTTTTTTTCATGCAAAATGAAAAGAGCAGTCGAAAAACTTGATTATGGTTTTTTGGGCTGCTCTTTTTTTAGCTTTTTAACTTTTCAACAGTTCTCTGTTTAATAAAAAACATCTTTTGGCAAGAGAAACATACTATTTTTCCACAAAAAAAGCCATAGAAGTAGTAAATATTGGTCGCTTTAGCCTAAAAAAAATAGTATGTTTAAACTTTTGATAAAAAAATGTATAAATGTCCGAACTGTTGACTTTTGTAAAGTAGCTTATTTTATGAATGATGATATTGAGTAGCCTAAAGCACTCATTTTATATGTATAAATTGTTGTTTCCTCCCAATTTTTGATGTAATGTTTCCCTGATTTTTTAATTTCCAAACCTAGTTCATTATAAACCGAAATAGCCTCATATTTCTTATCTATTCTGTTCTCATCTTTATAAATAATCCATCTTTTTTCCTTTAACACTCCATTTTGATGATATTCATATTCAAATATTTCTGGAGGCATTTTTCTTTCCGACAATCTATTAATCTTCTCTTCTTCTTTTTTCAATAACTTGTTGTCTGTGTTATATTTGTAAAATACACTTTTATTTATAGTGCCATTCTGAATTCTTTGTGTTTCCAATATTTTGCCTTCATTGTCATATATCATTTTTCTTTCCATCAATATTTTTCCTATTGTATTCAAACTTAAAATCTGCTGCAAAGAACCATTATTATTATATTTGAGTACTTCTGTATATGTATCTTCTACATCTTTCTCTATAATTTTGACTAACTTATTATCTTTGAAAAAAAAATATCTTTCTTCTTTTGTACCATTTGGATTAACCCAAATTTCAGAAATTAAATTTTCATTTTCATCATAATGTTTAGTGCCTTCATGTCCACTTTCCAGTTTATATATTTCACAAAAATCATTTTTCATATATATTTTGTGAACATTTTCTATGATACCTTTTTCGTCATATAGGGTAATTTTTTTTGTGTTCCCCTCATAAATTTCAACTTTTGACAAAAGATAACAAGAAGTTTTTCCCTCATTTGTTGCAAGCATATGAGCTTCTTTCTGAAACCATATGTATTTTTCTTTTTTTAAATTTAAATTCTCGTTCCATAAATAAGGTATTATCTCCATTGTTGTTTAAATTTTATTATTTTATAGTTCACCTCCAAGTTTTGCGGAACATTCATGTTTAAAAATAATAATGTGTTGCTTTCATAAAACTTGGAAATGAGTCTGTTTTTTTACTTCAAAAATAATTATAGATTAGATTTTTATCTTTTTTTAGAAATATCCATATTTGGAAATGTGTGTGGTGGCAGGCATTTTCAAAATGCCTACCAAATACTTCTTATAAGAATAAAACATTTCATTCAAATACCCAAAATAGTCATGCTGTTTTTTTAGTTTTTGGTACAAAAAGCAAATAGAATAGCTTCCATTTTACAACAACTTGGCATCTTTCTTGCCTAAATGATAAGTAATAAAATATAGCTAGAAGCAAAAAAGCTAGAAAATAATTATTTATCTTGCTATATTTGCCCCAATATGTTTATATTTGTGACAAAACTATGTGTTTTTTATTTAAAGAAAACAGCATTATTAGGCAAGCTTTCAAATCAAAAACTTTTTTGTGATAAAGGAGTTTTTATTGTAAATATTTGAGATGTGAATGAATTAAACAAACTAAAGGTTTTTACAATAAATTTCAAATATATTTTTTAGCCAAAAATTGTCACAACGTAAATAGTTACAAAATATCAATAAATAATACCTCAAAATAATAAGCATGAAAAATACAAAAAAAATCATCAACTTTAGCTTCATTTTTATGTTGTTGTGTTTAATGTATAGCAACAAAAATGTGCAAGCAAGTGAAGTTGGCAAATTAGCTTCTGATATATTATTGCCAAATAGTAGCGGACAACAAATTTCTTTGGCTTCGCAAAAAGGCAAGCTTGTTTTAGTTTATTTTTGGGCTTCTTGGGATCCCAATTCACGCATCAACAATCCCAATTTAGCGATTATACAACAAAAGTATAACAACGTACAGTTTAAAACAGCAAAAGGATTTGATATTTTTTCGGTTTCTTTAGATAAAGATGCAAACGAATGGTTAAATGCCGCAAAAGCCGATGGTTTGTTGACACAATACTGCACCAATGACAAAAAATCACGTTATGTAAACCCTTACAATGTCAGCACTTTACCTGCTTCTTTTTTGGTCAATGAAAAAGGGTATATCGTAGGCAAAAACTTGAGCATGACTGAGCTTGACCAAATGTTGGCAGCTCAAGCGAGCTATTACTTTGCAGAAGAAACAACAACTACTACTGCTCCTGTGAGTACAACAACTACAACGCAAAATGTTCAGAATACGACAGGATTGCCTTATACAACACCTCCGCTTATTGGTGGTGGCCGTGCCGAAACTACCACAATTACATCGGTAGCAGATGAGGCCGCTACACAGCAAGCAGCCGAAAAAGATGTTACTTATTATACCACAAAATATATTAGTACAGATGGTACTGCTTTGGTAGATAATGCTTACTCGGCTTATAAAACGCCTTTTGAAGCAAAAGCAAAAAAAGGTAACACTACAACAGTTGCACAACCTGTGACAGTTGCACCACCAACAACTATTATAGAGCCAACACCAACTCAAGTTCAAGTAGAACCAACACAACAAGTGCAAGATAGAACTGCGAACTTGTCGGCAGACAATGCTTATCGCATACAACTTGGTGCGTTTCAAACACTTAATTTCGAACAGTTTTATGGTGTTGCAGATTATGGCTCTATCACAACAGAAATAGACGACAATGATTTGAAACGAGTATTGATTGGCGATTATCATACGAAAGCTCAAATGCAAACGGCTTTGCAAGCTATCAAAGTATCTGGCTTTCCTGATGCTTTTGCGGTGTTGTATAATGGCCATAATAGAGTGAGTGAAATGTCTAAAAAGACAGTTCCTGCCACCATGAATACGACTACAACGAGCTATGCAACACAAGTGAAACCAAGCACTTCGCAAACAACGACAAGTTTTGTACAGCCTGCTTCGCCAGCGACATATTCGACAGGCAATAACTATGTGCAAAGCCAAACGACAACCCAACAAACAGTTACGCAAACAGCATCGCCTAGCGTAGTGACGGTTTTTCCTGCTCAAACAGCCACAACAACTTATCAAAGTGGCACAGGTGGTAGCTATACTAATGTGAATAGAAATACTCAACCACAACAATATAATCAAAATCAAGGTACTTACTACGACAACAATTTTAGCTGGTATCCTGATGGGCAAACTAGCACAAATAGAAATGTGTATCAATCGCCGTCATATGCTACTAATCCAGCAGCAAGTACAACAACTCAAACAAGACCAGCTACATACAATAGAACGCAAGGACAAACAAAACCAGCTACATACAATAGAACGCAAGGGCAAACAAGAGCCAATACTACTAAAACCAATACGAATACAAGAGGAAGAGCAAACAATAGAGCCAATAAGCCTCAAACTTATAACGCAAATACAGCAACAACAAAATCGGTTAGTCAGACCAAAAAAGAAGAGGAAGACTGCAATTGTAAACAGTTGAAAGCAGAAAATGCTGCCGCCACAGCAGAACTTGAAAAGTTGAAATCTACTAAAAAACTGGATAAAAGTTTAGATAAATACTTGGAAGGTTATGATTATTGGTCAGTAAGTGAGAGCGACTCGAAAAAATTGTCGAAAAAACAAGAAAGAGAACGCAAACGAAAAGCAAAGCAAGAAAGAAAAAAGCGTAAGAAAAGAAAATAAATCTGAGCAGAAAAAATATTTTTTTAAGCCAAATGATAAGCTTGCAAGAGTTTTTAAGTAGTCGTTCAGAAGTTTTTGGGCATTTCAAAACAAGATAATACTTTGATTGTTAATGCGTTAGCGACTAAACGAATACTTTATTAAAAAATACTTGGTACTTAAATTTGGTTAATTTATAAAAACAATTTTTAGCAAAATATTTTTTTTGTTAGAAATTGTTTTTGTTTTTTTACCTCAAAAGCCCACACCTAAACGGTTATAAAAATAGCTTACAACGAGAAATAAATTGCTCATTTTTGAAAGAGCTAACACCTTGATTCTAAATGCGTTAGCAACTAAAAACCAAACTCTCAAAACTAAAAACTAAATTGTTATGAAACGCAACACTTTTATTTTAGCTTTGGCTCTGCTGACGTGCAGTTTTTTTTGGTATTGTCAGGGCGAAAAATCAGTAACGAAAAAATCGGAACTGCCATACCTCAATTTGCACGATACCATAAAATATGTCGGTATAGAAACTTGCCGAAAATGCCATGAAAATGTATATCAAACTTTCATAAAAACAGGCATGGGCGAGTCTTTTGGCTTGGCTACACCTCAAAAAAGTAAGGCGATTTTTGACCAACATTTTGCGATATATGATAGCATCAGCGACTATTATTATCGTCCACATTGGAAAGGTGATTCTTTGTTTATTGATGAATTTCGTTTGGCAAATAAAGATACTGTTCACAAGCACTCGCAGTATGTGAAATATATTATCGGCTCTGGCCAACACACCAATTCACATATTTTTGAGGAAAATGGCTCGCTGTTTCAAGCACCAATAACATTTTATACACAAAAAAAGATTTGGGATTTGGCACCAGGATTTGATGGTGGTTTCAATTCTCGTTTCAATCGCATTATCGGCTTAGAGTGTATGTCGTGTCACAATGCTTTGCCCAAATTTATGGAAGGCTCTGAAAACAAATATATCAGCGTGCCACATGGCATCAATTGCGAGCGATGTCACGGGCCTGGCGAGGCACATGTGTTGGCAAAAGAAAGCGGCGATATGGTTGATACCTCAAAATATATAGATTATAGCATTGTTAATCCTGCCGATTTGTCACGAGACTTGCAGATGAATGTGTGTCAGCGTTGTCATTTGCAAGGTGTAGCGATTTTGAAAGATGGAAAAAACTTTGACGATTTTCGTCCAGCGATGCCACTAACCGATGTGATGGATGTTTTTTTGCCAGAATATGACGGTAATGAAACTCAATTTATTATGGCTTCGCAAGCACATCGTTTGGCAAAAAGCAAGTGTTATAAAGAAAGCGAAATGACTTGTTTGAGCTGTCACAATCCTCATGTTAGCGTTAAGTTTACGCCAAAAGAACAGTTTAATAATGCTTGCTTGAAGTGCCATACCTCCAATGAAAATGCAAAAATAGACACGATTTCGTTTTGCTCAATGCCTGAAAAAGAACGGATAACAGCTAACAAAAATGACTGTTCTTCTTGCCATTTGCCACAGTCTGGGAGCATAGATATTCCGCATGTCACTATTCACGACCATTATATACGCAAGCCAATTTCGGAAGAAGAAAAGCAAAAAGTAGAACATTTTATAGGTTTGGCAAATGCCACAAATGGTGATATTGACGCTCTGACGCAGGCAAAAGGCTATTTGCATTATTACGAAAGCTATGCTTCAAAAGCAGCCATGCTCGATTCGGCAGCTTTTTATTTGGCAAAATCTGATGTTGGCTTTACAAAAACTTTTGCTACCGAAATTCATCTCAACTACTTGAAAAACAACTATCAACGTATTATAAAAATTGCTAAAAAGGCAAAAATTTATCTCGTAAAAGATGCGTGGACAGCTTACAGAATTGGAGAAAGCTATTTGCAAACAAATGAATACGAAAAAGCTAGTGATTATCTCGCAAAAGCTATTAGTTTGTTGCCTTTGCAGCTCGATTTTAAAAATAAATACGGCATTTCGCTCATGAAACAAAACAAAATAGAGCAAGCGAAAACTATTTTTGCTGAAATTGTGGAAGAAAACAAAAATCATGTGTCTGCTTTGACGAATTTGGGTTTTTGTTTTGTAAATTTGGGACTTTTGAGCCAAGCAGAAAAAAAATATCAAGCGGCTCTAAAAATTGCACCAGATTACGAAATGGCTCTGCTCAATTTGACAGGACTTTATTTATTGCAACGCAACAAAAAGGCGGCTAAAAAAATGTTGGAACGTTTGCTCATTGTCAATCCGAAACACGAACAGGCAAAAGCGATGAAACAAAAATTGATGTTTTGATTTTTTTTGCGAAAATGAGTGAAAAGTAGTATCTTGCAAATAAATTTTTTTAGCATAAAATCTAAGGAAATGAATAATCAAGTTTTAACAGAAATCAACAATATTATTGTAAAATTACCAGAAGCTAAACTACAACCAATTTTAGATTATTTAAAAGAGCTTGAAAAAAATGCGGCTGATGAAGCAAACACAGAAAATTTTTTGAAGAAGACGAAAATCTATTAAAACGTTTAGCAGAATGATTAGTTTAAAACAAGCATTAAAAATTTATAAGTTGAATATTCAAAGATTCGATGACTTAAATATGTTTTGATGCGTTTATTTTTGCTAAAAAAAGGAATGAATATTAATGTTTCTGAAAAAAAATACTTTTTTGTTATAACAATGGTTCGGACATTTTTTATAACAATTTTCAGTTTAATAAAAAACACTTTTTGGCAAGTGAAACATACTATTTTTCAGTTCACAAGGCCATGAAATTTGCAAATATTGGTCGCCTTAGCCTAAAAAAAAGTATGTTTAAACCTTTGATAAAAAAATATGCAAATGTCCGAATTGTTGTTATAAAAATTGTTGAAAAAAAATTAGCTTTCGAGGAAATTAAATTTTGGACAGAAAAAAGAGCAGTATAAGTATAAACTCTTTTTTAACAAAAAAACTAAAAAAATGTCATTTTTAAAAAATATATACAACACATTATTTAACAGAAAACAATCGAAAATGCCAGATATAACAGTACAAGAATTGAAAAAACGCCTTGATGCAGGCGAAGATATTTTAGTGATAGATGTGCGTCAGCCAGCAGAATACGAAATTTATAATATCGGTGCAAAGCTCATTCCTTTGGGTGAATTGCCTCGCCATTTCGATGACTTATCGGATTACAAAGACAAGGAAATCGTTGTTCATTGTCGGTCGGGAGCAAGAAGTGCATCGGCCAAACAAATGCTTTTGGCTCAAGGATTTGAAAGCCCTCGCAATTTGCTAGGTGGTATGATGGAATGGTCTGCTACTTTCGATAAATAACAAGGCTTTTTTCTCAAAAAAAAATAACAAAATCGTGTAACTGCAAAATTGGTTGATAGTTATACGATTTTTTGTTTGTTTAACCCAATTTGAAATTTTAGGGCTACTACGCAATTCTCGACTTAAAAAAACTGTTTAGAGATTGTTTTTGATGCTTTTTTAGGCCAAAAAATAAAATTTAAACAACTTCTAAAGCAGATTTTCTACAAAAACAAAACATTCAAGTGTTTTTGCAGAATTTTATGTTCTATTAGCATTAATTTATTACATAAATGATTAACTTTACGCCCTTAAAAAATAAGTATTTCATTTTTTTTGTATAAAAAAATAACTATTGTCGGTTTAACAAAAGAAACATTTTTTTGGGAAGGTAAACGTACTTTTTTGCAGTAAAAAAGGCAATATTGGTTGTCTTAGCCTAAAAAAAGCATGTTTAAACTTTTGAGAAAAATATCTTACTTGGTACTTAAAAAAGAATCGCTTTGAAATAAAAATCCCAAAGCTAATATATTCAATATTTGTTAGCAAAAAAATAGTTTTTATTAAAATAGTGTTTGACACTTTATATATATTATGAGTCAATTATCAAATAGAATTACACAACTAGCCGAATCTGCTACTTTGCAGATGGCTGTTTTGGCAAGAGAGCTAAAAGGAAAAGGTGTAGATGTTATCACTTTGAGTTTGGGTGAGCCAGACTTCGATACACCGCAACATATTAAAGAGGCGGCCAAAAAAGCCATTGATGAAGGTTACACGAAATATACGCCTGTGCAGGGTTATCCAGATTTGATACAAGCTATCGCTACCAAATTTAAGCGAGACAATAATTTAGATTATGCAGCCAATCAAATTGTGACTTCTACAGGAGCAAAACAATCTATCGCAAATGTGGTGCTTTGTTTGGTCAATCCTGGCGAAGAAGTATTGCTACCTATTCCTTATTGGGTAAGCTATGCTGCACAAATAGAATTGGCTGGTGGCACTATTGTAGAAGTGCCTACAAAGTTGGCAAATCAATTTAAAATGACGGCTGCTGAGTTAGATTCTGCTATCACTTACCAAACCAAATTGCTGATATTTTCGTCTCCTTGCAATCCGACAGGAGCGGTATATAGCCATGAAGAGTTGCGAGAAATTGCCGAAGTGATTGCTTCTTACGATGATTTGTATGTCATTGCCGATGAAATTTATGAGCATATCAGCTATGGCGAAAAGCACGAAAGTTTGGCACAATTCGATTTTATCAAAGATAGAGTCATTACCGTAAATGGTTTGTCGAAAGGCTTTGCGATGACAGGCTGGCGTTTGGGCTACATTGGTGCTCCTGCTACAATAGCGAAAGCTTGTGTAAAAATGCAAGGACAATTTACTTCAGCTACTTGTTCTATTGCACAAAGAGCGGCTATTGCAGCACTAACAGGCACGTTAGAACCAACTTACAAAATGCGTGATGCCTTTTTGGAAAGACGCAATTTGATATTGGAACTACTCAACGACATAGAAGGTTTCAAAACATATGTGCCAGAAGGTGCATTTTATGTTTTTCCAGATATTAGCCATTATTTTGGCAAATCGGACGGCACAACAACCATCAACAATGCCAATGATTTTTGTATGGCTTTGCTCAACAATGCTCATGTAGCTACTGTATCAGGTAGTGCATTTGGACAAGATGACTGTTTTCGCATTTCTTATGCTGTTTCTATTGATACGATAAAAGAAGCAGTAAGGCGTATTAAGGCATATTTAGCAACATTGTCTTAAAACAATAGTTCGGACATTTATACATTTTTTTATCAAAGGCTTAAACATACTATTTTTTTAGGCTAAGGTGGCCAATATTTGCCAATTTTATAGCCTTTTGAACTGAAAAATAGTATGTTTCCCTTGTCAAAAGGCGTTTTTTTTATTCAACTGAATATTGTTATAAAAAATGTCCGAATCATTGTTAAAAAAAAGTAATTATTAATATGGTGACAATTTCGGCTAGAAAAATATGTCGCCTTTTGCTAAGTTGTTGAAAAATCAAGGTGTTATTTCATATTTTGAATATCGAAAACATCTGAACAACTACTTAAATTTTTCGTAACTATTTATGTTGTGACAATTTTGGCTAGAAAATGCCTATTTCTATTTATGCGGCAGCTTTTTTTCGCTCAAAAGCGGTGCTATTCAGCTCAAAAACAGCTTTGCTTAAAAATAAATAGTCTGATTTTTATATCAAAAGTCTAACTTTAAACAGTTACAATTTTTCTTTTCACCCAAAAAAAACAAAAAACTAGATGAGTAGCAGTATTGCTCAAATATTTGAATCTTTTTCGAGAATGAAAGTCCTCGTAGTGGGCGACGTGATGATAGATAAATACATCTTTGGCGATGTCGGACGTATTTCGCCAGAAGCACCTGTGCCTATTGTGGAGGTATATAAACGAGAAACTCGCTTGGGTGGTGCGGCAAATGTAGCCGCAAATGTGATAGAATTGGGAGCAGCTGCGTTATTGGTATCTGTTGTAGGCGATGATGCTGAAGGTCATACTTTGAAGCAAAATTTGCAATATAGTGGCATCGACCCTTCGAGCATTATCCTTGACCAAGAGCGAGTAACGACCATAAAAACAAGAGTGATTAGCCGCAATCAGCAGATGTTGCGATACGATTTTGAAAAAGTAGAACCTTTAGATGAAAATATCGAACTCTTATTGATTGACAATGTCATTGACTTGATTTATAATGAAGCTCCAGATGTTGTTATTTTGCAAGACTACGACAAAGGCGTGCTTACGCCTCGTGTCATTGCCAATATTATTCACAACTGTCGGCAAGCAAAAATTCCAGTAGCTGTTGATCCTAAATTTAATAACTTTTTGGAGTATAGCGGTTGTACATTGTTAAAACCAAATTTGCTAGAAGCGACAAAAGGTTTAAACCTTGATATTTCGCCACTTCGCCCAGAAACTTTGGGTACGGCTCACCGTAAGGCTCAATCTTTTTTGCAAAATGAATATACCGTAATTACACTGTCAGATAAAGGCATTTTTGTGGCCGATGATGAAGATACAGATTTGATACCAGCATATAAACGAAATATTACAGATGTTTCGGGTGCTGGCGATACGGTTATTGCTTTGTTGGGATTAGGTTTGGCACTTGGCCTAGATGTATTTGCGACTGCCGAACTCGCCAATATTGCGGCTGGTATGGTGTGTGAGCAAGTTGGTGTTGTGCCTATCAATCGAGAGGCCTTGATTCGAGAAGCAACTATGATGATGGGAATGGAAGAGGAGTAAGTTTTTTGTTTTTTTAAGTACCAAGTACTATTTAATAAAGCATTCGTTTAGTGGCTAACGCATTGAAAATCAAGGTGTTATCTTGTACTGAAATGCCCAAAAACTTCTGAACGACTACTTAATAGAAAAAATATATCTTGCAAACACAAGAGGGAAAACGCTTTTTCTTCTTGTGTTTTTTTTGTAAATAAAATAAAGCGATGATAACTTATTTTAAAGTAACAAACCTAAACGGAAAAGGCGAAAAAGGCAATTTTGAATTTGATTGCCACGAAGATTTGAATATTTTTACTGGGCAAAATGGCTGTGGCAAAACTACGCTTTTGAAATTGTTGTGGTATGGGTATGGAAAAAATATACAAAATTGAGCGATATTATAAACAGTCTTTTTAATGATAAAAGCGTACAAATAAGTGAAAACATCATTTTGGGAGATGAAAAAAAGACAGCCATTGTAGCCGAAAAACTATCTTCTGGCGAACAGCAAGTTTTAGGTTTCTTGATTTATAATGCTTTTTCAGAAAAAACAGTTTTTTTCATAGACGAACCAGAGTTGAGCTTGCACATTGATTGGCAAAGGCAGTTACTTCCAAAATTGATGGAACAAAACAGCAGTAATCAATTTTTTATCGCTACACATTCGCCGTTTATTTATAGCAAGTTTCCAGACAAAGAACATATTTTAGACAAAGAAAACTAAGTGAAAATGTCCAGAAATATTTTTACCGCAGATAGTTGAGAAACTAACACATTAATTTTCAATGTATTAACAAACGAATTGACCATTTACTAAATAGTGTTTGGCACTTATCACTTCTTGATACTAACAATGGCTGTCGTTCCGATATGCTCTTCGGATTCAATAATGATATTGCCTTCTACCTTATTTAGCAGCTCCTTCACGATACACAAACCTATGCCCGAACTCGTCGTTTCGTTTGCATTTTTATTAAAAAATTGAAACAACTCCATTTTTCTATCCTCATTGATGCCGATACCATTGTCTGTAACATTAAAACGAAAGCCTTTTTCATCTTCCGAGAAACTAATGTTTATGAAACAAGTTGCTTTTTGCTCATCTCTATATTGAATAGCATTAGAAATAAGATTTTGAAAAACTTGTTTCATCACTTGTTTTGAAGTAAAAATAATAGGCAATTGTTCTGTATATATTATCTCAACAACATGGTCTGGATTAAGTATAAGTGCTGTTTCTTGGATAAGACTTGACATATTGAGGTATTCAAAATCGCTGTTGTCTAGCTGTGTTTTTTTAGAAAACTCAAGCAAGTTTTGCGTCATATTTGTCAAATCTTTCGCAGCATTGTTGATAAATGTTAAATTGGTTTTTTCTTCTTTAGATAAATTACTTTTCTTATTTCTCAACAAAAGCGAAGAAAAAGAAACGATATGCCGCAAAGGTGCTTTTACATCGTGAGCTACTGAATAAGCAAAAGTTTCTAAGTTATTATTCATGAGAGCGAGTGCTTTGTTTTTTGCACTTATTTCTTGCACTTTCTTTTTCTCATTTATTAAACAAACAACATATTTTGAAAAAGTATGTAGCAAGTTGATTTCTTTCTCAGTGAAAATTCTCGGTTTATCATCTAAAATACATACAGTGCCAATATTCAAACCATTTTCAGTAGTCAAGCTTACGCCAGCATAAGACTTCACAAATGGACTGCCTGTTACAAAAGGATTATTTTTAAATCTATCATCTTTTGTTAAATCACTGATTAACATAAAACCAGCTTCTTCTTCTATGGCATGTGCACAGATAGAAATATTTCTTGGGGTTTCGGTAAGAGGCACGCCTACTTTGGCTTTGAACCATTGTCTATCGGTATCTAACAAAGTAATTAGCGAAATAGGAGCATTGCAGACCAATGAGGCTGTTTTTACGATGTCGTCGAAAATGGCTTCATTGGGCGTGTCAAGTATTTGTAGATTTTTAAGTGTAGAGATTCTTTTATCAAAAGCTTTCATATTTTTTCTTGTTGAAGTTTTAGTTATTATCAAGATAGTGGTGTTTGTTTGAATGAATCTAGTTTTATCTTAGTCTTGGATTATGAGGCATAATTAAACAAATCTTGTGCTTTGATACCTTTTATACTTTTGTTGTATTGGCAAAATACATAAAAGATGTTTTTTTACAAAACTATTACAAAAAAAATACCAAATAAAAATGATATTTATGACATTCGCTATATGAAACTACATTTTTTGAAACAAACAAAAATAATATAAGCAAGTTACTATGTTGAAAATGACTTGTGATTTAGAAATACTAAAAAAACTATCTGAACATAACTAATTATTGATTTTGAAATTCCTTTTTTTTTCCTATCTTTAGTCCTTTTTCTACTCCTTTGGGCTCAATAAGACATTTTAGCAACTATTTATGTGGTGACAGTTTGGGCTAAAAATGCCTATTTCCAATTATGCAGTAGTTTTTTTTTCTACAATTTTAAATAGTCAAAATATTTTTTTCAAATATACTTTATTTTTTCGCTTTCATTCTCAAATTAAGCATTAAAAACAACATATTTATGCAAATTAAAACTTTACTTACCTACTTGTATTGCTTGTTTTTTTGTAGCTTTTCGCTTTTGGCACAAGACAGTTTGCAACTAAGTCAAAATAACGATACTACAAGACTAGATTCAATTAAAGTTGATTCGACAGACTTACAAGCTACAAAAATTTTAAATTTTAATCAAGATTCTATTGCAGCAGCCATTGAAAGTGTGCGACAAAATCAAGAAAAATTAGAAATTTTTGATTTTAAGGCTGCATTAGTTCAAACTTCAAAAGGCTACAATTTAGTCATAAAGGCTTTGAATGAAGCAAATCAGCAAGAAAAACAATTGCAAGGTAGCTATTTGTTTACCATAGGAAAGAAAGAAAAACAAAACTTGATATTTGAAAGAGGAGAAGCAAGTAAAATATATTTAGACGATAACATGCCTGCAACTTTGTATCTCAAACATCAAAATAAGGAGAAAGATATTGCTCATTTGTTTCGTTTTAGTCAAAACGATATTGCTGTTACAGAAGGTTCAAAAATTCCGAAATGGGTTGCTTTGTTGCCACCACTTATCGCTATCTTTTTAGCACTTATTTTTCGTGAAGCCATTGCCTCTTTGTTCATAGGCATTTGGTGTGGTATTTTTCTTATCAATGGCTTTTCCTTTCGTGCTTTCTTCGATAGCTTCCGCCAATTCATTGACACTTATTTGCTCAATACTATTGCCGATAAAGACCATTTGTCTATCATCGTTTTTTCGATACTTATTGGTG
Organism: Chitinophagales bacterium; assembly: GCA_049613665.1. Taxonomy (GTDB): domain Bacteria; phylum Bacteroidota; class Bacteroidia; order Chitinophagales; family UBA2359; genus JBMZCV01. The sequence goes on along the minus strand of JBMZCV010000005.1, from coordinate 39,846 downwards.
GAATGGTCGCTATTATTTCTCGAAATGGTGGTATGGCTGGCGTAGTCAATCGGCTCTCGAAAAGGGCAAAGTCGGCACGAAGTTCGCAGCTCGTCACTTGGTTTCTCGGTGTTGCTATTTTCTTCGATGACTATGCCAATACGCTTATCGTCGGCAATACGGCACGTCCATTGACAGACCGCTATCGTGTATCTCGTGAAAAACTAGCCTATATCGTAGATAGTACCGCAGCACCTGTGGCAGCTATTGCTTTTGTCACCACTTGGATTGGTGCAGAGCTTGGCTATATCGGCGATGCGACAGCCGCTTTGGGCATCAATGAAACAGCTTACGATATTTTCTTAAAGTCTTTGACTTATTCGTTTTATCCTATTCTGACTTTGTTGTTTATGTTGTTTCTTATTTTGTCTAAAAGAGATTTTGGGCCAATGCTTACAGCCGAAAGACGTGCCAGAACAACAGGCAAATTGTCTAATCCGATAGATGAGGAAAATGATTACGACATGGATTTGGACGATTTAGCTCCTGTAAAAAACAAGCCACATCGTGCTTATAATGCTGTTTTGCCTATCGCAACGGTTGTTATAGCTACTTTATTGGCACTTTTTTATACAGGTTCTGAAAATATTTGGCAAAATGGCAATCTTAGCTTTATGCAAAAGCTAGGGCAGACTTTTAGCAGTTTTGCAAATGTGAGAGATATTATCGGAAATGGAAACTCCTATGTTGCTTTACTTTGGAGTTCTATGGCTGGAATAATGGTGGCGATTATGCTCACACTTTTTGGCAGAATCATGTCTATTCGTGCTACTATGGACTCACTTGTTTCTGGTATGAAAACGATGATGCCAGCTATGATTATTCTAATTTTGGCGTGGACTTTAGCAACCATAACTAAAGATTTGCATACGGCAGATTATTTAAGCAACATTTTGCAAGGCAACTTAGACCCAAAATTATTGCCAATGATTACCTTTGGATTAGCAGGAATTACTGCATTTTCGACAGGTTCTAGTTGGAGTACAATGGCTATTTTATATCCAATTCTTTTGCCTACAACTTGGGCTTTATGTCAAGAAGCTGGCTTGCCTGCCGACATTACGATGCCGATTTTTTATAGCGTAACGTCTTGTGTTTTGGCTGGTTCAGTATTTGGCGACCACTGTTCTCCGATTTCCGACACTACGATTTTGAGTTCACTATCGTCCAATTGTAATCACATAGACCATGTTAGAACCCAATTGCCGTATGCCTTAACAGTAGGTTTGGTAAGTGTGAGTATGACAGGCGTTTCTATTTGGTATCAATTGCCAAGCTGGATGTGTTTTGCTATTGGTATCACCATTCTAATGTTCATAGGTTTATTATTTGGCCGAAAAGTGCCAGATTTTGATGTTGCGACAGGTACGCTGATTGAGCCGAAAAAAATGTTTAAAAGAGCTAAAAAAGAAAAGGCAAAAACAGCCGCAAAAGTGGAGGAAAAAGAAAATGAAACGGAAGAACCCAAAGAAGAAATAGATGGCTCAAAAACAAGTGTATTGGAAAAAGAAGATACAACTGATGAAAATTTTGAGAAAGATAAAGACGAAAAAGAGAAATTAGACGATTAAAAATATTCACCAAATATATTATACCGTAAGTTTTACAGTAGTTCAGACCTGACAAGTTTTAAAAACCTGTCAGGTCTAATATTTTCAATATTTGAAATAGCTTACTTTATGATGTAATAAATATAAAACTTTGTATATGGAAAATAATAATATTCATGTCAGCTCCGAAATAGGACGACTCAGGCGTTTGATTATACATAGTCCAGATGGCGGTATTGGCAAAATTATTCCTAGCAAATTTGAAGATTGGCTATATGACGATACTGTTAATCTCAAAAAAATGAGAAAAGAATATGATGCTTATATCAAAACCTTGCTTTATTTTTTAGACCCAGAAAAAATGGTCTATATTAGAGAATGGGAAGCTAAATACAAAAATAAAACCAAACGGCCACCTTGTTTCAAACCAGGTGCTAAAAACTATTTTAATTCTGATAAAGTATTAGATACACAACAATTATTGTGCAATTTGCTGAAAAAAAAGCATGCTAATGGCAAGCGAAATATTGGCCGTTTGCGACTCATTTCTGCAATATGTGCAGTAGAAAATTGTAGCTACGAAATTCAAGAAAAATTAGAAGGTTTAGATAGCAAATTGTTGGCTCGTGTCTTGATTACAGGTTTTATTCCAGAAAATAAAATTGAGAATGAAAAGGCAATATTTTTGTTTCCGCCTACGCCAAACTTTGTTTTTACAAGAGACATTGCTATTGTCATCAACGACCATATTTTGTTGAGCAAGCCAGCCAAAAAAGCACGAAAAAGAGAGTCTATTCTCACTCGATTTATCGCTCTCAACTTTTTATTTGAGACACAGCCTGAAAATGTCGTTGAGTTAGTACAAGATAGCCAATTTTTCTTGCTCGAAGACTACGAAAAATTACAAAACGTCATTACGCTAGAAGGTGGCGACGTAATGATGATAGCTCACAATCATTTAATCATTGGTTGCAGCGAGCGAACTTCGGCAAATGCTGTAAATGCGACAGTTCACAAGTTATTTTCACGGCCAGAAATAGGTATTGAAAAGGTATCGGTAGTGAAAATACCTAAAAACCGTGCTCAAATGCACATCGACACGATTTTTACGCAAGTGAAGCGAAATGTTTGGGTACTACATGGGCAGTTTTCGGAAAGAGTCTTGGCACAGCGAACAAGAGATGAAAAAAAACTTTCTTATTTAGGCAAATTGCTGCATAAAGAAGAAAAAGTAGAGCTAGATGGTGTAGAGATTTTGGAATTTCACAAAAGTTTATCTGCTCCTTATCGTCCAGAAAAAGACTATTTGTTGGCACATAATGAAGTAGGTTTGGAAGGTTTGTTGCGAAAAGTAAGCCGTGATTATGGTTTCAAAGATGAGGATATTATTATTATTTATAGCGGTAACAATGAGTTTCCTTACGACGACCGTGAGCAATGGACAGATTCTTGCAATGTGTTGGCACTAAAAGAAGGTGTTGTTATTGGCTATGACCGAAACGACAAAACAATTAAGGCTTTTCAAGAAAATGGCTTTGAAGCTATCACGACAAAAGAATTATTCAAGCGGTTTGAAAATGGTGTAAAGCCAGACGATATTGAAAATACGCTTATCCTTTTGCCTTCGGGAGAGCTTTCTCGTGGTCGTGGCGGCTCGCATTGTATGAGTATGCCGCTTTTAAGAGACGATTGGTAGTTTCTAATTTTATTTAAACATACTATTTTTTTGAAAAATAGTATGTTTAAATTTTTTTATGAAAATTATGGCTTCAAATTCTTATAAATTTTCTTTTGAATTGCTTTATTGATTTTCAACAATGGCTTATTATCGGCATGAACATATTTGTCGCACAAAAGATTAGCATTTTTTTCGCTACTGTAATAGACAGGAACAGAAAAACCGCTGGGATATAATTGTCTATTTTTTATATATTTTACAGAACGCATATCTTCCGAACAAATCAATAAACATTTTGTAACAATCGCAATAGCTGGCAAATGTGGGTCGTCAAAATCTTTTTCAGGAAAAATTGCTTTATTTCTTTTGGTTAGCTCGTCAATTTTTGTTCTATCTCCAACTTTTGCTTTACCTGATGCTTTCAATAATCTTAATATTTTTGCATATTTCATATTTTTTTTCAACTCTTCAAAATATTGCGTGCCACCATAAACGACTAAACCTTTTCCGCTAATAATCCATTCTTTAACAGGCTTAAAATGCTCATGTCTATCAGATTTGGCAGAAAAAACATTGGCTAAACAATTGGTATCTATAATAATTGGCATCTTTTCGCTGGTTATTTTTTATAATTCTAATAATTTCAATTCCTCATCAATAAAAAAAGCATGGTAGCTATCTGGTATTTCGCCTACAAATTCGCCTTTTTCATTGATTTCTATACTTGTTAAAGTAGTGCCTAGCTTGTGCCGCTCAAAAAATAAGACTTGAGCAGTTGGTTTATTATCTTTTTCTTCTTTCAACAAAGCATATCTAAAACGGTTAATTGTAAAGTCGCTATGTGTTTCAATCAAAAATTGATTTTCATTAGTTTTGAAAGCATTAAATATAAACTGGCCGAAAGCTGCTTGTGCTTTTGGATGCAAATGCACTTCTGGTTGTTGAATAGAAAATAAATGATGTTCTGCCGATAAAATTTCTATAATAAGTGGCAATATTTGCGAAACACCATAGCCGACATTAGGCAATATCATAGGAAGATTATCATATAAAACATTAATTTCAAAAGGAGCATTTTTATTTGTGCCGAACTCTCGAACTTCTATTTTATCAAACAAACGGCTCTGTTTTCCAAAATTTTCTAAAGTTTCAATCAATTCTTCGCTATCAGCATTATTATTCAATAAATTTTTGAGCAATACAGGAATATGCTCTCCTTCTGGCGAATATTTGATATTAAAGTTTTCGTATATTCTTTTTGCTTTTGCTCGAATAGGTGCTAACCATTTGTAATGAGAATATAATGAAATCATTGCAAAATCAAATTCTGTCCAGAAACCCATATCGCTAATATCTTCAAAACCAGCTATATAGCTTATAATAATATTAAATGGAGTATCACTATTTATGCCTCTTATTTTTTGAAGTTTATTTGCAACAAAATCAAAATCTTTTACCCAACTTTCAAACTCATAATCTTGAATAGCTTTTGTTGCATAAGAAATTTCTTGAGCATTAAATTTAAGTAAAATATCTTTGTTTAATAAAGTATATTTTGCTAACTTGATATGAGGAATACCTTTTTTTTCTTCAAATACTATTAAAATGCTTATTTTATTTTGTTTTTTATTAAAAGAAAATTCAGTAGCTATAATAAAAGTTTTGGCAGTAGCATTTTTTAGCATTATTTCTTCAAAATATCCTAATTCAACTTCATTGTTATTAAAGCTAAATTTTTGCCAAAATTCAGAACTAGATAAGAGATTTATTAATTTTAGAATAGATGTTTTTCCTGTACTATTTTCGCCTACCAAAAAATTTACATCTTTTAGCTCAAAACAAGCTTCCGAAAAGCCTTTAAAGTTTTTTAAGTATATTTTTCGCATTTTCTAATTTATTATTCTATTGAAAAACAAGTGTCTCAAAGATATTCTTTTTTCTTTATTTATCCAAATAAAAAATATTAGGGGATTATTTCTCCACAAAGCCCTGCCATTTCTGCAACAAATCCCAAATAACAAGCCCTGCACTCACCGAAATATTCAACGAATGCTTTGTTCCATACTGTGGAATTTCTATACACGCATCAATCATTTGCATAGCTTCTTTGCTCACGCCTTTCACTTCATGCCCTAAAACAAGTGCATATTTTATCTTTTCTTTAGGCAGTTCAATATCATTGTTTTTGAAAAAGTCAGCTAACAATTTTTCAAAATGAATGTCTTGCAACATAATACTTTCGTGTGCTTGTTCAATAGCGATAATCACATAATTTTGAGCCTTTAAATCTTGAATAGCAGCCGTTGTTGTCTCAAAATGTCGCCATGCTACCGTTTCTGTCGCACCCAAAGCCGTTTTGCGAATGTCACGATGTGGCGGACGTGCTGTGATGCCACACAAATAAATGCCTTCGAGTAAAAAAGCATCTGCTGTGCGAAAAACCGAACCGACATTGTGAAAACTTCTCACATTGTCCAACACCAATACAAAAGGATTTTTATTTGCTTCCTTAAAATCTATTATCGAAAGTCTATCTAACTCGCTATTTGCTGTTTTTTTCATATTTTTTTTCAGTAGTTCGGACATTCACACATTTTTTTAACAAAACTTTAAACATACTATTTTTTTAGGTTAAAGCGACCAATATTTTCAAATTTGATAGCCTGTGGAACTGAAAAATAGTATGTTTCTCTTGCCAGAAGATGTTCTTCTATTAAACCGAGAATTATTGTAAGAAATGTCTGAATGATTGTTCTTGTAAATGATTTTGCGTAAAGATACAAAGAAACAAAATGACTAGTGAATCGGCAAGCGAAAAGCATGAAAATTTATCGTTTTTCAGTATATTCTTGCTATCTTCGCTTTCTATTTTTTAGGCTTTGTTAAAAAATAAGCAAAGATAGAAAAATGACATATTTGCTATATTAAGTGGTTGCTCAAAAATATTCAAATTGAGAATATCAGTAAAAAAATGATAATTCTTGCCGTTGTTTGGTGTTATCACCAACAACTAATTTCATATTATCATTTGTGGCTTGTTGGCGATAACACTAACAAGGGCGTTATGTCATTTCTTCTCTCCAATTTTTCATTTTTTTAGAGAAAAAAACAAATGGCAAGACCAAGCAAAAAAGGCACGAAGAAAAAAGTAGCAAAAGAAACGCCTTTAATGATTCAATATAAAGGCATTAAGGCAAAATATCCAGATGCGATTTTGTTGTTTAGAATGGGCGACTTTTACGAAACTTTTGGCAAAGATGCTATCGAAGCGGCACGAGTGTTGGGCATTACGCTCACCAAAAGACGCAACGGTGCGGCTGGCCATGTCGAACTAGCAGGTTTTCCGCATCACGCCGTAGATATGTACTTGCCACGTTTGGTAAGAGCTGGCTTTCGTGTGGCTATTTGCGAACAGCTCGAAGACCCTAAAAAAGCGAAAAAGCTAGTGAAAAGAGGCGTTACCGAAATCGTGACTCCAGGCATTGCTTTGAACGAAAAAATGCTAGACCATAAAGTGAACAACTATTTGGCGGCCGTTTTCTTGGGAAAAAGCACCAATGGAATCGCTTTTATTGATGTTTCGACAGGCGAATTTTTGGTGGCAGAAGGAAATACAGAATATATCGACAAACTATTGCAAAGCTTGCAGCCTGCCGAAGTCATTTTTGCAAAAAACAAACTTAAAGATTTTGAGGGCAGTTTTGGGAATAAATTTTATACTTATCCGCTCGAGGATTGGGTGTTTGCCTACGATTTTACAAGGGAAATATTGCTGCGACATTTTCAAACTACTTCGCTCAAAGGTTTTGGCGTAGAAAACCTAAAAGCTGGCACAATTGCGGCAGGTGCAATCATTCATTATTTGGCGGAAACCGAACACCCAAATTTGCAACATATCGCCACTTTGTCACGCATCAGAGAAGGAAAATATGTGTGGCTCGATAGGTTTACGATTCGCAATTTGGAACTCATTGATAGCCAACAAGAAAGCGGTGTGCCTTTGCTCAAAGTCTTGGACAAAACGATTTCGCCGATGGGAGCGAGGTTGTTGCGAAAATGGATTGTGCTGCCTTTGCGTGACAAACGGATTATAAATGAACGTTTGGAAGTAGTTGATTTTATGCTGCAACACAGCGAAATGACGGAAGAAATGAGCCAGCAAATTAAGCTCATTGGTGATATAGAACGTTTGATTGCTCGTGTGCCGCTTGGTAAAATCAATCCTCGACAAGTTGGGCAAATCAGAAAGGCTTTGCAGGCTATCGAACCTATCAAAGAAATGTGTGCTGAAAGTGAACACAAGGCACTGCAAAAAATAGGCGACCAACTCCATTTGTGCCAAATTATCAGAGACCGAATAGCTAGGGAACTGACGGAAGACCCACCTGTGGCTGTCAATAAGGGAAATGTTATAGCATCTGGCGTTTCGACAGAACTAGACGAATTGCGGCACATTATGCACAGCGGAAAAGAATTGTTGGAGCAAATGCAGCAGCGAGAAATAGAAAAAACAGGCATTACTTCGCTGAAAATCAACTTTAACAATGTGTTCGGCTACTTTTTGGAAGTTAGAAACCGTTTTAAAGACAAAGTGCCAGATACTTGGCTTCGCAAACAAACCCTTGTGAGTTCGGAGCGATATATCACCGAAGAATTGAAAGTGTATGAAGAAAAGATTTTTGGAGCAGAGGAAAAGATTTTGGCTTTAGAAGGCGAATTATTTGAGAGTCTTATCACGAGTTTGAGCGATTATATTCGTCCAATTCAGCTCAATGCTAGTCTGATTGCACGTCTCGATTGTTTGTTATCGTTTACGAAAAGTGCGTTTCTGCACCAATATACAAAGCCGACTATTGACGATTCGTTGAGCCTCAATATCAAGGCTGGCCGCCATCCTGTCATTGAGCAAAAAATGGCTTTGGGTGAGCAGTATGTGTCCAATGATGTGTTTTTGGATAGCGAAACCGAGCAGTTACTCATTATTACAGGGCCAAATATGTCGGGTAAATCGGCGATTTTGCGACAAACGGCCTTGATTGTGTTGATGGCTCAAATGGGAAGCTTTGTGCCTGCTACGAGTGCTACAATTGGTTTGGTCGATAAAATATTTACTCGTGTAGGTGCGTCCGATAATATCTCTTCTGGCGAATCGACTTTTATGGTGGAGATGAACGAAACGGCAAGTATTATGAACAATATTTCGCCACGAAGTCTGATTTTGCTCGACGAAATAGGCAGAGGAACAAGCACTTATGACGGTATTTCTATTGCGTGGGCTTTGGCGGAATACTTGCACAATCACCCAAAAGCAAGCCCTAAAACCTTGTTTGCGACACATTATCACGAATTAACAGAACTCTCAAACAAGTTTGAACGCATCAAAAACTATTCTATCGCCACGAAAGAAATAGGTAATAAAGTGATTTTCTTGCGAAAGCTCATAGCAGGAAGTGCCGAAAAAAGTTTTGGTATTCATGTTGCACAAATGGCTGGAATGCCTAAGCCGATTATCAAACGTGCGAGTGAAATTTTGGTCGATTTGGAGGCGAAAAACACTTCTGACGACATCAAAACGAGTTTGCAGGGCATAGCGAAAGCCGATGAAGACCGTTTTCAACTCAATATCTTTGATGTGACAGACCCAAAAATCAAAAAGATTAAAGATACACTTGATGCTTTAGATGTGAATACGCTCACGCCGCTAGAGGCTTTGATTAAGTTGAATGAGTTTAAGAAAATGGTGATGGAGGAGGGGTAGTTTTTTGAGAGAAATAAAATATCTAGCTATTTATCAACCGTTTTTCTGCCCATTGCAAAAAGCGGTTGATATTTGTGTTTTTTTGTTTTTCGCTAGTTGCCGTATTAAAGCACAAACTAAAAAGCTGCATTTCGCTATATTTTACTCTGTCTTTATCTATTTGTTCCAAAAAAATCTTTTGATATATCTGAAATAAAAATTTCCCTCTCAACTTTATAGCATAGTTTGCTTTTAAATCTTCTAAAATTGCTGTTGAAGCAGCTTTATAATTTTGATTTGTTAGAAAAGTAGCTACAAAATTTGTTTTATTTTTAAGCATATATTTTGTGCTATTCAAATTTACTTCTTTTACTTTACAAGAAAAAGCACCTGTATTGTTGTGATATTCTACTTGAAAAGCAAACCACTTAATCAAACTTGTCAAAATTGCTTGTTTTTTCTCTAACTCTGTGTGATTCAAAACGGCAGAATCTAACATTTTTTGGCCATCCATATACAAATCATTTTCAATGCTATATCCTTTTGTAAATTGCAAATCATCGCTGATATATTTGGCTGGAATTTCTGAAAAAACGTACATATCGCTATCGGCAATAAAAATAACATTTGGGTTTTTAAACTCTGCTCTTCGCTCAAATATTTCAAGTAAAGTATTTCGGCCGCCACAAGGAAAAACACTAATATTGTTCCCAAGTGATTTTTCTAATAAACGATATATCTTAACATCATCTGGCCCCTCAACCAAAATTGTTAATCCTTTTGAATGACTTTTATTATATCTTGAAATAAGTATATCAGCAGTTAGATAATTTTTTCTGGGCATTTTTTCTTAGTTTTCTTTATCTAAAATGTGTTCTTTGTCTGGAAATTTGCTATAAATAAATGGCGAATGTGTTGCGATAAAAAATTGATTACTACTGTTTTGTTCCATCAATTTCGGAAATAAACGTTCTTGCCAATCAACATGCAAACTCAATTCTGGCTCATCTATGAAAAAAACTGTTTTTTCGGAAAAAGCATTGTAAATCAAAAAACTTAAAACCTGCTGTTCGCCAGACGATAGTTTTTCAGCAGCAACGGCTGTCTTTTTTTCATCTCCTAAAATGATATTTTCGCTTATTTTTACGCTTTTATCATTAAAAAGGCTGTTTACAATATGACTCAATTTTGTGTAAGGTGACAGTATTTTAGCCTTTGCAATATTATTTTCTAAAACAATTTTATTTATTTCTTCCAAAACGTTTTGAATATTTGGCATATTCATACCATTATTCGTTTTTTCTAAAATACGTTCGCTTTGAATATTATCTAACTTTTTGACGCTTTGTAATAAATTTGCATATTCTTCTGTTAAAATTACTTTTATATCTTGAACCGAAAAGGCACAAACAAAACGATGCCTACGATGCGACATTTTTTTAGAGATTAAATCTAATGCCAAATCTAAACGTTGCAATTGTTCTTCTTCTTGATATTCAAAATGATAGTTCCCTTCTATGCGCCTAAATGTTGGAAAAAAAATAGAATTTCGGAAATATTTTGCATCGTTTACTTCTTTTCCATTTTGTTTTAAAATAAAATTAGCTTTTTTACGGTTTATTTCTAAAACTATTTCTCCCCCAAAACAAATAGTACATTTGTCAAAGATTACATCTCTTTTAGCTTTTTCAAATGAATCTTGTTTACCCTTATAAACATACCACAACAATTTCAAAAGCGTAGTTTTTCCACAGCCATTTTGGCCAGTAAAAATATTCAAATCTTCATGGCAATGAAACTCAAAATTGCCTTTTTCACCTTTTCCATTTAGGTTTGTTACCTTAAAATAAGTTATCATTTTTTCTTTTTTTTAGAAAAACGCTAATAGTTATAAAAAAACACAAGAAGAAAAAGTATTGTTTTCCTCTTTTGTTGCAAGATATAATTTTTCTTTTATAAAAACAAATAGTTACTGTTTAAGTAAAAGGCATTTTAAAAACACTTTTCATTTTCTGTTTACTTAATCCAAATGTTATAATTTATAGTAGTATTCAAACTTTGAATAGAAATACTGCCTGCATATAGTTTTTTTAACAAGAAGTGTAAAAGAAAAATAAAATTGACTTTATTGCAAATACCACAAAAAAACCTTACCTTTTTCGCTACAAAAGAAAAAAAGTCATGAAATCATACCCATTAGGCATACAAACATTTGAAAAAATCATTGAAGGAGAATTTTTATATATCGACAAAACGCAAGATATATACAAACTGATAAGAAAAAAAAGTACATTTAGATAAATCAATCATTTTAGCAGCTTGCCCAAATAATAGCTTGCTTGTTTCAAAAGCGTTAAGTTTTCTACATTTACTATCATTTATCAATAAAACCTAATGAATATACAAGATATTTTTGCCCATTTACCGCAGCGTTTTCGTAGTGAAAAAGCGAAAAATTATAGCGGCACTTTTCATTTCAAATTTGATGAGACTGCTAAATCCTATTTTACAGTACAGATACAAAATGAAATATGTAGTAGCAAAATAGGACTGTTTGGAAAGGCAGATTGTGTTATAACAACAAGCAGTAAGGTTTATGTTGCTATCGAACTAGGTCATTTGAATGCACAGCAAGCTTTTATGACAGGAAAAATCCAAGTGAGTAATATAATGGCTATGTTGGCATTTAGCAAAATGTTTCGCAAATTATCGGCGAGTGAGCTACCTACTGACAGCTCCCAAAAACAGCAAGTTTCGCAAGAAAGTCGCAAGCCATTGGCAGGCCCTTTGAAAGATATTTGTGTTATAGATTTTAGCCGTCTTTTGCCAGCCCCTTTAGCTACAATGTTGTTGGCCGATATGGGAGCAGAAATTATCAAAATAGAACACCCAGAGTCTCCTGACGATATCAGAAACTATCCGCCTTTTATTAATCAACAATCTGCTTATTATTTGGCTATCAATCGCTCGAAACGCAGCCTTTGCCTTGATTTGCGACAAACAAGTGGCAAGGAAATTTGCTTAGAGTTGCTCAAAAAAGCAGATGTTTTAGTGGAATCGTTTCGGCCTGGAGTGATGAAAAAACTAGGTTTGGATTATGCAAGTATTTCTAAAATCAACCCTCAAATCATTTATATTTCGCTAACAGGCTATGGACAAAGTGGGCCATATGCTCAGGAAGCTGGCCACGATTTGAACTATATTGGCCGAGCAGGAATTTTACATGCCACAGGACAAAAAAATAGTCAGCCAGTGATACCATCTGTCCAAATTGCGGATATTGCAGGCGGTTCTTATAGCACGTTATCGGCTTGTTTGCTGGCCTTATATCAGCGAGAACGCACAGGCAAAGGCAGTTATATTGATTTGTCGATGCTTGATGCTAGTTTGCCATTTATGAGCTTGCAATATGCCGAATTTCAGGCAACAGGAAAAACAGCAAAGCGTGGCGAAAATGTACTCTCAGGAGCTCTGCCCAACTATAATGTATATGAATGCAATGATGGCAAATTTGTAGCTTTGGGAGCATTAGAGCCTAAGTTTTGGAAAAGATTTTGCGAAAAGGTAAACCGTTTAGATTGGGTGAATATGGCTCTAGGAAATGCCCAAAATTTAGAAGCTATAAAAAATGAATTGACGCTACTTTTTCGTAGCAAAACACAAACGGAATGGCTATTGTTGATGGAAAATGAAGATATATGTCTAACAGCTATCCACGATTTGGCAGCAGTAAGCAAAGATAAACATTTGACAGCTAGAAATATGTTTGTAGAACATGAACATCTGGCTTATGGAAATATCAAAAGCATTGGCAATCCGATAAAAATAGAAGGAGAAGCACAAAATATCGGTTGGGCAGCTCCACTTTTAGGCGAAGATACAGCCGCTATATTAAAAGAATTGGGCTATACCGAAAACAAGATAGCAATATTAAAACAAGATGGAGTAATTAACGGTTGATTTTTAGAAAAAAGCTTGCATTTATAAAAGCTAATATTTTGATTTTCAAGCTGTTATAAAAAAAATACAATTGTTTATGTATAAGGTTTTGAGGTAAAAAACAAGACATTTTTTTTAGTAAAATTCTTTTTGAGTTGAATAAATACGCATTATTCTTGAGCAAGAAAACTGCTGCATAAATGAAAATAGACGTTTTTTAGCCAAAATTGCTACAAAAAATTAACAGTTATTCTCGGTTTAACAAAAGAAACCTTTTTCGATAGGGGAAACATACTATTTTTCAGTTCAAAAGGCTATAAAAATAGGAAATATTGGTCTTCTTAGCCTAAAAAAAATAGTATGTTTAAGCTTTTGATAAAAAAGGCCTTAAAAACTAATTGCTGACACAGAAAAACAAGCAGATATTTTTTTATAATATTTATTTTATTTCAAAGCGAGAATAGCTGAAAAATTAATGAGTATGTTCAAGCAATTTTGTATTAATGTTTTTTTCATCATTGACACTCTCAATAGTTACTTTTTGAATGGTAAAAATAAAAGTTGAACCTTCGCCTAATGTCGACTCAAAATCTATCTTACCATTGTGCATTTCAACAATTTTTTTACAAATAGCCAAACCAATACCTGTGCCTGGATACTCACTTGTATGTAGTCTTTGAAAGATAAGAAAGATTTTTTCTGCATATTCTTGTTCAATACCAATACCATTGTCTTTTATTTGAAATTGCCAATGTGTTGGTGTTTCGGCTATGGTAATATGCACTTTAGGTTGCACATCTGGGCGTTTAAATTTGATAGCATTGCTAATGAGATTTTGGAAAAGTTGTAGCATTTTAGTTTTGTCGGCTACAATAAGAGGCATTTCATCGCAAATAACTTCTGCCTTGTGTTCCTCTATAGAATATCGCAGATTAGACATGCTTTTTAGCATAATAACCGACATATCAAGGGGTTCGAGATTGACTTCTCTTGTGCCAACCCTCGAAAAGTCTAGTAAGTCTCTAATAAGTTTTTGCATACGCCCCACACCATCTACAATATAGTGGATATATTCCTGAATTTCGGGGTCAATAGTGCTTTTATATCGTCTTGCGATAAGCTGCGAAAAGCTACCAATCATACGCAAAGGTTCTTGCAAGTCATGTGAAGCAACGTAAGCAAATTGTTCGAGCGATTGATTAGAGCGTTCTAAAGCTTCTTTTTTCTCATTCAACTCCTCAGTTCGTTCTTTCACACGCTGCTCGAGCTGGTCGTGGGCTTCTCGCAGAGAGCTATCTCGCTCTTCTATTTGTTCCAACATGCTATTAAACACCCTCGACAATTCAGCAATTTCATCTGTTCCGCTATAGGTCATTCTTACCGAATAGTCTTGATTTTGGGAAACTCGCTTCATACTGTCAACCAAAGTAGTGAGTGGATAAGAAATGGTCTTTTGAAAAAATAAGGCAAAAAGCAAAGCTACTAAAATGCCTATAACAAGAGCAATCATTGCTACTTGATTCATAAACTGCACTAAAATGGCCGAGCTAGTCTGCGACATCAAAACCCTCATGCACAGAATGCCAGAAAAATCACCTTCGCTAACAAGTTTGTAATACAAATTTAGATAATCGCCTTCCGTTTCATTATAAAACAAATCTTCTATATCTGTACACATTTTTTTGGGATAAACAAAAGCATAGCTATTTTCTTTATCTTTATGATAATCAGCAAAAAGCATACTATCAACATCAAAAATGGCAGCATCCATTATTTGTGGATGAATATTAAGGTCGCCAAGCTCGCTTTTTGCAGCTTCCACATACACAAAATCAAGTGCCGCAGTTACATTGCTACCAACGGCAGTAGCGATAGATTGTAAACTTTCTCTTTCGTGGTCTTCAAAAACTCGATAGGAACTAAATACAAAAAATGCACCACATAACACAATAGTCAAGATAGCTGTCAAGACTTGTATGCTAATGAGTTTATTTTTTATTGATGTATTAGTAAGGTTGAGCATAATAATATTATTTTAAATCAACTAGGCATTTTCGAAAAAAACAAGAAGCCAATAACTAGAAATCGAAAACATAAAAAGTTGAATAGTATCGTAGAAGTTCTTTTTTAATAAAATGTCAAATAATATATTGACAATGTTTAGGTGTAAAAAGTAAAAAATACGTTACTTTGCAGTGTTTTAACAAATAGAAAATTAGATAAAAAATAAATCTGACACTTTTGACAAAAAGTAAGTGTCTATAATTAATTCGTCATTTAGGAGTTTTTGGGCATTTCAGAACAAAAGAATACTTTTATGACCAATAAACTACTATTGAGTAAGCTAGTTAAAATAGGAACTTCAATTAATCTGGTAGTGTTGGCACTAAATAAATGTATAAGATGACGACTAAATGTCCAAGACTATGCTAATAAATGGGTGCTTCTTTGCCAACATATTTAAAAAAAATCATTAGGTTTCAATGAGATGCAAAGCTATTTTTGTTTAGGTATTTAAGTAGTCATTCAGAAATTTTTGGGCATTTCCGAACAAGATAACACCTTGATTTTCAATGCGTTAGCAAAATAGTACTTGGTACTTAATATAAAACAAGTACATCGGTTCTTCTAATTCATATAGCATTTAGTGTTGGCCAAACATTAAAAATAAATCGCCTTTTTATGGAAGCTAACACGCTAAATTGTCAATGTATAGCTACCCAACAAACAAGCTATATTAACTTAGTGTTTGGTACTTATTGATCTTCTTCATTTACCAAAATAGCCAATTTGAGAAGTTTTGGGCTAATCGTAAAATTACAGTTAATGAGCGTGCTTTGATTGATTTCAAATCTAAGTCGATTGCGTAGGTTTATAAAATTAATCAACCCACCATTTTTTGCAAAGCCTTCTTTTTCTCCAATGAGCAAAATATTCTCGGCTGCCAACTGTTCTAGCTTTTTATTGGTAATATAAGGCGTAATAGCTTCAGATATAAACAGAATATTGCAGTTGTTAATTGCAGGAGCTGCTATATCTTCACGAATAAAATCTTTGATACGTCTATATTGATGCACCACAATTGTTTTTCCTTTCGCTTTTCGCACCGCAGCCACTTGTGACAACAGTTTTGTCAATTCTGATTGGCCAAGAATACCGATATAAAAAGTATCGGCTGGTTCTTCGGCCCATTCTACATATTTTATGAAATTATAAATATATGCAGCTTTTAGCTTATATTCATGGTCAATATATCCTCCAACGGCTGACTGAGCAGAAGTTTGCTGGCTATATACGCCGAATACCAGAATTAATAAGAAAGCTATATGTTTGATAGAAAACATTTTAATTATATTTTAATATTAGTCGGCCAATAATTTGTTGCCCAGGTTGTAAAAACTGTCTAGGCCCTGTTTGCATAATATTTGGTTGATAAAACGAAACATTTAAAGCATTTTTAAGTGTTAGCATCAACCTCATATCTATCTTTTTAGCTACTTTTAAGCGTTGTGTTGCAAGTGTAAGGTTGAGCAAAGTTGCTGCTGGAAATTGCAACATTGTTTCGCTTTCTGGAAGACCTTCTACTGCATTTATGGCACTAAAATAGTTAATTTTTGCATTAAAACTTATATCAGGTATGATTCTATATGTAAAGCTTGCCGACAAACGATGCTTGTATAATTGATTTGCAAAACGGCTATGCACATAAGTATATCCAAACATAGCTTGCCAACGTATCAAACGATAGTTTAACTGTGTTTCTATACCTTGTATATGCTGCTTTGCTTTTTGATTCTGAAAAAGTTTTTCTTCTAAAGCAATCATTTGGCTAATTTGGCTATTATAAACCGCAAAACTAGCTTGAAATACTCTTGTTAGCTGATGCAAAACACTAAATTCGATATTATCAATACGTTCTGGCCTCAAATCGGTTCTGAAAACACCTAGAGAATCTATCAATTCTTGCATAAGAGGCTCACGAAAACCTTGATTAAAGAACATTTTAATATATGTATCTTTTTTGGGCATATAAATAAGTCCACTTTTAAAAACAGGTAAAAAGCCATATTGTGAATGAATATTTAGCCTTGAGCCTGTAATGAGAAACAATTTATCGTTGAAAAAAGATTTTTCAAAATCAAAAAACAACGCATTTCTTATATATTTATAAGACGGCAAAAGTGCTTCATCGTTTACAAAACTAGATGCAAGTGTACTAGAAAAAGGGTACTGATAAGCTGTTGTGCCCACAACCTTGTTGCTACTAATAGTATATCCTACATGAAAACAAAAAGCTTTGTCAAAAAAAGTATTAAAATAAACTTGCAATTTATTGTTGTAAGATGCACTATTAGATTTACTCCCATATTCTAATCCAAAGCTTTCGTCTATTTCCTCTGGAGTCAAGAATGTTTCTCTACCTTGTTGATTAAACAAAGTATCGAAATATGCTACATTATTGTCATAACGATGGTTTTGTCCCCAGATTTTTTCTCGATAATGCTGATATTCTACATTGACTAAGTGTTTGCCATTGATGCGATGTTGCCACCCTGCATAATAATGTCCATATTTTCTATTGTCTTCATTATTGTCATATGTCAAATTGACATAACACAAACCTTTATTTTGAGAATAATTGCGATAAAAATTTATACCTGCATAAAAATTCTTATACTTAGCACTAAAAGTAAATGGAATAGCCTGTTTTTTGTTTTTATAAACCTTACCTTCTAATGTTTCATTCATCGCTCCATTTGCATAAGCAGGAAAATTTGCTGAAAACAATAAGCTATCTTGCACAAAATCACTAAAATTCCAAGAATTTGCATCAAAGAAACGCAAACTTGCTGTTAGTCGCAAATCTTTTATCTTTTTTGCTGCTATTATATTGACCGCTTTGTGCATTTGTGAGCCAGCCTCTACCTGTACTTCCATTCCACTAAAGTTCGGATTTTGGCTTTTGGTATGCACAAAAATAGCACCTGCATACGCATTTGTTCCATACCGCACACCACTTGGCCCTTGTATAAACTCGATTTTTGAAATATTATGCGTTGCTATTTGATGGCTAATAAAAGTAGCCATATCATGTAAGCCTTGCATTACCCTGCCATCAACGATGAGTAAGGTTTTCTGAAAATTGCCCGCTATACCTCTTTGAGAGCCTGTAAGTGCAAAATCATCTGCTATGCTACTAAAACTAGGAATATCGTTTAAGATGTCTTCTAAAGCATAATATCCTCGATTGATAATATCCTTTTCGTAAATCCGATAAATAGTAGATGTCCGTAAATTTTCGTCAGCATCAACAACACTCACAATAGTTACTTCCATCAACTGTTCTAGCTCCATATTAAGCATTTTATAAATTGACATTTCTTCTCCTTCTTCTTGAGCAAGGCAAAATGAAAAAGTGAAATGCAGCAAAAATACCCATATAAAAATATTAAAACATTTCATAAGCTGTTTTTGGAATAAAATTATGCTTCCAAATTTAGTTGTTATAGTATAAGGTTTTTAGTGAGATACTTTTTTTATTAAAGAAATATTGCAAATATTAGACTTTATTTCTTTTATATACAAAAAAAATAAAGTCTATTTTTCTTTTTGTAAGAAAATTTACATTAGTATCTCATTTAATAACGTATTAAATCTATGCCAATTTTTAAACTTTAGCTTAAAAAAAAGAATAATGCTTTATAAATGACATTTAGTGTCATGCTAACGTCACTTGCTGTGTGTGTTAGCTAATTTTATTTCCTTTCTTATTATAAAGCTAAATTTAAATGTTGTTTTGAGTACATGCTTAAAAAACTTTTAATCAATGATTTATATATAAAAAATAAATAAATTTTAAGTGTGAAAATGTTTTGAGCAAAAAAAAAAAATCAACTAAAAAAAAAAGGAAATACCAATATGATATTTCCTTTTTTGCATGACACAGAAATGTCATTAAAATTTAAGAATCGTCTATTAAAAACGCTCTAACTGACTAAAAAAGAAGTCACTTTCAATTTGAGCGTTTTCGTTAGAGTCTGAGCCATGTACTGCATTTTCGCCTATGCTAGTAGCAAAACGCTGACGAATAGTGCCTTCTGCTGCTTCAGCAGGATTGGTAGCACCAATAAGCTTGCGAAAGTCTATTACGGCATTTTCTTTTTCTAAAACAGCCGCTACTATTGGGCCAGACGACATAAACTCTACTAACTCGCCATAAAAAGGACGTGCCTTATGAACAGCATAAAACTGGCCAGCTTGGTCTGCACTCAATTTTGTATATTTCATGGCTACAATGCGAAAGCCTGCTTCGGTCATCATGCTCAAAATTGGGCCAATATTATTAGCACGAACAGCATCAGGTTTTATCATTGTGAAAGTTCTATTAGTTGTCATATTACTTGTTATAATTTAGTGAAAAAAAATTAAAAATATCTATTTTATTTAACAACTTCATGCAAGAAGTCGATTTAGCTGCAAAAATAGCTAATCTTACTCACTATGCTAATAATATTTTACATTTATTTTGGCCGAATCATTAAAAAGTTAGACATTAGCAAAGATATGTACTTGCTAAGTGCCAAGTACCATTTTATTACAGGCAAACTCGTTGCCAATACATTGGAATTTCTAGTGTTAGCTTCAACGAAATGCCGAATTATTTTTGTCTAACTGCTTACAGTTTTAATTTTTATACTATTTATGAATATATCTATGCCAGATATTGGCAAAAAACTAAATTTGGAACAAGTTACAGCTTTGCTACAAACTCCTAAAAATATTTGGATAACAACACACGACCGCCCAGATGGTGATGCTATGGGTTCTTCTTTGGGCTTGTATCATTTTCTACAACAAAAAGGTCATCAAGTTCGTGTAGTTGTGCCAACAGAATATCCAAATTTCTTGAATTTTTTGCCCAGCAATGACGAAGTGGTCACTTATGAATATCAAAAAAAACTAGGCTTACAATTATTAGATGAGGCCGATATTGTGTTTGTGCTTGATTTTAGTGCTTTGCATCGCAATGAAATGGGACAGCAAATTGCGGCTTCAAAAGCAACAAAAATCATGATTGACCACCATCTTGACCCTGAAGATTTTTCGCATTATCAGGTTTGGGATACCAAAGCTAGTTCTGCTTCCGAACTTATTTATGAATTTATAGATTTGTTAAATGATACTTCGCTCATCAATCATGATATTGCTGCTTGCTTATATACGGGCATTTGTGCAGATACTGGCCGCTTCAAATACAATTTGACTCCTCGCACACATCGAATCGCTGCTGAGTTGGTAGTTCAAAACATTGATTTAGACCAAATTCATCGCAATTTATTTGAAAATTTTAGCGAAAATAGGTTGAGATTTATTGGCCATTGCCTCAACAGAAGATTGAGAGTATATGAGCATCACAATACCGCAATTATTTATATATCAAGTGCAGACACCGAAAAATATCGTTGTAGAACAGGCGATACAGATGGTTTAGTCAATTATGCTTTAGGCGTTGTGAATGTTCGTTTTGCTATTTTGCTAAAAGAACATAGAAACCAAAGAATTATCAAAATCTCGTTTCGCTCCAATGGCGATTTTTCGGTAAAAGAATTTGCTGAAAAACACTTTCAAGGCGGTGGACATAAAAATGCTTCTGGTGGACGCTCAAATTTGAGTTTGCAAAAAACACTCGAAAAAGTAGAACGTTTGCTCGATGACTATCAAGAAATGTTGACAGCTTAAAAAAAAACTACTTAAAGTGCTAGGCACTAGCTTAATAAAATTAATTTTCGTTGCTAACATATTGAAAAAATCAAATTGTTAGTTTCCAATATTAGAAGCTGTTTAAGTTTTATTCTTTGGCTTAAAAAAAAATAACTATTTATATTGTGACAATTTTGGCTAAAAAAGGCCTATTTTCATTTATGCAACAGCTTTTTTTTCAATCTTAAAAGACAAATTTTAAACAGTTTTGTAAGCAATTTATTTCTAATGTTTCACTAAAAAAATAAACAATGAAACAACTAACTTTTTTACTTTTTGCATTATTTATAGGCTTTACTGCTTGTAATAACACAGGAAACGGCGGTGGCGATACAGCAACAAAAGCTACAACCAATAATTTTACGGGTCAAGATAAAATAGACGCTGACTTGATTGCAAAATTTGTAAAAGACAACAACCTTAAAACACAACAAACACCTTCAGGCATTCATTATATTATTGAGACAGAAGGAACAGGCGAAAACCCAACTATCGACGACCAAGTGCAAGTACATTATAAGGGTACATTGCTAGATGATACGCAATTTGACTCATCATACGAGAGAGGTGAGCCTATCACTTTTCCGTTGAAAGGTGTAGTAAAAGGCTGGCAAGAAGGTATTCCATTGTTGAAAAAAGGTGGAAAAGGAAAACTAATCATTCCTTCTAGTTTGGCTTATGGCGAGCGAGCAAGGCCAACTATTCCTGCCAATTCTATCTTGATTTTTGATGTAGAGTTGCTTGATATTATTAAATCTGTGCCACCAGCAGAACAGCTAAAAATTGATACTAAAAAAATAGAAGCTTATTTGACTGCAAATAAATTGGAAGCTGAAAAGACAGAATCAGGCATTCATTATATTGTTACGAAAAAAGGAACAGGCAAAAACCCAACTATCGACAATAAAGTAAAAGTACACTACAAAGGTACTTTGCTTGATGGTACGGAATTTGATTCTTCTTATAAAAGAAATAAGCCTGCCGAATTTCCATTGAAAGGTGTAGTAAAAGGCTGGCAAGAAGGCATTCCATTGTTGAAAGAAGGCGGAAAAGGTACATTGCTTATTCCTTCGGCTTTGGCTTATGGCCCACAAGGACGGCCAAGCATTCCGCCAAACTCAGTATTGATTTTTGAAGTAGAATTGCTCAATATTGTAGAATAACAAACGATATTATTAGGTTGTTTGACGATTTGGACAATTAATATTAAAAAAAATATTGAAGTCAAACAAAAAATAAAACGCCCAAATGTGGAAAACAACACGCTAATTTTCAATATAATTGTTAAACAACCTATTTTTTAGATTTTTTAATGCAAGACAATTATTTATTTTATACTTTGTGTCTTGCATCAACTCTTTTTATCAAATTTATCAAAACTTCTTTTTTTATGCAAAAAATTTCCTATTTCCTCACCATTGTTTATTTATGTAGCTTAATTGCTTGTTCTAGCAATGGTAGTGAAGGTGGCTCTACTACGGGTTCAAAAGGTTTTACACAAACTCCTTCTGGTTTATCTTACAACATTCATACTAAAAATGCAGGCGAGAAAGCTAAGTTTGGCGACTTTCTGACTTTGCAAATGCAATATACAACTATGAATGATTCTACCATTTTTAGCTCTTACAACAAACCTAATCCTTTGTCGTTCAAATTTCAAAAAACCTTATTCAAAGGCATACTCAATCAAGGTTTGACACAAATGGCTGCTGGTGATAGTGCTACTTTTTATGTGCCTGCCGACTCGTTGTATAGCAATCGATTACCAAAGTTTTTGAAAGCTGGCGATAAGCTAAAATATACAATTTCTTTGCAAAAAATACAATCGCAAGCAGAATATCAAGCAGAGCGAAACAAAGCAAAAGCCGTTAGAACAGCAGAAGACAACAAAAAAATTGATGCTTATTTGAGTGGCAAAAGCTTAAAAATGGAAACAGCAGCTTCGGGTTTGCGATATACGATTGGCACAGCAGGTAGTGGAGAAAAACCTCGTGCCGACCAAACCGTAAAGATGAAATATACGACCAAACTACTAGATGGAACAGAAGTAGAAAGTAGCAAAGGCAAAGCTAAAGATATGCCACTCAACCGACAGGTGCGTGGCTTGCGTGAGGGCTTGATGATGTTGAAAAAAGGTGGAAAAGCGACTTTTCTTATCCCATCTACTTTGGCTTATGGCGAAAGACAACGTGGCCAAATTCCGGGCAACTCTGTTTTGGTGTATGATGTGGAAGTGACCGATATTGCGGACACTGCTCCTCCAAAATCTGCTCCTAAGAAAACAACTCCGCCTAAACCTGCTTCTTCTAAGTAAGTAGTCAGACAAAAATAAATATACATCTCGTTGAAACTAATACGCTGAACATCAATGCGTTAGCAACGAATCGACCGTTTATTAAATAGGTGCTTGGCACTTATATAGCAAATAAGTAATATTTTTATTTTTTTCAGTTTCCGAAAAATAATATGCTACTTCGTAAATTTTTAAGTTTATGAAGTGGCATTTTTTTATATAAAAAACTTGATGAATGCTTTACCTGTCTTTTTGCCATTTACTTTTATGATAGTTCTGACATTTTTTTTAAAAGAGGCTGTTTAAATTGTAGCATAGTAATTCAGTAAATTAAATCTATTCCTTGAAATTTAAACACACAAAAAATAAAAATTGCCCAATATTTCAAAACTAAAAGAGGATATTGTACTTTTGTGAAATTTTGATAAGTACTCAAACAAATTTACTCTACGAATTGTGGAAAGTAACAGGCTGAAATTCAGGGCGTTAGCACAAATCGTACTATACATAAATAAGACAATACATAGCTTTTGTCAGAAAAAAAATCTCACAAAACAAAATATATCAGCTTTACAACAAGAAATATGAATAGCATTTACACCGCTTTATTACAAAAAAAAACAAGTTTGGCCGTTATCGGTTTAGGTTATGTAGGCTTGCCGATAGCCTTAGCTTTTGCAGAACACATCAAAGTCATTGGTTTCGACATCAATGAAGAGCGTGTCAGCCTTATGAAAAAGGGAATAGACCCTAGCAATGAGTTGCAAACTGAGCATTTTTTGAACAAAGACATCAGCTTTACAAGCCATACCGAAGATATTAAAGCAGCAAGTTTCTACGTCATAGCCGTTCCTACGCCTGTCGATAGACACAAAGTACCCAACTTGAAAGCCTTGTTAAGTGCTTCTACTGCTATTGGCAAAGTGTTGAAAAAAGGCGATTATGTCGTTTATGAATCTACTGTTTATCCTAGTTGTACTGAAAATGACTGTTTGCCTGTCTTAGAAAAATTGTCTGGACTAAAATGTTATGAAGATTTTAAAATAGGCTATTCGCCCGAAAGAATCAATCCAGGAGACACCGAACATACCTTATCGAAGGTGATAAAAGTAGTGTCTGGTTGCGATGAAGTGGCTTTAGACAATATTGCAAAAGTCTATGAATTGGTGATAGAAGCTGGCGTACACCGAGCAAGTTCTATCAAAGTAGCCGAAGCCGCAAAAGTGATTGAAAACACACAACGAGATGTAAATATCGCTTTGATGAACGAATTGGCAATTATTTTCGACAAAATGAATATCAATACGCAAGATGTTTTGGAAGCTGCACGCACAAAATGGAATTTTTTACCTTTTTATCCAGGACTCGTTGGCGGACATTGCATAGGCGTTGATCCTTATTATCTGACCTACAAATCTACCGAATTGGGGCATCAGCCAGAAGTTATTTTGAGTGGTCGTCGTATCAATGATAGTATGGGGGAATATATTGCAATGCGTTTGTTGAGATTTTTGATTAAGGCTGGAAAAAACATTAGTCAAGCACGAGTTTTGATAATGGGAGTAACATTTAAAGAAAATGTAAGCGACATCAGAAACTCAAAAGTCATTGATGTAATTAGCGAATTGCAATCTTTTGGTCTGACAACCGATATTATAGACCCTTATGCCGAAAATGAAGTGTTGGCAAAAGAATATCAGCTTGCCTTGACCGAAAAAACTGCCGAAAAATATGATGCTGTTGTTGTGGCTGTTAAACATAAAGAGTATGAAAATTTAACAGAAACTCATTTTTTAAATTTAACGAATGAAAATGGTATCTTGATAGATATAAAAGGTATTTATAATAAAAAAATAAAAAAAATGACTTATTGGACGCTATAAGCTTCAAATATTTATAGATTGCTAAAAAAAATACTTCATTCGATGACTCTAAAACATTTTTTTACACAGCTTTACAGAAATATAAGATTTGGGGCAAAACCGATTATTGACAAACATACTTATATATTTTTTTCCAAAAAAATTAGTTTAGCCGCTAATCAACATATTGCTGATAGTATAGAAGATATTTTATGTCGGTTTGAGTATATCAAAATTGGAAAAACAGGCTACCCCAAAAATCGAATAGACCAAGAAGATTATCGTACTGCCCCTTATGAAGTCATGTTTTTGGTTTTAAAATCAAAAAGCAGAAAGGTCATTTCGCATTACGAAGCATTATTTATCAATGAATTTTATGATGTTAATGACAATAAATCTCGAAAAAGCGGTGGCTATATGCGTACTCCTGATGGCTATTTTTATTTGTATGTCGTAGCAGCTTAAATTTTTCAGTTTTAAGATTTTAAAAGAAGAAATGACAAGTTTTTGTCATTTTTTTTTGTTTTTTTGTAAAAAAATCCTATTTTGTAGCTGAAAAACAAATTTAACAATTAGTAACTATCTATATTGTGGCAGTTTTGGCTAAAAAATGTTTACTTATAGTTATGCTCTAGCTTTTTTGCTCAAGAGTGGTGCTATTAAGCTCAAAAATAGCTTTACCCCAAAAAACAATTCTATTTTTTACTTCAAAAGCCTACATCTAAACGGTTACAACAATTATTACAAATTCCTTCCTTTATTTTTTTTTCATTAAAAGTAACTATTCAGGAGTAAAAATATTGGCCAAAAAAAATTTTTGTCTCAAAAGCCTACTACTCAATAGTTGCCACTAAAACAAACAAATTACTATTTATGAAAGCAAAATTACTTATATTATGCTTCTCTATCGCAAGTTTATTTCTTAGCGATAAACTCAACGCACAAGATTTATATTTTACGCCCGACATTATCAATATTTTAGATGACAACAATTGCTTAGGCTGTCATGGTTCTTCTGGTGGTTTAAACCTCAATACTTATGCTCAGGCTTTGGCTGGTGGAAATAATTGTGGGCCTGCCTTTATTCCTTTTGATGCTGAAAACAGCTCATTAATAACGAAAATTGACCCTAGTGTGCCTACTTGTGCAGGAGGTGCTATGCCACCTTCAGGTTCGGTAAGTGCCGATGATATTGCAAGTATTAGATTGTGGATTGAGCAGGGTGCTTTGGAATCTGCTCCTGTTGTTTGCGAAGATTTGCTCATCTCGGCTTATGTCGAAGGCTCTAGCCAAAACAAATGTATTGAACTTTTCAATGGCACAGAAAACGATATTGACTTAGCTACTTATAGCATTGATGTATATAGCAACGGAAATACGGAAGCAAACAGCAGTTTCACTTTAGAAGGCACAATTGCGGCAGGTGGCTACTTTTTGGTTTGTCATGCAGAAGCCGATTTAGCAGGAATTACCGTTGATTTTGCTGCCAACTTAAACTACAATGGAAATGATGCCGTAGCACTTAATAATGGCATGATGAATATTGATGTGATTGGAGAAATTGGTGTTAATCCAGAAGAAGAAGCTTGGATAAATGGCGATTGTAGCACAGCGAATAATACATTGATAAAAATGAGTGATGACTCCCTTTGTGGATTTGGCTCGGCTGACGGAACAGGTGATTTCTCAGCAGCTTTAGGAAATTTATATAACTGTTTTCCATCAAATGATGTAACGCAATTAAATAGTTTTAGCGAACCTATACTTTGTCCTACTTTGACTTTGCCAGATGACGTAGAAGCCGAAATAACGGTTTGTGCAGGCGAAGAAGTTTTCTTAGATGTAGTCGTTACAGAAACAACAGCAGATAATGTTTTGTGGTCTGATGGCTCAACAGGAACTAGCATTAGCACAGGCATTTTGGTAAGCGACTGCGAAGGCACAACTTTAACTTTTACGGCTAGTGTTGCAGGTGGCACCGTTGATGGTTGCGAAGACGAAGTAAGCGTTACTTATACGGTTATTGTTTTGCCAGACCTAACGGTTGGTGCTGAATTGAATATTGACGATGAAAGTTGCACTATTTCTATAACAAATTTTTGTGAAGCTGCAAGCATTACCTTTACTGTAAATGATGGCGAGGTTCAAGCTGGTAGTAGTTATACTGCAATGGCTGGCGAAATGTCAGACGTAAACTTTTTTATAGGCGATGATATCTGCGACAATACTGCTACTTTTTCATCTGCAATAAGCTGTCCAGATGTTGTAGAGCCTTGTGCAGAATTGAGTGCAGTAAGCGAAACTACTGTAACTATTTGCTCTAATGAAAGTATTGATTTGAGCGTAGCAGTAGCCAATGGCGATGTCAGTATGGTAAGTTGGAGCAATGGAGAAATGGGTGCTACGGCGAGCTATGTAGCATCGCAAGTGACTGACTGTGATGGCTTTACAGATATACTTACAGCTACTTATGTCGATAATACAGGTGGCGAATGTCCTGAAACTATTACGGTAGATTTCATGATTATGGTGCTTCCTAATCCTAACGATGTAGTTAGCCTTGAAGTAAATACAGCAAGTTGTGCTATCAACTTATTGAATGCTTGCGATGATTTTGAGGTAAGTTATATTGTTGATGGTGGCGAAGCTCAAACAGGCACAACTTATCAAGCTTTAGCGTCTTCTTTCCACGAAGTTGTTTTTATAGCAACGTCTTCATGTGGAACGGCTACTTTAGATGCTATTCTTGATTGTGAAACTGTACCCATTGAATTGTTGGGCAATATCAATGGCTATGTTTTAGAAACAGGAAACTTGCTAAAGTGGGCAACAGCTTCAGAATATAACAATGCTTTCTTCACTTTATCTAGTTCTATTGATGGCAAAAACTTTGAAACTATCGCCAAAAAAACAGGTGCTGGAACAAGTAATTTGACGAAAAACTATGAGTTTTTGGATAGTAACGCAAAAGCTGGAACGACTTATTATCAACTGACGCAAACCGATTTTGATGGCACAAGCAAAGACTTAGGCATCATCAATTTGAGAAGAGAAAACAACCATATCGGCAACTTAAATGTTTATCCTATTCCAAGTAGCGATGTCGTAAATCTTAATTTTGATAGTGCTATTTCGCAAGAAGTGACTATTAAAATATATGATTTGACAGGAAAATTAGTAGCCGAAAAAGCAGCTACAACAATTGTAGGAAACAATGTTTTGCCGCTCAATATTGATACTTATATCGCAGGTACATATTTTGTTACAATAAACAACGAAAATATTAATATGTCTGCTAAATTTGTGAAGTATTAGTAGATAAAAACTCGCAAATTGTTACTTTTTGTAACCAAATAAAAAGGCTATCTCATTTCTAATGAAACGAGATAGCCTTTCTTTATTTTAAGTAGTCGTTCAGAAGTTTTTAGGCATTTCAGAACAAGATAACACCTTGATTTTCAATGCGTTAGCCACTAAACGAATGCTTTATTAAATAGTACTTGGTACTTAAAACATATTTTTTTTACCGCTTAATCTTTTTCCAAGTTTTAAAATAACAACTTCTAAATTTTTTATATATCGTGTAAGCTTCCATATTATATTGAGCCAACGCTGCTTCTTTTTCATATTCTGTATTGTTTGCATCAATTTTGGCCAAATCAATAGCGACATTTTTAAAATATTTTTTGGCACTTGGCGATGTACTCAATACTTGCATCAAATCTATGGCATTGGTAAAGTCATTTTTCTTGCGATAATAAGTGATTCCATACATTACAAAATAATTGTTATGCGTATCAATGATAAAATTATATAATTTTTGATGTTTCATTTTTTTCTGACTAGCCAAGCCTTCTTTTTCAAAAAATAGTTTTGCTGCTTCATGTGCTTGAATTGCTTCCTCAAATTTTTTGCTTTCGACCAAAACTTCGGCTGCTGCAATACTTTTTTGATACTGATAAGCTGTTTGAATATCACGATTTTTATTACTTGCTTTTTTCGTATCTATCTGACAATCAGGATTTTGTTTCGCAAATGCCAACATATTGTCTAGCAATTCTTTTGCAGCTATAAAATCTTGTTTTGTGACCAACTCGTCTGCTTTTTTCCAATCATTTTCGAAACGAACATTGGCGTTTGTGCAGGTTTGAGCCGCAATTTTTTCGCCTACATTGCCTATCAAATTATCGATTTCCTTATCATTTGTCAAAAAATATTCTGCTTCCAGAACTTTAATATTGTCTTTAATTCGCTTGGCTTCATTCAAATCATTTCGTGCAACCGCTTCATTAGCAGCAACCGCTTTTTGCTCAATTATTTTTTTGCCCGAAATAGCAATAACATTCCGAATATCTTGCAACAAATAGTTCGTATTGATAGGCTTATAGTGTTCAATTACTGCTTTTGAACTGCGAAAAGACGATATTGCTCCTTCATAATCTTGCGATTGATGCTTGCCTTTTCCTTGTTCAAAATAAGCATTTCGCAAGCCAGTAATCAATTTCAGGTTTTTGCAATCCACCAAACTATTGGCTTCGCAAAGCTCTTCTGCTTGCAAAAACAACCTAATGGCATCATTAAATTGAAAAATATTTGCTTGCTGCTCGGCACGTTCTAACAATTCAATAAACTGTCCGTTTAAAGCTCGGCTAAAACCACCTTCCAAGTCAGAAGTGCAAGAAGCAAGCCCAGCTTCGCAAATTTGTTGTGCTTGCTCAAAATCGCTCAAAGCTTTATCATAACTCTTGGCCGCAACAGCATCATAGCCAGCATTCATATAACTTTTATACAACTTATCAAAGCCTCTTCTCAAATCAGAAAAGCAAGTAAAATTGGGCGGATTCCAGCCAAAAGAACGCAACTCTTCATTTTCCATTTTCAAAAATTCATACAAAATTTGTTGTGCCTCTATCATGCGATTTGCTTGAATAGCACTATGAGCATCTGCCACTCCATAACAAAAAATATCAAATAAAGCTGTTACTGCATCAACATCGCTTTCTATCCATTGTTGCTGATTTTTTTGATATTTTCGAGCCTCACGAACCCATTGTTTTGCTTTGTTGTAGTTTCGGTTTTCAGCATCTACCATTGCATTTTGCAAAAAAGAATGATATTCCTTATGCTTTCTTTCGCCAATCATATTCACAGCTCTTGTTCGGTCAGTATTGATAGTTGTTTGACAATTTCGTATCAAATTGAGCGGGCAAAGTTCTTGTTCTGCCTCATCATATATCGCCAAAGCTTGCTCATATTGTGTTGGGTGATACAATTGAACTTCTGCTTTATCCAAGTACCAATTATAAATTTTGTTGGCAACCACATCGACATCTCTAAAATTCATTTGGTGCAAGCGACGTACATTTTGCAAGGCAGCATCTAAATTTTCGTTCATCAAATGAATATTGGCCAACTCAAACAAAGGCTCTGCAAAATCGCTTTTCATTCTTATGGCTGCTTCAAAATAAAAAATAGCATCATTCAAATTAGCACTTCTATATTGCAACCCTTTTTGATAGTATTCTTGTGGCAACTGCTCGACATGACGATTGTAAACACTTATCAATTCGTTCAATATTTCGGTATATCTATTTGGATTTTCGGCAGAAAAAGGCAAACTTTCAAAGTTTTCTTGCTTCCATTGTGGCAAATCCTTAGCCACTTTTTGCATAGTATTCATCTGATATTCGACTTTTTTAATATCATGAATATCAAAACTTTTTAATTCATTTAAGCTTTTTTCTAAAGCCACTATCTTGTCGCTATAATGGTCTATTTCTTTGAATTGCTGCTTGTAAAATGCTGTTTTGCTTGCAAAGTCGAAACTCACATTTTTAATCTGCAAAGGACATGCAAGTTCATTTACCTCATTTGGAAAAACATATTTCCATTTTATTATTTGTTTAAATGCTTGATTATTAAACTTTTGTGTAAATGTTTTATTGGCAATTACTTTGCCATCGCTATCTTTTTGTTCGACTTCTACTTTTATTTCTATTCCATTCAAAAGCAAATTAGTCAAATTAAAATTGCGGTAATTGGTATCGCCTTGTAGTGCATCTAAATTGATTTTGATGTCAGCAGCATTTGATTTTGTTTTAGAAATGATTTGCTTATAAATCAATTCATAACAATATTGCTGGTTGGTATAAATGCAAAATGTTTCATTTGCAGTGCTTTTGCTACAATTATTTTTGGCGACAAGTGTGCGTTTTTGCTTTGATTTTGGTGCTTTTTGTTGAGCAAAAATTGGTGTGGAGTATAAAGCAAAAGCTATACAGACTAATAAGGTAAGGTAAGTATTTTTAACGTTGAGCATAAATAGTTGGTTTAAAATAAGTGAGTGCTTGGTACTTAATAATGTTAAAAAAGACAAGTTATACCAATTCTTATATAAAACATTACCTTGAAAATCTGAGAGATTTCACTTGCATTGGAAAATGATTTTTGCTGCAAAATACAATCGCAACATGAAGCGTATTTCGTTATTTATACAGAAATTCAGCAAATTTAACAAGTGATTTAAAAAGAATAAGTAACTATTTAAGCATAGGCTTTTATCAATATTGCCATAACATAAATAGTTGAAAAAAGATAATAATATTATAAGTAAGCAGCTATTCTCGATTTGAAAAACAAACAAATATTATAAAAAAACATTTGTTTGTTTTTCTGTGTCAGCAATTAGTTTTTAAGAACTTTTTTTATCAAAAGTTTAAACATACTATTTTTTTTAGGCTAAGGAGACCAATATTTCTTATTTTTATGGCCTTTTGAACTGAAAAATAGTATGTTTTCCCTATCAAAAAACGTTTCTTTTGTTAAACCGAGAATAGCTGAGTAAGTTTTGGTATTAGAATAAGACTAAGCTTGAATAAGTTAGTTTATTGAAAAACGATTTCTTCTTATAAAATTAGTTTTTTTTTTAATAAAAATCACTAAATTAATATTTAATTACCAAACTATTACATATTAACATTTGACTGTTTTTATACTAAAACGAGAATAGCTAAACAAATCTACTCAATATCATGATTTACCAACATGGCCATATTGATAAAAAATAGCGAACCAATTTTATCTACTTCTATCAAATCACTCATTAAAATATTGAGGACAATGGCCATCAGCGAAAGCATAATTGCCATGACAAAAGCTTTATCTTTTTCATCTTTTAGCCGATGATAAATTTCTTCGCCTTTGACAAATAAACTGATGCAAAGCCCAAAAAACAGGCAGAAACCTATCACGCCTTGTTCCACCATTACCATCAAAAAATAGTTGTGAACGCCCGACATTTCGGGATTATCACTCACATAAGTTTCAAAACTACTTACCGTATAACTCTGATAAAAGTTGTAGAAATTGCCTGGCCCAAAACCTACAAACCAACGGTCTTGCACCATTTGCGAAGCAGCAACCCAACGATAAATGCGTTCCATAAATGATACATCTTTGCCTTCGAAAGTAGCCATTAGGTGAGCGTCAAATTCATCGTGATAAATAGTGGTGTCGAAATCTGGTGCTAAATCGAGGTAATAATTGGATGCAAAAAGAGCAATAACCATAAAAAAGAAGCCAACAACGCTACTCCACGCTACAAAACGTATAAGTTTTTTTTGGACAAGCATATAAAAAAAAGGCATCGCAAGAACTGCCACATAAGCAGAGCGTGTCATTGCTAACAAAATTCCGACAAAGAAAACACCTAGCAAACTATATAAAACCAACCTTTCGATGCTTCCCTTTTTATACCATTTTCGAGCGAAAAAGATATAAGGCAAAAAGACGGCTAACATTACTGCATAATTGACATGATTTCGGAAAAAAGGCGACATTACACGATTAGCTTCATGAAAGTCGAAATCTTTTGCGGCGTGCCTAATAACTGTATAGAAAATGACGAAAGTAAGTGGTAAAATGATTGCCCAAAATGCTGGCTTAAAATCTTTGTGTCGTTTGAAAAAAAGATGTGAAAGGAACAAAAATGTGCTGATATACCACGTTTTGGCGAGTAAAAATTTGAAAGAAACGATAAAAACTTGTGAAAAAAGCATTGTTACGACTATCCAAGCGACATGAAGCCCTAGTAGCAAAATAATTGGATGATTGAGAAAAGAACGTTTGAGTTGTTTCGGATTGGCGAGAAAATAGAAAAAAGCGACCAACATCAAGCCTATCATGAGGGGTTCGGTGGGCAAGTCAGTAGCCAAACTTCCGCTTACTTCGTATTCGAGAGAAAGCGGCAAGAAGAAAAGCAGTAATAAAAAAGTTTGCTTGAAAAAGAAAATCACAAAAAGAGCGAAAACAGGAGCTAAAGGCAAGGCATAAAGCAACATATTGTCCATCATTAAGCCTGCCGAAATACTCAATAGCGTAAATGCTGCGAAAGCGTTGAAGCTTTGCTGTGGCGAAAGTAGTGTTTGTATATTTTTTAGCATAAAATCGTTTCTTGGTGTTCGTTTTATGCAAATGTAAAAAAAAAGCGATAAACGTTTTACTTGCGTGTCATTTTAATTGTAGAAGAAAGAGGAAAAATAATTTATTTAGTACTCATATATTCATTTGAACAATATTTCATAGTTTTATCAGCTATTCTCGCTTTGAAATAAAATAAATATTTATTTTCTTGTGTCAGCAATTAGTTTTTAAGGACTTTTTTTATCAAAAAAGGTAGCGAACATTTTAAAAATGTCTGCTACCTTTTTTCTATTTATTTTGTTAAACGGAGAATAGTTGGTTATTTTCTCACAAATTCCCCTTTCAAATTAGTCTTAGAATCTGTGCCGAGCATCACTTCAAAATCGCCAGCTTCTACAATAAATTTGCCTTTATTGTCATAAAAACCGAGTTCTTTATCTGTCAAAACAAAGCTTACTTTTTTCGTCTCTTTAGGTTTTAGCGAAAATTTCTGAAAACCTTTGAGTTCTTTTACAGGCCGTGAAACACTCGCTACCTTATCTCTGATATACAATTGAGCTACTTCCTCGCCAGCAACTTTACCTGTATTTTTTACCGTAGCCGAAACCTTAATTTTCGCATTATCTGTCGTGTCGATTTTCAAATCTGAATACTCGAAAGTCGTGTAGCTCAAGCCATAACCAAAAGGATATAAAGGCTCATTGGTTTCGTCGGTGTAGTGCGACCAAAACACTTCTTTTTTCGGGCCTGGGCGGCCAGTATTCAAATAATTGTAATAAATAGGCACTTGCCCAACGCTTCTAGGGAAAGTCATTGGCAGTTTTCCGCTCGGATTATATTTGCCAAAAAGCACTTCTGCAATAGCATTGCCACTTTCTGTGCCTAGTTGCCACGTTTCCAAAATCGCAGGAATATTTTCGTCTGCCCAAGTGATAGCCAATGGTCTTCCGTTCATCAACACCAACACAATATTTTTATTGACAGCATAAACAGCTTCTAGCAAATCTTGCTGCACACTCGGCAAACCAATGTCGGCACGGCTTCTGCCTTCGCCACTCTGATAGCCATGTTCGCCCAAAACCATCAAGACTACTTCCGAACTTTTGGCAAGTGCGATAGCCTCCGCAAAACCTGTCGTATCGCTTTCATTGATAGTCAGCTCATGCACAAAATGTGTTGTGCCAGACACAAAATCTGCACCTTTGGCATACGAAATATGTTTGCTATGTGCTTTCAAGCCTTCCAAAACAGAAACCGCCGTATTGTCGTCTGTGCCTAAACGCCAATTTCCGAGCGGACTGTTTTTGTCGTCAGCCAACGCACCGATAACTGCTATTTTTTGTTGCTTTTTAGAAAGTGGCAAGACATTATTTTCGTTTTTGAGCAATACCATAGACTTTTTAGCCATATCTAAAGCTGCTGCTTTGTGGTCTTTGTGATAAATTAAATCTTTTTCTCGCTTTTCGTCGCAATATTTATAAGGGTCATCAAATAAACCCAATTCAAATTTCACTTTCAAAATGCGACTTACCGCATCGTCAATAACGCTCATTTTCACTTTTCCTGCATCAACGGCATCTTTCAAATGATAGACATAAGCATACGATTCCATATCCATATCAGAACCAGCATTGGCAGAAAGTTCGGCAACATGTGCTGCATCTTCTGCAAAACCGTGTGCTATCATTTCGATGCCTGAACCCCAATCTGAAACGACAAAACCCTTGAAATCCCATTCGCCTTTGAGCAAATCACGCTGCAAAAAGCTGTTTGCGGTAGCAGGAATGCCATTTACGACATTAAAAGCGTTCATAAAAGTTTGCACATTGCTTTCTACTGCCGCTTTGAAAGGTGGCAAAACGACATTATATAAGGTAGAAGTACCCATATCGGCTGTGTTGTAGTCTTTGCCAGATTCTGCAAAACCATAAGCTGCAAAGTGTTTGGCACAGGCTGCAATGGTGTTGTTGGCGGCTAAATCTTTGCCTTGAAAACCGTTTACTCTCGCTACCGCAATAGCCGAGCCTAAATAAGCATCTTCGCCAGCACCTTCCATGACTCTGCCCCAACGTGCGTCTCTCGAAATGTCTATCATGGGAGCAAATGTCCAATTGATGCCGACAGCAGAAGCTTCAATCGCTGCTACTCTTGCCGAATGTTCGATGGCTTCCAAATCCCAACTTGCCGACTCTGCCAACGGAATAGGTGTTGTCGTTTTGTAGCCGTGAATCACATCGAAGCCGAAGAGGAGGGGAATGCCTAAGCGAGATTCTTCTACCACCATTTTTTGCAATTTACGCACATTTTCTACGCCTCGCACATTCAATACCGCACCGACATAGCCTTTTTTCAAGTGTTCATATTTGTTTTTGGCATCGCCATCTTTTGGAGCAGGCCCCGTAAAATCCCAAAAGCCGTTGTATTGGTTCATTTGCCCAATTTTTTCTTCCAAAGTCATTTTGCTCAAAAGTGTTTCTACTTTTTGGTCTATGGAAGCGACTTTGTTTTGAGCAATGCTGTTTTGCAAGCTTAGTAGTGCAAAGACGACTAAGCCTAAAAAGTAATTTTTGTTTGTCATTTTGATGAGTTGTTGTGTTGTTTTTTAGAGAAATATATTTTCGGAATAAAGCCTAAGTTTTCTATTGAAAAACAGGTAGTATTTGAAATTGTTTGCCTAATAATTTTGAAAGGTTTTAAACAAAGCAAAGCCAACAATACGAAAAATTGCTAATTTCATATTGTTGGCTTATGTTTTTTTATTTTGTGCTATTCTTGTTTTCTTGTATGATGCTTTTTCATACTGTAAACTTACACATTTTTTTTGTTTTTTTCATGGAAAAGAAAGAAATTAATCTTTGTGATATTTTATGAATAAGTATAAGCAAACCTATTTAGAAATAAAGTTTTTTTGGTAAAAACAAAAAAATAAAGGTGTTTTTTAAGATAAAAAGCATTGAAGTTTTTGAGCGTAAAAAGAATAAAAAAACAATGTGTATGCATGATATTATTTGAGTTTGTGATTCAGCTATTCTCGCTTTGAAATAAAATAAATATTATAAAAAATATTTGCTTATTTTCCTGTGCTGGCAATTAGTTTTTAAGGCCTTTTTTTATCAAAAGTTTCAATATATTATTTTTTTAGGCTGAGGCGACCAATATGTATTATTTTTATGGCCTTTTTTGTGGAAAATAGCATGTTTCTTTTACCAAAAGATGTTTTTTTATTAAACCGAGAACTGTTGAAAAAAAATGTCAGAACTATTGAAATAAAAAATTGTACTTTTACAAAAAGTTTAAACCCAAAAGAATAAAAAGCGAATGTCTAAACAATTTCTCAATCAGTATTACAATCAAGTGCATGAAATAAGACGTGCTGGCATAACAAATGAAGGGGCTTTGTCTATGCCTTTTTTCTTTTTGATAATGCAATATGCCCAAGCTAAAAAGTATCAGTTTCACTCGCAAATTACGATTAAATCTAAAAAAACGAACAAAAATATTAGGCCAGATGGTATTTTGATGAATGGTTTGCGTGTGCATCGTGGCTATTGGGAAAGCAAAGATTTAGATGATGATATTGATACAGAAATCAAATCTAAGCTATATAAAGATGGCTATCCGTCGAGCAATATTTTGTTTGAAGACACACAAACGGCTGTTTTGATACAAGGCGGCGAGGAGGTAATGCGAGTTGAGGTAAATGATGCTAACAAATTGCATGAAATTTTGACAGCTTTCATCAATTATCAACCTGCCGAAGTGCAAGAATTTGAGCAGGCTCTAGCGGCTTTTAAAGAGGATATTCCCAAAATTGTGCAGACTTTTCGGCTACTTTTCAACGAACAAAACAAAAGCAACAAAAAGTATGTGAAGGCTCGCAATCGCTTTTTAGATTTGTGCAAAGAAGAGATAAATCCCAACATTACAGCAGCCGATATTCGTGAAATGTTGATACAGCATATTTTGACAGAAGACTTGTTTATGGCCATTTTTGACGATGCTAGTTTTCTGAAATTCAATATCATTGCAAAAGAGCTAGAAGGCGTTATCAATACGGTTTTGACGCGTGAGGTGCGAAAAAATCAGCTAGGCGAAATTCGACACTATTATCAAACATTAAATACTACTGCTGCTTCGATTGCTGACCACAATGAAAAGCAAAAGTTCTTGAAAACGGTGTATGAAAACTTCTATAAAGTCTATAATCCGAAAGGAGCAGACCGTTTGGGAGTGGTTTATACGCCCAACGAAATTGTGCGTTTTATGGTGCAAAGTACCGATTATTTGCTCGAAAAACACTTTAACAAAAATCTATACGACAAAGGCGTGGAAATACTCGACCCTGCGACAGGTACAGGCACGTTTATCACAGATATAATAGATTACATTCCGCCGCAATATTTGCCCTACAAATATAAAAACGAACTGCACGCCAATGAGGTTTCTATTTTGCCTTATTATATCGCCAATCTCAACATCGAATATACTTATCAGCAGAAAATGGGCAAGTATATTGAGTTTGAAAATATTTGCTTCGTCGATACGTTAGACAACACTAAGGCACTTTCTTTTGCGGGCAAACAGCATTTAGTTTTTGGCTTTAATAGCGAAAATACGCAACGCATCAAACGCCAAAATGACAAGCCTATTTCGGTCGTTATCGGCAATCCGCCTTACAATGCCAACCAACAAAATTTTAATGATTTCAACAAAAATAGAAGCTATCCAATTATTGACAAACGCATCAAAGATACTTTTGTGAAACAATCGACGGCTCAAAAAACGAAAATGTATGATATGTATGCTAGGTTTTATCGTTGGGCGATGGATAGAGTGGATAAAAATGGCGTTATTGCGTTTATTACAAATCGCAGTTTTATTGATAGTCGCACTTTCGATGGCTTTCGCAAAATTGTGCAAGATGAGTTTGATTATGCCTATATTTTGGATACAAAAAGCGATGTAAGGGCAAATCCGAAAATTGCAGGCACGTCGCACAATGTTTTCGGTATTCAAACAGGTGTGGCCATTTTATTTTTGGTGCGTTTGGAAGAAAAAAAAGAAAAATCTTGCCAAATTAGATATGCAACGCTCACCGACGAAATGCTGAAAGAAGAAAAGTTGGACTGGATTAAAAATAATAGCTTGCGTTCTATTGCTTTTGAACGCATCAAAGCTTCTAAAAAAAATAATTGGATAAATCTAGCCAATAATGATTTTGAAGACTTATTGCCGTTGGCCGATAAAAAAGTGAAAGCAGGAAAAAGTAAAGAAGCGGTTTTTAAATTGTTTTCTTTGGGTGTTGTTACTGCTCGTGATGAATGGGTTTATGATTTTAATAAAAATAATTTAACTGAAAAAGTCAATTATTTAATTGATACTTACAATTCTGAGTTAGTTAATTTTAAAGGAAAATCTAAAGCAGAAATTAAAGACATTATTAGCAAAAGAAGCAACCGAAATATAAAATGGACAAGAGCAGTTATTAATGATATTTCTAAAAATAAAAATTATAATTTTGATGAAAATTGCATCGTAAAAGGAACTTATCGCCCTTTTACAAAAAAACATTTATATTTTTCAAAACAACTGAATGAAATGCAATATCAACTGCCACAACTTTTTTATAAACATGAAAAAGAGAATTTATGTATTTCATTTGTTGCAGGAAGTAGATTGAACTTTGATTGTTTAATAACAAATGATGTTTTAAGTTATGCAATTTATTCTTTAGACCCTGCTCAATGCTTACCATTTTACACTTACGACAAAAACGGCAATCGGCAAGAAAACATAACAAATTGGGGTTTACAACAATTTGCGACACACTACAAAGACGAGCTTATTACGAAAGAGGCGATATTTCATTATACTTATGGCGTGCTGCATTATCCAGCTTATCGGCAAAAGTATGAATTGAATTTGAAAAGAGAATTTCCGAGATTGCCATTTTACAAAGATTTCTGGAAATGGTCTTCTTGGGGAAAGCAATTGATGGATTTGCATTTGAACTATGAAATAGTTGAGCCTTATGCCTTTCGAAAAATAGATAAAAAACTCGCTAAAGATGCTTTGATATTGCCAAAACTTCGAGCCAAAAAAGCGGAGGGAATTATAGTGTTGGATAGCAAAACGGAACTTCACGATGTGCCGCCGCAAGCATGGTCATATAAGTTGGGCAATCGTTCTGCTTTGGAATGGATATTAGACCAATATAAAGAGAAGAAACCGAGAGATAAAACGATAGCCGAAAAATTTAATACTTACCGTTTTGCCGACTACAAGTCGCAAGTCATTGATTTGCTTGAGCGAGTTTGTACCGTTAGTGTGCGGACTATGAAAATTGTAGCTGCAATGAAAGAATAATGCGTTTTTGAATTTGCCAAAAATTATATATTCTATTGGTTGTCAATGTTTTATAGTTTATTTCGCACTTTTGGGTCGAAAAGTAATATACTTGTTATTGTTAAATTAGACACCTCACCTGTCACGTCTAAGCTCATTTAAAGCTTTTTTTTTCAATAACAAGAAAGAAATGACATATTTTTCTAGCCAAAAGAGTCAAA
>JBMZCV010000004.1:0-78285 GCA_049613665.1 Chitinophagales bacterium | reverse complement strand
GGAAGGCACTTTAAAAGTGCCTTCCACCTCGATTACCATAACATTTTTATGAAACAAACCTTAGAAGATTTAAATTACAGTGTATTAAGTACACTGTAAAGTAAGTTTGTTATAGTTTCAAGGATGTGAGAAATGACATATTTCTAAAACTACGATAGCTCATATTTTTTTAGATTTGACAGTTTTGGCTAGAAAAATATGTCATTTCTTCTTTGTCATTTAAAAAAATTAGCTTATGTGACAGGTTTTAAAAACCTGTCACGTCTGAACAAATGAATAACTTTTTTGCAAAAACTATAATAAACTTACTTTACAGTGTATTAAGTACACTGTAATTTAAGTAATTGGCATTTTAGCCTTTTTATTGCATGTTATTTTCTTAACTCTCAAGCCTCTACAATCGCCAAAAACTCACTCAACATCATAGCAGTAGCTCCCCAAACAACATGGCCAAACACATCATAATATGGCACTTCCATACGAAAGCCAGAAGTTGCCTGAAGCCATTTTTTCTTCACAATATCGGCTCGAAACATATATGAAACAGGCACTTCTATAATTTGGGCTACTTCTTTAGGATTTGGTATAAAAACTGGCCGCTTTGAAATGTAAGCCACCACAGGAAAAACTAAAGAATTGCTAACAGGAATATACAATTCGCTAATTTGCCCAATTGGTTGCACCAGTTTTCTATCTATCCCAAATTCTTCTTCTGTTTCTCGAAGAGCAGTCGCAATCATGTCCATATCTTGAGCTTCTACTCCTCCTCCAGGAAGGCTAATTTGCCCACTATGAGCATAGCCATCTTCGGTACGCTTCATCAAACAAAAATAGATTTCATCTTGATGAGGATACAACAATATTAAAACTGCCGCTTTTCTAGCATTTTCTTTATTTTTATAAAAAACATTAATTGATGCTTTCCGAAATGGTGGACTCATTTTCAAACGTACCTTATCGGCAGGCAAAGTTTTTTGCAACTCCTTTTTTAAAAATGATGTCAGTTGATGAAATTCCATAAATATTTTTTTTGTAAGATATTACCAGCTCAAATCAGCTACTCTCGCTTTGAAAACAAATAAATATTATAAAAAACATTTACTTATTTTCCTATGTCAGCAATTAGTTTTTAAGGCTTTTTTTTATCAAAAGTTTAAACATGCTATTTTTTTAGGGCTAAAAAAACCAATATTTCCTATTTTACTGAAAAATAGGAATATTCCTTGCCAAAAAAATGTTTCTTATTAATTATTTTCGACAAACATTAAAACTTT
This sequence comes from Chitinophagales bacterium, assembly GCA_049613665.1. Classification (GTDB taxonomy): domain Bacteria; phylum Bacteroidota; class Bacteroidia; order Chitinophagales; family UBA2359; genus JBMZCV01. The sequence continues at coordinate 77,011 of JBMZCV010000004.1, read as the reverse complement.
CTCACAAATATAAGCCAATTGTTCTTTAGTCAACTCTGTGTGCATTGGCAGTGAAATGACCTGTTCGCAAAGCTTCTCACTTACTGGCAAACTTCCTTTTTCATAGCCAAATTGTTGATAGCCTTTTTGCAAATGTATTGGCAAAGGATAATAAACCATACTTGGCACTCCTGCTGCTCGCAAAAATGTACGCAATTCGTCTCTTTTCTCCTTCAATTTAATCGTATATTGATGAAAAACATGAGTAGAATAAACCGCTCGTTTCGGAATAATGATTTTTTCACAATTTTTAAAAGCCTTATCATAAAAATGAGCTGCTTGTTGTCGAGCCTTATTATAAGTATCCAAACGTGCTAATTTTGGAAGTAAAACAGCCGCTTGCAAGCTATCGAGTCTAGAATTTACGCCTATCATTTCAAATTCGTAGAGTGAATTTTGCCCATGATTCGCAATTTTTCTTATACGAGAAGCTAGCTCATCATCTTGTGTAAAAATAGCACCGCCATCGCCAAAACAACCCAAATTTTTGGACGGATAAAACGAAGTACAAGCAATGTGTCCAAACCCACCAGCTTTGCGTTGTGTACCATCTTCAAACCGATAAGATGCACCAATAGCTTGAGCATTATCTTCCACAACAAACAAGTTATTCTTTTTTGCGACATTCATAATTGCTTGTATATCAGCAACTTGTCCATATAAATGAACAGGAATAATGCACTTTGTACGAGCGGTAATTTTTCGTTGCAAATCTTCTAAATCTATCGTAAAAGTATCAGCATTTACATCTACAAAAACAGGCTTTAGTCCCAACAAAGCAATAACTTCGGCAGTTGCAACATAAGTAAAAGCAGGCGTAATTACTTCATCGCCAGCCTTCAAACCAAGTGCCATCAAAGCAATTTGAAGCGCATCTGTTCCATTTGCACAAGGAATAGTGTGTTTTACATCCAGATAAATAGAAAGTTCGGCAGCAAACTTTTTTACGAAACTACCGTTAATAAAAGCACAAGATTGTAGCACCTCGTGCATATTTTTTTCTACTTCTTGTCGAATGCCTTGATATTGGCCTTTCAAATCGACCATTTGTATGCTATCTAATATTGTCATATCATTTTTTTATAAAAAAGAAACGTAACTATTTAGAATGTAGGTTTTTGAGATAAAAAATTGTCATAACACAAATAGTTACAAAAAAAGCAAATATACTAACTTATTGGCTTTTAAATGATTTTTTAGCTCAAAAGCTGCCAAAATCCTTATCTTTGCTTTTATTTCTAAATCATTGTTTTGTGACTATGTGTCCTTCTTTTTTTAGAAAAAAACTAATCGCTAAAAATTAAAAACGACCTAATGTGATGTACTATACTTTTGATGAGCTAAAAACAGAAATATTGCCAACAATACCACACAATGCTGGTATTTATAAATATTATGATAAAAATGATAAAATTCTATATATTGGCAAAGCAAAAGATTTGCGACGGCGAGTAGCGTCTTATTTCAATCGAAATATTACACATGGCAAAACACGAATTTTAGTAAAACAAATTGCACGAATAGAGTTTACGGTAGTAGAAACCGAGCAAGATGCCTTATTGCTCGAAAATGTGATGATAAAAAAGATGCAGCCGAAATATAACATTTTGCTAAAAGATGACAAAACCTACCCTTATATTTGCATCAAAAATGAGGCATTTCCAAGAGTTTTTCTCACTCGTGAGTTACAAAAAAATGGCTCAGAATATTTTGGCCCTTATGCTTCTAGATATAGCCTTCGCATCATTTTGGATATGATAAAACAATTGTTTAGTCTTCGCACCTGCAATTTAAATTTGAGCGACAAACATATTCAAAAACAGAAATATAAAGTTTGTTTGGAGTTTCATATCGGCAATTGTAAAGGCCCTTGTGTGGGCAAGCAAAATGCAGAGGAGTATGATGAAATGATACAGCAAATTCGCAAGATTTTGAAAGGAAACGTATCTTCTGTTATAAAATATTTGAAAGCAAAAATAGCTGAATGTGCCGAAAAATATGAGTTTGAACAAGCACATTCTTTGAAACAAAAATTTGATATACTTCAAAATTATCAAAGCAAATCAACGGTTGTAAATCCAAAAATCAATAATATAGATGTATTTCAACTAGATGAAAACGAAAAACGAGCTTTTATAAGCTATCTAAAAATTGTGAATGGTGCGATTATTCAGACAAAAGTGATAGAATTGGTCAAAAAGCTAGAAGAAAGCAAAGAGGAATTGCTACTTTTTGGCATCAATGAAATGAGGCTACAGTTGCAAAGCAACTCATTGGAAATGCTATTGCCTTTTGAAATAGATTTTCCAAACAAAAAAGTGAAACAAACAATTCCTCAAATTGGCGATAAAAAGAAACTGCTAGATTTGGCACAAAAAAATGCTTTTTATTATCGCAAACAATACGAACTCAAAATGATAGCTCGAAAAAGCCCTGCCGAAAGAGCCTTAACAGTATTGCAGGAGCTAAAAAAAGTATTGCGACTAAAAGATACGCCCATACATATCGAATGTTTTGACAATTCCAATTTTCAAGGTGCATATCCTGTCGCCTCAATGGTTTGTTTCAAAAATGGAAAGCCTGCCAAAAAGGATTATCGGCATTACAAAATAAAAACCGTTGTTGGCCCTGACGATTTTGCTTCTATGGAGGAAGTTGTTTTTAGGCGTTATCAAGGTTTGCTAGAGCAAAATAAAACCTTGCCACAGCTTATCGTCATTGATGGCGGCAAAGGGCAGTTGAGTTCTGCCGTAAAAAGTTTACAAAAACTAGACATTTATGGTAAAGTGGCTATTATAGGTATTGCAAAAAAATTAGAGGAAATTTATGTTCCAAATGATAGCATACCCTTACATATAGACAAGCGTTCTGCTAGTTTGAAACTATTGCAACATTTGCGAAATGAAGCACATCGGTTTGCGATTACCTTTCATAGAAACTTACGTTCTAAAGGTACTTTGGTATCCGAATTGGAAGAAATAAAAGGAGTGGGAAAAAAAACAAGCGAAAAATTATTGACACATTTTAAGTCTATTGCAGCCATTTGTGAAGCTTCGGAAGAAGAGCTGCGAAAAGTCGTTAATTTAAGTCAGGCGAAAGCTATAAAGGCTTATTTTTCGACAAAAAAACATGATTGAAAATAGTCAAGTTGCAACAAAAATAAAAGGATTTGGAGAATATAAGCTTATATTCTCCAAATCCTTTTTGTTTTTCTACTTTTTATACATTCAAACAACTTGTTAGCTCGCTAATATCAATTTGTGATAAATAAGGAGCTAGTGGCTTCGTACCATGAAAAGTATCAATTTTTTGTATGCGACTCACATTGTTTTTGTGCCAAATTTCTGCATAAAAATTAGCACAATCATAGAGCGTAATGCGATAATTGCCAACAGTACGAAACGAAACATAATGACAACAATCCCAAAGATAAACAATTTTTAAGCCTCTAGGAAGTAAATTAAATTGATATAGATTTAATGCTTTAGAAGGTATAGTCATAATATAAACTTGTAAGTATAAAAAAATAATTATATACATCATAACAAATTTTATATATTATGACGTAGTTGTTTTTGTGACATTACTTTAACAATACCAAATATTGTACCAAAAAAGATAAAAAGGCAAGATAACATCATCTTATTTTTTTTCATTTCTATGACAAAGACTAAAATAATACTACAAAAGTTGTATATTTGCTTCTACTTATATACATATTTATTGTTAGCGTTAGCGTTTTCGTTTTGAGATAAAGCTAACCATGCAAGTGCTAGAAAAAACCTATTTACACTTGTTAAAATTCAGTATATTCATTCTTTATTTACATTAGTCAAAATAAGAGACATAAATTGCTCATTTGTGAAAGCTAACACATTCAATTTTAAAAGCGTTAGCACAGTCCTACTATTAAATAATGCTTGGCACTTAACATGTTTGAAAACAAATAAAAAAATTTTTACCTACTTTTCTTATGAAAACTAAAACAACAAAAAACGATGCTTTAAAAGCCAAAATTCACGAAATTTTTTTTGAAGCCGACACCCCTTTAGGCAAATTTTTTGATATTGCCTTACTAATTATGATTTTATTGAGCATCGTAATTGTTATGCTTGAAAGTGTTAGCGAGTTAAACGAAAAGTATGGTGATATTTTTTTCGCTCTCGAATGGATATTGACTATTTTGTTTACTATTGAATATGCTCTAAGATTGTATAGCGTAAAAAAACCTTTGAAATATGCGACAAGTTTTTTTGGCATTATCGACTTATTAGCTATCATTCCTACCTATTTAGACTTTGTAGTAGCTGGCTCACACTACTTTCTTACGGTTCGTGCTTTGCGTTTGTTGCGTGTTTTTCGTATCTTCAAACTCGCTCGTTATCTAGGAGAATCCAACCAACTTTTAGCCGCATTAATTGCTAGTCGTATCAAAATAATAGTATTTTTAGGTGCGGTTGTTACAGGAGCTATTATTATTGGTTCTATTATGTATTTCGTTGAGGCTGAGACCAATAGCGAACAGTTTACAAGTATTCCTCGTAGCGTATATTGGGCTATCGTTACGATTACGACAGTTGGTTATGGCGATATTTCTCCGCAAACAAATTTAGGACAGTTTCTAGCCGCCTTATTAATGATTGTTGGTTATGGAGTAATTGCTGTTCCTACGGGCATCGTATCGGCAGAAATAACAAAAGTAAGTTTGAAAGAAGACCTCAATACAAGAACCTGTCCATCTTGCTGTCAGGAAGGGCACGATAACAATTCAGTATTTTGCAAACATTGCGGAGAAGAGTTGAACGAATATCATGGAAAAAAGTAGCTATTCAGAGAATAGGCTTTTTAAATAAAAAAAATTCTTTTAGTCAAAATTGTTACAACATCAATCATTACAAAAAAGAAATTAATATTTTTGGTGTTTAAGATGCAACTTTTTTTACTAGAATGACTATCTTTTCAGCGAAAACACAATTGTATCATCAATATTCATGTATCTTGAAATCTGCACATTTTCTTAGAAATTTTTTTCTTACACTTATAAGTATTTTCTTTTGCTTAAACTTTACTTTTTGCACTCAAAATACTATTACCACGTCTGAGCTAGACAAGCTGGAATTTTCGACCGACACGCTCAGTTTCGATACCGTTTTTACTACGGTAGGTTCTACAACAAAAGGCTTTTTAATTTTTAATCCACATAAACAACGCATTGTTATTTCTTCAATTGCTTTGAGTGGTGGCGAGGCTTCTCCTTTCAGAATAAATGTAAATGGCACACCTACTGATTATCTCGAAAATGTAGAAATTTGGCCAGAAGATAGCCTTTATATTTTTGTAGAAGTAACGGTTGACCCAACTGATGGACTGCTACCTTTTGTAGTAGAGGACTCTATCATTTTTGAAACTAATCAAAATTTGCAACAAATAAAACTCGTAGCTTGGGGGCAAGATGCCAACTTTTTTGGGCCTGGCACGCCAAATGGCTTTCTGGTAGGTTCGACAGGTGACACTACTTGGACAAACAACAAGCCTTATGTGGTGTATGATGGTATTATTATTGACAGTCTTAGCCGTTTGACCATAGAAGCTGGCACTCGCATTCATTTGCACAATGGTGCTGTGTTGTATGCAAAAGGAACGCTCGATGTGCAAGGTGGCATTGATACGAGTGATTTTGTTGTTTTTCAAGGCACAAGGCTCGAAGAAAATTATCAGAATGTGCCTGGACAATGGGGTGGTATTTATTTGTTGAGAGGAAGCGAAGATAATTATATCAATGGTGCAATTATCAAAAATGCGACAGTTGGTGTGCGTATAGATTCCTTGCCTGCCAATGGAAACCCGAATTTGATTTTGGAAAATAGCATTATTCACAATACTTTCGATTCGGGTATTTTGAGTATTACGGCTATTGTTGCGGCAAGCAATTGTTTGATTTATGACTGTGGGCGAAACAATTTGCAGCTTTTGTATGGTGGTATTTACAACTTTCTGAATTGTACTTTTTATAATAGAACGAGTCTTGTGCTAGACCACGAAAATCCTATTCTTTTTGCGACCAATTATCTGGCCGTTTCAGAAACAGAAATCTTAGCTGCACCGCTACAACTCAATTTTGTAAATAGTATTTTATATGGCTCGGAAGACGAAGAAATAGGTTTGGATAAGGTGGAAGAAGTGGCTCACGATGTCACTTTTCAGCATTGTTTGCTCAAAACGGAAATTGGACAAGATAGTATCATTTTCAATGAAGCTTGCATACTAAATCCTGCCGCTCAAGATACCATTTTTATCGACCAATTTGAGCGTGATTTTCGCCTCAACTCCTCCTCTCCTTGCATTGATGCTGGGCAAACAGATGTTGGTTTGACAGCAGGTGCTAATACCTTGATTCCAAATCCTGATTTGCTAGGCCATGAGCGTGATGAGCCGTGGGATATTGGAGTTTTTGAGTTTGAGGAGTAGAATAAGTTTTTTATATAAATGATTTTCGAGGTAGAAGGCACTTTAAAAGTGCCTTCTACCTTTTCTTTATTTTCTGATAAGAAGAGATGTAACACGCCTTAAATTTGAATATAGGCAATCAAGTATTTTTCGGCATATCGTTTATAACCGTTTGCTTTATTGTTTTGTTCTTATTGTTCTTTTATTTTCTACCGTTATTTTAGAGCCTTCTGCCAACATTACTGAGCTTGGATTGGTCGAATTGAGCAATTCAAATTCTTGCCCATATACATTGCCAAAATCAATATCAATTTCATAATCACTCACTTCAAATACCTCCCATTTAGGGTGTGTCACTTCATATTCGTTCGATTTATATTTCTTTACTCTTGCATAGCCCCAATAGTGTTCGGTAATAAATTCTGTTTCGCTATTTGCTTCAATTTTAAATTTTTCGATACTAGATTTTACTTTTATGAAATTCCATTTATTATTTTTTTTCCATTTATACTGAGTGATTCTTTCGCCATTTTCGGTACTCCAAACATGTTTCATCGGCAATGTTTCGTAGTTTTCATTGTAAACGCTATTTGCAACAAAAGTCAGAGCTGGTTTTGGTACGATTTCTTTGATAAATGCTACTCCCCTTTTCCATACTCCATTTTCGAAACGCTTAACATAAAATCGCAAATTCACTTCCTCAAAATTTGTATGAAACGGAATTCGAAGTCCTAATAATCTAGTATTGACAAACATAAATCCAACTAAACTCACATAACAGTTGCCATTCCATAAGTCTAATTCTGTTCCAGCAGGAATGTATTTGGTCAGTAAATCTTTATCAATTATGTAATTAGCAATTGCAAGTTTTCTCCATTCTGCTTTTAGAAAGCTCATACCATTTTTGTTTTTTTATCGCTTGAATGATTCAAGAGCTTAGTTTTTAAACATACTATTTTTCGAAAAAATAATATGTTTAAAAATTATTTACTTTAAAACTTTAGTCCTGTATTTATCCAAACGATATGAGTTTGTTTAATGCCATCAGTTTTAATATCTGTTTGTAGCATATAACCTGGTTTTAGCCAAAGTTTGCCAAACACGAAGCCAGGCCCGATATTGAATCTGTTGCGAATAAAACCTTTGAGAGAAAAGAATGGCTCTGTTTGAACAAAAGGAATAAACCAATCATTTATAGCATAGCTATATGTCGGTCTAACACGGATTCGCCAAATATTATCAGAAAATTCTTTAATCTGATATTCGTTACGAACCCTTACACTGAATGATTTAACTGGTTTGTAAAATACATCAATATGTGGTCTCACTTCATGAACTCGTCCTTCACTTTTGATTTCAAATATTTCTCTATAATACCCTCCAATTTTTAGCTTCTTGTTTATTTTATAGACTAAGCCGACATCTAAATGAAAATATTCTTGCTTGTCAGAATATCGCACTTCAGGTTCCATAGCGATAGTCCATTTGCTGGAAATTTTACCTTTAATATTAAGAGTGTTCCAGCTTTGTATATTTTGTCCAAAAACTATGACATTAAAGAACAAGCTGAAAATCAATACATTTATTTTTTTTATCATACAATTATTGCCAACTAGGATTTTTTGTCCTAAGAGTTTCGCATTTTGATTTAAATAATATTTTTTATAATTCCAGAAATTTATGGTATCAAATTATTGCTAACCTGAGTATAAATCAAAATCGTTTTTATATCACTATGCTCTAACAATGACTGAACTGTACAAACAAATATGTAAATTGTTATGAAAGTAATCCTTTAGTAACAATTCACATGTAAAACATATTTCTTCTACCTCAATACATTTTTCAGCAACTCATCAAAACATCTATTGTTTTAAACGAAATCGTGCAATATTAAGATATTACTTTTAAAACTACAAACTTTAACTAAGCTTTTTTCTTAAAAAAAAACATCTAAAACAATCTTATTTTGCAAAAAAAACATACTGTTATTTACATCAAAAAATCATGCAAAACAATTGACTAACAAATTCATTATCCCTCCAATTTCTTCTGCTCTCGCATAATCTCAGCAATATCTTTGTTCTCAATTTTCGCATTGAGCCAATGAATAATATTTAGATACGAAACGGCATGTTGTTCAAAAGGCTTATCAATAATTTGTTTTAAAGTTTCTCGAAACTGAACATACAAATCTTTTTTATTGTGTTGGTAGCGAATGTTTATCAATTTGCTCAAATATTTCAAAATTGCTTTTTCCACTTCATATAAGCGTTTTTTCTTGGCCAAAAAACGTTTTGTTGTTTTTATTTCCGAATACAAATACACATGATTATTGAGTTCGTAGTGAATCAAAAGATTTAACAAACGAGCAAAACAAAGCAAATCGTCGGCAGGACTTGGTTTGTCATTAAAAACAATGCGTCGCACCCAATCGGAAGCTTTTTCGAGTTTTCCTGTATAAAAATACAACTTGCTTATCGCAAACAAAATGCTAGTTCGAAACTCGAATAGTATGCTGTTTTCAAATTTTTTCAGATTTTTTTCGATGGCTGGTACGCAAGCAATTCCTTTTTCAAATTGCACAGAACTCAAATAATAGGATAATTCTAGTTCATAAGTGGTTTCAAAAATCAAACCTTCTTGCGAGTGCGTAATTTGGCTAGAATATTGTATAGGAATTTGTCGCATCATTTGCAAGGTGGTCAAAAAATCATCAAATCTTTTTAAACCTAAATAATCGTCCAACAAATTATTGAGTAGCTTTATGTATTTTGTTAAGTCAGCCAATTTTATGTGAGGATATTGTTCTAGCAATTCTAATTGCAATTCATCATACAAACATGCTTTTTCGTAGTCTTCTTGTGTCGTATAATAAATACCATATATATTATTGTAGCTCCATTTGGCCTGAAAAGAAAGAGCTTTGTCGGAGTGTTGCAACAGCTCATGTTCCAAAATTTCGGCATATTTAGACAATTGTTCCGTGCTTCGTGCAATCATATAATTTCGGTACAAGTCATAAGCTTGGTCGCTCAAAAGCCGCAATTGATTTTTGTTTTGAATAATAGCAATGATTTCGGCACTTTCTTTTCTAGCTTTTGTTCGATACACCTTCAATTTTTCAACGCTCAAATGCCGCAACATAATTTCGCCTTCCCAATCCAAAATATTTAGTAGTTGTTCATATTTTTCGTAAGTGCGAGCCAGCTTTTTTACCTTTTTTAATATTTTAATACTTTTTTTATACAAGCCTTTATCATACAAAATTTTTACAGATTCTAAGCCATTATTTATTTTAGAAGAAATGTCTTGGCCAGAATAGTAAGACCGCAAACTTTTTAGTATAAAATTGTATAAATAATTTTTTGTGACCGAAAATTGTTTTGTAAAAACCTCATCTTTAAATTGCTCTAACAAAGCTTTTTCATCATACTTATCTTGCTTTTCGATGGCTTCAAACAACTTGACATAATTGTTCTTTTTACCTTTCACATGATTGGAAGAGTAAATTTTGAAATATCGCTTTTCGCTTTGTTTCAATAGTGAAATCAGTAGAAATAACTCGTCAGATACAACCATTATATTGTTTAATAGATAAGTAAAAACAATTAAAAAAATGAAAGTAAGTACCTCGATAAAGCTAATATGACATCTCGTGCAAGCCAACACCTTGATTATCAATGCGTTAGCAACGAATAAACTGTTTATTAAATAGTGCTTGGCACTCATTGAAAAACAATACCTTAACTTTACTTCAATACATAACTTTGTTAAGGTAAGTATTTAAAATATTTTTGACAAACACAAGCATTTTGTTTTTAATATTTTGACATTAATGTTAAATTGAAAGCTGCAAAAATGGCATAAAAAAAGTTTTTAGCTAAAAAACATATAGCTAAAAACTTTTTTTCTTAAAAATAAAATTTAAACAAAAGATTAAAAACTCTTAATTGTTTTTCCAATAATATCAATACAGTCATACAACTGCTCTTCTGTCATAACCAAAGGCGGAGCAAAACGAATTTTATTGCCATGTGTTGGTTTTGCCAACAAACCATTGTCACGCAATTTCATACAAATATTCCATGCCAAAGGCGAGCTTTCGTCCGTATCAATTTCGATAGCATTGAGCAAGCCTTTTCCTCGTACCAATCGAATTAAATCGGTAGGCAAAGCACGCAATTCTTTCCGCAAAATATTGCCTAAGTGAAACGCATTTTCAGCCAGTTTTTCATCGACCAACACCTGCAAAGCAGACATCGCAACTCGGCAAGCCAAAGGATTTCCGCCATAAGTAGAACCATGCTCACCTGGTTTGATAGACAACATAATCTCGTCGTTGGCCAACACCGCCGATACTGGAAAAACACCGCCCGACAAAGCTTTGCCCAATACCAAAATGTCTGGTTTCACATCTTCATAATCGCAGCAAAGCATACGTCCTGTTCGAGCCAAACCTGTCTGTACTTCATCAGCGATAAACAAAGCATTGGCAGCTTTGCACATTTCGCTTGCTTTCTTCAAATAACCATCATCTGGCACAACTACGCCTGCTTCACCTTGAATTGGCTCTACCATAAAACCTGCCACATCTGGGTCTTTCAAAGCCTCCTCTAAAGCGTCCAAATTATTGTAGGGAATAATGCCAACACCACCAATAAAAGGGCCAAATTTTTTGTTATCTGGGTCGGTAGAAGCCGAAATAACCGCTAAAGTTCTACCATGAAAATTGCCTGAAGCGAAAATTATTTTGGCTTTGTTTAGTGGCGTGCCTTTCACTTCATAGGCCCATTTTCTACACAATTTCATAGCCGTTTCTACCGCTTCTACGCCTGTATTGATAGGCAAAACCTTGTCGAAACCCAACATATCTGTGATATATTTTTCGTATTGGCCAAGCATATCATTGTAGAAAGCACGAGAAGTAAGCGTCAAAACAGAGGCCTGTTCTGTCAATGCTTGAATGATTCTAGGGTGACAATGTCCTTGATTTACAGCAGAATATGCAGATAAAAAATCATAATATTTTTTTCCTTCTACGTCCCAAACATAAGCTCCTTCGCCTCTTGATAAAACAACAGGAAGTGGGTGATAATTATGAGCTCCATATTTATCTTCGAGCTGCATGAAATGTTGAGAATTTAATATTTGTTGCATATAAATATTCTTTTTTAGTGAAACATTAAAAATAAATTGCCTATTTGCGAAAGCTAACATCTTAATTTTCAATATGTTGGCAAATCAAACAGATTATGTTTAATTAATGCTTGGCACTTAGTGATGAAAAAAGTGAATTTGGAAACATTTTTGGGCTTTTACAAAAGTACAACAATTTAGCTATTTTTTAGCGAAAAAAAAGCCTTATTTCCTGACAATAGCTATCATTATAAACGACTTGGAAATATTTTTGCAGCAGCTTTTGGATTGTATTTTATTTGGCAAAATTCATTTTTTGATAGCTGATAGCTCAAAATAGGGCGACCTAGCATATATAAATTTACCCAATCATTTGCTACTTCCAAAGTATAATCTGCAAAACGAGTAGCCTCCTCTTTTTTCTTGATTTTCGCCTGGTTAATACGCAAGCCATGTCGATAAATATAAGTAGTATAGCCACTTGTCAAAACATAACAACTACCAATTCTTACAGGTTCTGGAAAATCGGCTTCTAATTTTTTTAGCTTTCGATGATAAAACTCATAATACATTTTGTCGTTTTCATAAATAATCTGCAAATCGTCTAGTTTAAAAACGCTAATGCTTTTATCTTGAAAAAAAGATAAATCAACATAGTTTACTCTTTTGTTTATGATGCTTTTAAATGCTTTTAAATTTGTTTGTTGATTTATGTTTTCAAAATCACTTTTCAAAGTAGCCACATTTTGCAAATGGATATAATGTATAAATTTTACTAAATCAGCTATTTTTGCATATTTTTTTAAATGAATATTATATTTTCGCTTATTATTCTTAAATTCTACTATTTTCTGACGGTTTGAGGTAGAAGCATATAAATGCAATTCTATTTTTTTTCGTTTCCATTCTTTTGCTTTAATTTTTTTGTAAATATAACTATTCAACAACTGGCTAACAGCATCATAATACCACAATTCTTTGTCAATAAAATCGTGGTTGAAGTACAATGATACATTGATATGTGTATGTTTGTAGGTTTTGGTCACTTCTATGGAAGCAAAAGTAGATAGCTGAAAAACAAAAAAACAACAGATTACAAATATAGCATTTCTCATGGCCTTTAGATTTTTTTAGGAGAAATATAACGGTATTTTTTTATAGAAATGCGTTTTAATTGTCAAGTTGTTTAAATCAATAGTGCCTTAAAAGCCAAAAAGAATGCGTTTAGAATTTTTATCAATACGATTTTCTACATATACAATCTTAAAGTTATCTTTTACGATAGCCAACTGCTTGTTTATGCGGTCAAAAACCAACGCTGTTTCATTATTGAAAGTAGGGCAAATATCGTTGCTGTTATTTTTTTGCGAAGCCACAAATTTTTCATAATTTTTGATAAAATCATCAATTTCAATCAACAACAATTGATATTCATTTAAATAAAATTTTACCTGTTCGATATAAAACAATACATTGTCGTCTTTGCTCGTTTCGTACCGAATAATGCCCACATTATCGACATCTACTTTCAAATCACCGAAAAAATCGCCACGTTTTCGCTTCATAAAATCATAAGGTAAGTTATTTTTATCATGTATATATTGCTGATAACCACCTTCATAGTCAATTGCTTCGAGATATTCACCTAAAAAACCTTTAGACGCATCTCTAAATGCTTCGAGCCTGCTATTTAAATGCTGCAAGTGAGAAGCTATCAATTGGTATTCTGTTTTCACTTGATTTGTATAATTTAACACACAACTCAATTCGTGTAAAGCATCAGTTTTCATTTTGCCTTTTTTGTGATAATTTGCCAAAAAGAATGACACCATCGAAACACTTGTCGAGATAATAGGATTGTTGAGCATCGGCAACATATTAATAATATCTGTTCCTGTACCTTGCATCATTTTTCGGTCTCTCAACAAATCCATAGATTTGTCTAGCGAGTTGTTGAACACTCGATAGCTCGTTGGGTCAGAGAGATACGAAAATTCATTTTGCAACAACAACTGGCTAAACGAAAGATTAAATTGGTTGGTTTCTTTGATAATGTGATAAATAATACGTTCTCCAGCATCATATCGCTGCGACAAAGTGCTAACAGAAGCTTCATAACGTATTTTGTTAGCATTTGTCAACACCTTAATCACATCTTTTTGCGATGCTAAATTGCTTTCCAGATTGGCTAACCGTTCTTCCAATTCTTTGTTTTCTGCCAGCACTTGTTCTGTAATTTTTTCGATATCTGCCTGATTAAAAACATCAACGGCAGCGGTATCTAAAGGAGCATCGACCATAGCACGAAGCTGTGCTTGAAGTTGTTGTAGGCTGAAAAATAAGAGAAGAAAAGGAATAATAAAATACTTCATTGCTGTATATTTTTAATTAAAAACAGATTGCTAAATTTACGGTTTGTAAAGCCTTAAAATACAACGCTTATTTTGATATTTTAAGTGCTTCAACCATATTTAATCCATAAAGTTTGATTAATATGCTTTTTAGCAGTTAAGCAGTTTGAGATGCTGGAAGTAAGTTAGTTGCTTTTTACTTTTTTTGTTATAATACATACTTATTCTTCTACAAGTATATAATCTATTTCTCCAAAATCTTGTGGTCTATCATGAAAAGCAACAAAACTTTTTAGCTGTCCAAACCAGCTTATAACTGCTTGTCTGTCTAGTAAAGTAGGTTTGTCGGATAGAAAGCTAGTGTAAGAACTCCATTTGTAAGCCTTAAAACTATGTCTTACTTTATGGTGGCAAGGATTGGCGTGTATATAGTAAATCAGTTGTGTAAAATGGCTATCGTCTTTTACAGCTACACGCTTAAAAGGACGATTGAAAAGGTTGCCGCTTCTTTCATACATTTTGTTGAAAGCTTTGGTGTAAGAATTAAAAAAATCTTGAAATAGTTTAGCTACTAAATTATGTGTAAAACTGTGGCTTGTTAGACGTGACAGGTTTTGAAAACCTGTCACGTCTTCAGATATTTTCAAATATGTTATTTCAATTTTTTTTCTTTCATCTAGCGATTTTGCTTGAATAGCTTGCACAATTTCTTTCTCACTTCTTACCTGCACGAGCAAATGAAAATGATTGTCCATCAAACAATAAGCATACGTTTTTAGATACGGATAAAGATAATCAGCATATTTTTTAAGAAAATAACGTCTATTTTCAGCACTTCTAAACATCGCTTCTTTATTGTTTGTGCGATTGTAGATGTGATAATAAGTATTTGGCAATAAATTTTCTTTGTATTTGGTCACTATTGGTGTTTTTATTTTTTAAATAATTGTTTTTATACATTTTAGACGTGACAGGTTTTTAAAACCTGTCACGTCTTCCCTTTATCAACCAAAAATGGGGCGAATGTTTATAAGAAAAATAGCACCAAAATCGACACCCTACCTATCACACCTTCTCCTTGTTTTTAATTGAATATTTTTTAGAAATATCGTTTCTTTTTACTTTTTATGTTATTTTGCGATTCAAAACATAACATTCAATATGTTCAAATTGATAACTTGCATCCTTTTTCAAGTTCTCAATTTCCTTAGAACCAATAGTAAAATGATGGTCAGATTTTCTTTCACTCCAAAAGCGATATAAAGGAACAATACCATCTTGCAATCTTTTCATTTTCCTTTCTTGCTCTTGCAGCCTTTCCTCCAAACTTGCTATCGTTTTTTCATAAGGTTCAATCACTTTCTTTACCTTTTTTTCAAGTATTGTTTTTAATTTTGTAGCCTCACTTAACAATATTCTTGCTTCCTGTTTCTGCTCCTCTAAATCCTTTTTTTGCGTTTCCAATTCCTTTTTCTGCTTTTGTAAATCTTGAATAAAACCTTGTATTTGCGATTTCAAAATATTGCGTGTTGCTCCTTTTCTGCATTCATCAACCAATTTTTGCACACCTTTAGAAATTTCGTAAAAGGCATTATTTTTTTGGAGATATTCACTGACAAATCTATTGGGCAACGCATTTATATCTTTAAAGCCTCTTAAATCACAATTTTTTAATAAAATTGGTACTAAAAGAGCATTGTTGAAAAAAGTAGTATCAAAAATAAGCTTTTCCATTTTTTTGTACATCATGCTCGACATAAAATTGCTACTTATGCCTACCAAAAGTATATCGCAACTTTCAATATTTGCTTTTATTTCTTTATACACAACAGCACCTGCCGAAATATCCAAATTGCTTTTTATCTCCACATCTTTAGCTTTTATTGAGTCTAAATGTGTTTTTAATTCAGTCCAATCGTCTTTATCCTTATCGGCAAAAATAAAATAAACTTCAATATTTTTTTCCATTGGTTAATTTTTAATACTATTTTTTGTTTAGAACTCGCCTAGCAAATATATACTATTTTTCTAAGTAAAAGAAAAATGCAAACAAACAATTCTAGCATCATTTTTTTGTTTAATTTTACAGCCATTTTAGAAAAAAACTTAAAAACATGACATTATCACACATTCCAAATATCAAGCATTTAGCAAACAATAATTTTTTTCTCATAGCAGGCCCTTGTGCCGTAGAAAGTGAAGAAATGGTTTTTCGTATTGCCGAAAAAATGATGAACATCACTGAAAAACTGCAAATACCATACATTTTCAAAGCCTCTTATAAAAAAGCAAATCGCTCTCGCCTCGATTCTTTCACAGGCATTGGCGATGAAAAAGCCTTGAAAATTTTGGGCAAATTGCGAGAAACTTATCAAATTCCTGTCACCACCGATATTCATTTGCCAAAAGAAGCAGAAATAGCTGCTAAGTATGTCGATATTTTGCAAATTCCAGCCTTTTTGTGCCGACAAACAGATTTATTGGTCGCAGCAGCCAAAACTCAAAAAGTGGTAAGTATCAAAAAAGGACAATTTATGTCGGCAGCAAGCATGGGTTTTGCAGTAGAAAAAGTGCGACAATCCGACAACGAAAAAGTGATGCTCATGGAAAGAGGAACGACATTTGGCTACCAAGATTTGGTCGTAGATTTTCGCTCTTTACCACAAATGCAAGTGTTTGATGTACCTGTTATTTTAGATTGCACGCATTCTTTACAACAACCTAACCAAACTGCTGGTGTAACGGGTGGCTTGCCAAATTTGATAGAAACGATTGCAAAAGCTGGCATAGCTGTTGGTGTTGATGGTTTGTTTATAGAAACACATCACGACCCAAAAACCGCAAAATCTGATGGTGCTAATATGTTAGCTTTAGATAAAATGGAAGAAATGTTGGAAAAATTATTGAAAATTCGGCAGGCTATTTTATAAGTTTTACACTCGAAATACCTATATTAGCCTTTACTCAAAACACTAAATTTATGGTAACTGTTTAGCAGCAACAGTTTCTGACAAATAATCGCAAATGAAAATTATAAAATTTCTTATATCTCTACTTATCACAATTATGTGGGTGCAATTGTTTAATAATCGTCTTGTAACTTTGCCCGTCATCAATAGATTAGTTCACGATACACCTGCTGAAATGCTACCTCCTTTAGGTGGCTTTTTAAATCCTTTTACGGGATTTTGGCAAAATGCAGAAACTCAAAAGCCAAATATTAAATCTAAAATGGTATTGCCACAGCTAAAATCACCTGCTACTGTTGTATTTGACGAGCGGCTTGTGCCTCATATTTTTGCAGAAAATGATGAGGATTTATTTTTTTTGCAAGGATATGTTACAGCTTATCATCGACTTTGGCAAATGGAATTTCAAACACATGCTGCGGCAGGACGGCTTTCCGAAATTGTGGGTAGCAAAGGCATTGATTTTGATAGAAAGCAAAGGCGAAAAGGTATGGTTTTTGCGGCGGAGCGAGCTATTAACCACTTTAAAGATGATACGCTTTCAAATAAAGTAGTGCAAGCTTATGCTGCTGGTGTCAATGCGTATATCGAACAGTTAGAACCCAAAGATTATCCTTTGGAATACAAACTTCTTGGTTATGCTCCCGAAAAATGGACTCTGCTGAAAAGTGCTATTTTGCTCAAGTATATGGCTGATAAGCTGACAGGCAATGAGCGAGATATGCAGATGACCAATGCACGAAAAGTTTTAGGCAAAAAACATTTCAATTTGTTGTTTCCAGATATGGCAGAAGGCCAAGACCCTGTTATTCCTGTTGGCACATCATGGGATTTTGAGCCTACGCAAAAGCCAGATAGTACAGGTGCAAAGTTGGGATATGAAAATACAGATTTGATTCAGCATGAGATTTTTGGACAATCGCCACCAGATATCGGCAGTAACAATTGGGCTTTGGCAGGCAAAAAAACGGCTTCTGGCTATCCTATTTTGTGCAACGACCCACATTTAAGTCTTGGTTTGCCTTCTATTTGGTACGAAATCCAATTGCATTCTCCTACTATGAATGTATATGGTGTTTCGTTGCCTGGTTCGCCAAATGTTATTATCGGTTTCAACAAAGATGTTTCGTGGGGAATTACGAACTCTGGCCGTGATGTGAAAGATTGGTATGTCACAAAGTTTAAAGATGAAAAGAAAAGACAATATCTCTACAACAATAAATGGCGAAAAGCAAACAAAAGAATAGAACGCATACAGGTTAGAGATGCTCAAAGTGTATATGATACGGTAACCTATACACATTTGGGGCCTATTGCTTATGAAGATAGCTTGCATCACAAACACAATATGTCTTTGCGATGGAAAGCACACGACCCTTCAAATGAATTATTGACATTTTATCATCTCAACAAGGCAAAAAATTATAAAGACTATTTAGCAGCTATAAAATATTTTGAATGTCCTGGCCAAAATTTCGTTTTTGCCGACAACTCTGGCACTATCGCACTATGGCAGCAGGGCAAATTTCCGCTACTTTGGGAAGAGCAAGGTAAATTTGCGTTAGATGCCAACAATCCTGTGCATGAATGGCAAGGCTATATTCCGCAAGCACACAATCCTCATGCTGTAAATCCAGAACGTGGTTTTGTGAGTTCGGCCAATCAACATGCTACTGACCGAAGCTATCCTTATTATTATCAAGGTTTGGTACTCGAATATTATAGAAACAGGAGGCTCAATCAGCAATTGACGATGATGGAGCAAGCAACAAAAGAAGAAATGAAACGTCTGCAAACCGATAATTATAATTTGCAAGCTGCCGAAGCTATGCCAACATTGTTGAGTTATTTGGAAACGATGGAATTGTCGGAAATAGAAAAAAAGGCTTACAACACACTAAAAACATGGAATTTTATGAACGATGCCAAGCTCGAAGCTCCTTCTATTTATGAAGCTTTTTGGGTAAAAGTGCATCGAAAACTTTGGGACGAACTCGAAATGCCAAAAGGAACGCCTATGGTTTTTCCAAACCGCTATGTCACAACACAACTATTGATTACGCAACCAAAACATGAACTGATAGATTTTAAGGAAACGCCAGAAAAAGAAACAGCAAAAGAGATTGTACAAACAAGTTTTCGAGCAGCCATTGCTGATTTCTATGTTGAAGCTGCCAAAAAAGGAGGCACAAATTGGGCGACTTATCGAGGTTCGAAAATAGAACATTTGGCACGGATTAATCCTTTTAGTCTAGAAAATTTAGCGATAGGTGGTTACAAAGGTATTTTGAATGCCATGAAAGGTAAGCAAGGGCCGTCGTGGCGAATGATTGTTTCTTTGGATAAAGACAAGCCTACTGCATTTGGCATTTATCCGGGCGGCCAATCTGGTAATCCAGGAAGTCCATATTATACCAATTTTGTGAAAAGCTGGACAGAAGGAGAATATGCAAGATTATTGTTTATGACAGATGTAAATGAGCCGATAAAAAATGTTTGGGCAAGGCAAACTTTTGTAAAAGAGTAACATTTTTGTAACTATTCAGCATGAGTTACTTTGCTTTTTTTGGCAAGGAAAACATACTATTTTTCAGTAAAAAAGCCTTAAAAAAATCAACTCATTGAAAATGACGCATTTTATGAATGTGTCATTTTTTTTATGGAAAAAATAAAAACTATGCAAAAAGAAATTTGGCGTTTAGCCATTCCAAACATTCTAAGCAATATTACCGTTCCTTTGCTTTCTATGGTAGATGCCATTTTGATGGGACACCTCAACGACCCAAAATATCTGGGTGCAGTAGCAGTTGGTGGTGTTATTTTCAACTTCATTTATTGGAATGTCGGCTTTTTGCGAATGGGAACAACAGGGCTTACCGCTCAAGCATATGGCCGAAAAGACGATAAAAACATCATTTTATTGTTGGCTCAAGCTTTGTTAGTGGCTATAAGTTTGGGAATTTTCGTTTTGTGTTTGCAAAAACCATTGGAAATATTTGCGTTTTGGCTAGTAGAAGGAAGTGCAGAAGTAGAGTTTTTGGCGAAGCAATATTATCAAATCAGAATTTGGGCAGCTCCTGCAACTATCGCTTTGTATGCTTTCAATGGCTGGTTTTTGGGTATGCAAAACGCACGATATTTGATGTATGTCATGCTGACTATCAATCTAATAAATATCGTTTTTAGCATAATATTTGTCTATTTGCTCGGCATGACTTCCGAAGGTGTAGCATATTCCACCGTTTTGGCACAATATACAGGTTTGGGTTTAGCAGTTTTTCTTTTTCTAAAAAAATATACGGCCCTCCTCTCCCATTTCGAGCAGAAATTGCTTTGGCAAATCGCCAATTTTAAACACTTTTTCGCTGTCAATTCCAACATTTTCATACGCACTTTTTTTCTCCTCATCACCTTTGCATTTTTCACTTTGCAATCTGCCAAAGCTGGCGATACGGTTTTATCGGCCAATCAGATTTTGCTAGAATATTTGATGCTCATGTCTTATTTTACCGATGGTTTTGCTTTTGCGGCCGAAAGTTTGGTAGGAAAATATATTGGTGCGAAAAATAGCGAAAAGCTAAAGCAAAGTATTTATTATTCGTTTCGTGCTGGCTTTGTGTTGGCCATTTCTGCCACAATTGTTTATGCTCTTATGGGCGAAAAATTGCTTTTATTATTTACTGAAAATCAAGATATTATAGCACAAGCAAGTCCTTATTTGCCGTGGCTCATTTTGCTACCGATAGTGAGTATGTCGGCTTACATCTGGGACGGTATTTATATTGGTGCTACGGCTGCCGTTGCGATGCGAAATACTATGGTGGCTTCTACGGTGTTGTTTTATTTGCCTGTTTATTTTTTGCTAGAGCCTTATCTCGGAAATCATGCTTTGTGGCTGGCCTTGACGACTTTTATGATTGCTCGCTCTTTGTTGCAGACTTTTTTGGCGAAGAAATATGTGTTTGCTTTGGTGGAAAACTAGGAAATGTATTTTGTTATTTTAACAAACAAAAGATAAAGGCATTAAGCCTTTATTCACAAAATTTTAATTGGTAATAATAGAAAAATAAGGTGGTAGGCATTTTGAAAATGCCTACCACCTTATTTTCACGAAAAAATTTAAGCGTCTTTACTTTTCATATAATTCAATAAATCTAGCAAATGCTGTTGAGTATGACCATAAAAAAGAAGCTTAAAGTAAAAGCAAGCATCATTTTCGCTAGTATTTTCTTTTCGCCATTTTATTTCTAGCAAATCATAAATTATATCTGATAAATCGTCTATAGCATCGCCTATTCCATTTTCGGCTTCCTGCAATACTTTGTCAGCATTTAGTACAGTATAATAGTAGCCAAAATCTTTAAAATTACGCTTTACATTTTCGATTACATCAGGAAACATTTTTTTTGTATTACAATCTCTACAATCTGCATCATCATTTTCACATTGCACTTCAAAATATTTAGCATATAGCATTACCAAGTATTTTTCTAAATCTCTTTCTTTATCTTGAATTGCAATATCTGGTTTTAAACCATATTTAACAATTTCATCAATAATTTTGAGTAGTTCTTTCATGATGTGTTTATAGCATTTCAAATAATTATTTTAAAAATATCTAGGCGAAAAATACCTATGATTATTGTATCTGATTTTATGTTTTTTTCCTTTTGGATACTTAATCGTAAACTTTATTTCCATTTTTTTCACTTCGTTAGGTTTCAAACGAATATCCCATTTCAGTTCGCCTGTCAAGGGTTCTAGCGTAGCATTGCTAATGTCCGTTATTTTTACTTCTACATCTTTGCTTGTCGAAATAGGTATTTGGTCGATGATTTGCAAGTCTCCTTTTTCGTCTTTATTATTTCTTATCATAATTTCATAAGTCATTTTCTCCTCAATAGTGAAACCTAACAAGCGTTTTTTGCTCTTGCTATTTATTTTTCGCCTAGAAACCGTATAAGAATTGTCACGGCCTAGCGAAATATCTAGCACATCATTAATATGTTGCGTTTCCAAATTTGAAAAACCTTGATAACTATTGTTATAATACAGATGCACAATGCCATCCATCAGTCCCAAATTTTCCCAATCTTTTATTCTAGCAATCAAATAAGCACCATTTTTAACTTTTGGTATCGATAAGCTATAATACTCAACAGGCTTTTCGTAACTAGCTACATCAATTAAATGCGGTATCGAATCGGAAGGAATCGTGTGCAAATCCGACAATTCAAACCTTGTACTCAAATCATCTATTTCCAAAATATCGTATTCAAGGCCATCTTTTTCTGTTTCCTTTTCTTTTTTCTTATTCTTTTTTCGTGACCAAGAGTTGTTATTGTCCGAATAATCATAATCATCACCATCTAAAGCCCATATTTCCAAATCTGGTTTCACTACATCATCAGACGAATCTAATATCGCCAAAGTGATAGGTTTGTCATTCCAATCAACGCCTGTATTATTAAAAATTTGTGCTTGGTAATCTACCTGAATTATGTCGCTGCCTTCGGTTGCTCTCATCGCATACAAGGGTTTCCAAAGTGCATGAGACACCAAGTATCGCAATTGAATAGAGCAAGTTGTAGCTTTATCGCTCAAAACAATAATTTTTACTTTTGAGTTGGTTTCATTTGCTTTTTGGCCTGCTTTCTTGTTTTTTTCCAGAAAAAAATGATGCCTCGCTGTGAGCTTCTCCAATACTTTTTCTTCTTTCAAAATTTTTTCTTCAACGCCATTTACCTTTTTTGAAAAATACTTTTGTGCTTCATCAATTTTTGAAAATGTAATATTTGAATTGTTATGCACTTTCATATTTAGTACCAAAAATTCCAATTCTTTTTTGAAGGTTGCCAATCTCAGCTTGCTTTGTAATTGTCTGTTTCCAATTTGAAGTAAGCTATCTTGCAATTCGAGCATTATTTTGCTCTTTTTCGGTTCTCCTTCATTTTTAGCTATCGACACCGCATATACTTTCACATCATTACTTATCGAAACTTTCAGGCCTTTATCCAAAATTTTAGATGAGATGTTTTCAAAAACTACTTCAGATTTTCCTGTTGGAATGTCAATAGTTTCAGTTCTTTGTATTTCAGCATTATTCAAATAAGCCGTAACAGATTGTATTTCACTAAATATTTGCTGCGATGTGATTTCATCAGCCAAACAGTATTGAAAAAGCAATAGACATTTGAGTAGTAAAATAAGTTTATACATTTTTCTAGTTTTCAGTTATAACAATTAAATTATCATGCACAAATATATTATTTTTTTCATCAAAATGATAACAAAAAAACTAAAAAATAGATTACCTTCTATCAATAACAGCCATTTTCCGTTTCAAAATCTCAATTTCCAATTGGTTAGCTTTAATAATTTCAATATCATAACTAATGCCAAACAATATTGAGCTGTTTGTTTCTTCTTTTGTTTGAACTAAAATTTTCAGTTGATAGCCTTTTCCTTTGCTTGCTTTTTCTAATTTTTCTTTAGCATTTTCAAGCGTTTCATCGGCTCTTTGAATTTTAATAGGCACAGGTTTTCCTGCATAATGACTTTTCAAAAAGCCGTCAATGCCTTTATTTCTCTGCACAGGAATCGCATCAATACTTTTCAATAATGCCGTTTCAAATTCAGATTTTTCTATGTAGCTGCTTCTGCCTTTTTTTAGCAAAATAGATTCGGTAATGACCATTTCTTGCAACCTTCTTTTAGACAATTCAACAGCGTCGTTTGATATATCAAAGCCTATATAATGTCTATCCATTGCCTTTGCAGCTACGCAAGTCGTGCCGCTTCCGCAAAAAGGGTCGAGTACGATATCGCCTTTATCGGAAGCTATTTTCAAAATTTGTTTCAATAACAAAACAGGTTTTTGCGTTGGGTAGCCTACTCTTTCTTTCGCTTTAGGATTGAGATATGGAATTTCCCAAATATCTGTGAGCGGCACACCTTTTTTCGCTTTTCCTAAAACAACTTTTCCATTTGCATCTTTTTTGTAAACAGATTTGCCATTTTTAGTTTTTTCTCGCTCTTGCAAAATCTGGTCTATATTGGTAGAAGCGGCATAATCTTTATAAATTTGATTGAATTTGAAAGCCTTAGATTTGGAATAAAAATAAATATTTTGATGCGAATTTAACAAGCCTTTTTTAGAATTTGACCATCTTTTATAGCTCCAAATAATTTCGCTTCTAAAATTATTCCTGCCAAAAACTTTATCTAACAACAATCGCAAATAGTGTGAAGCCACCTTATCACAATGCAAAAAAACATTCCCTGTCGGTTTCAACACCCTTTTACACGCTATCAAACACGCTTCGATTAAACTCAAATATTCTTCTAATGAAGCCCAACTATCGTCAAATTCATACTTTTTTGCATTATCTCTGGCTCGCAAACTATGTTTTTTTTGCGTAAAAAACGGCGGGTCAAAATAAATCAAATCAATAGTTTCCGCTTCTATTTGGCTAAAAAGCGATATGCAATTGCCTTGATATATATTATTTTTATTCATTTTGAAACGTTTTAACAATAAATATATCACATTTCTAACAAAAAAACAAAAACCCAATACTACCAAGTTTCATCCATTTGCTAGAAATAAAAAAATCTATGAGTCAACATTCGCTATTTACTGCAATTATTGTAGCTTTGCATATTCAACAAAAACACAAAAAACAAGCACAAATAAAATGAAGCACATAAAAACTATTTTTTCAAGCTTACTCATCTTTACCTTACTCTTTCTTAATCTTCAAAATGCCAATTTGTTGCAGGCACAAACAGCAAACACCAAAATTGCGGCTGGGCTAATGCAAGCACATACCACCGAAAATAGCACTACGGTTTGGCTTATGACACAATATGCTCAAAAAGTAAGTTTGGACTTATATGATTTAAATAGTAGTGAGGCTTTGCAAAAAAAAGAGCTTATCATCAATCGAAACGACTGGGTAGATGGCTATTTTCCTTGTCTTTTTACCTTCGAAAATCTGGAAGCCAACACTACTTATGTTATCAATATCAAATTGAATGATGTGTTTGTGGAAAAGCAAAAAATAAAAACTTTTCACCAAAATAACTATGAGAATTTTTCATTTCTGACAGGTTCTTGTACCAAAATTGCCGATAACTTTTTTAAATATTGGTCGCAGCCTGGCATCAATAATTTAATTTTCAAAAAAATGCAAAAAACAAATGCAGACTTCAATGTTTGGATTGGCGACAATTCGTATTTGCGAAATGATGATTTTGACAATCCAAACAATATGATGCGGCGACATATTCATACTCGTTTGCACAAGCCTGTAAACAAATTGATAAAAACACGCCCAAACTATGCTACTTGGGACGACCATGATTATGGCCCTAATAATGCCGACAAAAATTATGCTCAAAAAGATGTTACTTTAGACTTATTTCAACAGTTTTGGGGTAATGCTTTTTATGGAACAAAAGACACAAAAGGCGTTTTTAGCAATTTTACTTATCAAGATGCCGAAATTTTCTTATTGGACAATCGCTATCATAAAAGTGCTTTGAGCGACAAAAATGGTTCAACTTTGGGAATAGAGCAATTGGAATGGTTCAAAAAAAGTTTGTTAGAATCTAAAGCAACTTTTAAAATTGTGATGTCTGGTGTGCAATTTTTGAGCGAACATGGCGGTGGTGAAGGCTTCAAACAGTTTCCGAAAGAAAGGCAGGAAATCTTAGATTTTATTGCCGAAAACGACATCAAAGGCATCATTTGGGTAAGTGGCGACCGTCATGTTAGCGAATTATATTGCCTAAAACGCCCAGATACTTATGATTTGTATGAAGTGACAACTTCGCCTATAAGTAGTGAAACGCTCAACTTTCCATTCAAAATTTCGTCTCCTAAAAATCCTTTAGCAGTAAAGAAAACAAAATATTGGTATCCCAACTTTGCACATTTTAGCATTAGAGGCGAAAAAGGAGACCGACTTTGTGAGGTGAAAATCATTAATAAATGGGGCAAAAAAGTATGGTCAAAAATGTGGCACGAAAACGATTTGAAATAAAAATAAACAGAACAAAAGTTTGGCGTTATCTCTAAATTGATGTATATTGAAAGGCTGCTAACAAGAATAAACATTTTATTTAGCAGCTTTTTGTTTAAAAAAAGTATTCTTTTATATGATACAACTGAAAAATATATTAAGGCCTCTAACAATTTATTACATTCTTGTTGCTTATGTATTTGCCGCAGCAATTTGGTGGACAATCTTGCACCTCAACAATGCTGAAACTATTAGAAAATTGAGCCACGAAAAAGAAGAAATTGCTTATGAACTCTCAAAATTAGGAGAAAAAAGTTATTATGAAAACTCGCCTACATCTGAAAAAATAGAAGAGGAATATAGAACCGAATTGTTCCAAATTTTTGGTGAAGGATTTGTATTTTTTCTTATCTTAGTTTTGGGTTCTTATCAAATTCACTCTGGCATTAGAAAAGAATTGTTGTTGAACAGACAACAAAGAAACTTCTTGTTATCAATTACACATGAGTTAAAATCGCCTATTGCTGGTCTAAAAATATCGATAGAAACCTTGTTGAATCGCAAAAATTTGGAAGAAAAATGGCGTACTCGCCTTCTAAACAATGCAATAAAAGATACGGAAAGACTGAAAAATTTGGTCGATAACATATTGATGGCTGCCAAAATAGAAAACCAATCTATCAGCTTTGCGACACAAGAAATCAATCTTTCGCAAGTAGCTACCGAAACTACTCGCAAACTAAAAGATGGTATTGGTCGCAATGTGCCTATCAAATTATCGGTGCAAAAAGATGTTTATATAACAGGCGACCCTATTGCTATCACTTCTATGGTTATCAATTTGATAGAAAACGCTATCAAATATTCGCCTAAAGACCCAGAAATTGAGATAGGCGTGATTTACAAAAATAAAAAAGCCTATTTTAGCGTTGCAGACAATGGTGTAGGTATTCCTGAGGAAGATAAAAAACGTATTTTCAACAAGTTTTATCGTGTAGGCAGCGAAGATACTCGCAAAACGAAAGGCACAGGTTTAGGTTTGTTTTTGGTAAAACAACTGACCGAATATCACAATGGAAGCATAGTTGTAAGCGATAACAAACCTAAAGGTACTATTTTTACTATCTCTTTGGCTGGTGAAATTTCGGAAGAAATCGGCTCAACATTAGACAGTATCGCCTTGAGCGAAAAATTTCCTATTTAAAAAATGTAGTTTATAGTTATTTTCGCTCGTTTTAGCACCTTCTAACATAAATTCATATAAGTTTTCAAGCTATAAGAAATGACTTATTTCTAAACAATAAGAGTTCACAACTTTTTATATTTGACTCTTTTGGCTAGAAAAATAAGTCATTTTTTTCTTATTGTTGAAGAAAAAACTTTAAATTAGCTTAGAGGCTGTTTAAATTCTATCCTTTGGCTTAAAAAAGTATTAATTTGAGCAAAAAATCTAACTTTTTCAGCATCAAAAACAAAATTTAAACAACCTCTTAGACATGATGGGTTTCAACAAGAAAATAACGAAAGCATTCACAAAAACATTATAAAGAACTATGACAGCAAAAAAGAAGTGGAAAAATTGGTCTGGCATTGTTCAGTTTACCCCAGAAAAAGTTTATTTTCCAACAAGCGAAAGCGAAATTGTTAAAATAATCAAAAAATGTGCGGTTAAAAATCGCAAAATTCGTATCATCGGTTCGGCACATTCTTGGAATCCTTTGTTTGAAACGCAAATGGCTTTGGTATCGCTCGACAAATATCAAGGCATCGAAAGCATTGACCTCGAAAAAAAGCAAGCAACGGTTTATGCAGGCACGAAAATAAAATATTTGGGCGAGTTGTTGTTTGAAAATGGCTTGGCAATGGAAAATTTGGGCGATATTGATGTGCAGTCTATCGCTGGTGCAATTGGTACAGGCACACATGGCACAGGTATTAATTTGGGTATTATTCCAACGCAAGTTGTCGGTTTAAGCCTTGTTACGGCAAGCGGCGAAGTGCTAGAATGTTCCGCAGAAAAAAATCCACATATTTTCAAAGCGGCTCAACTTTCACTCGGTACTTTGGGTGTTATCAGCAAAATAACTATTCAATGTGTGCCAGCTTATAAGCTTCATTTTGTGTCCAACAAAGAAAATTTTGCTTCTTGTTTAAATAATTTAGATGAATATATCGCCAACAATAGAAATTATGAGTTTTATTGGTTTCCGCATACCAAAACAGTACAAAACAAATTCAGTAACATTTCACAAGAAGCCGTAAAGCCTTATACAAAAGTCAATTATTTGAATGATTTGGTGCTTGAAAATATGGTTTTGGGAGCAGTAAGCAGTATGACTCGTGTTGTGCCTGCTATGTCGGCTTCGGTCGCAAAATTGTCAGCTAGTTTGATAGGTGAAACCAACAAATTGGATTGGAGTCACAAAGTATATGCTATGCCTCGTTTGGTCAAATTTAATGAGATGGAATATAATGTGCCGCTCGAAAGTTTCAAAGATATATGCGAAGAAATCGTTGATTGTATTGATAGATACCGCTTTCAGGTGCATTTTCCGACCGAAAATCGTTTTATCAAAGGTGATGATATTTATCTAAGTCCTTGTTATGGAAGAGATTCGGCTCATATTTCGGTTCATGTGTTCAAAGGAAAGCCATATAAAAAATATTTTGCAGCACTCGAAAGCATTTTTCGCAATCATAATGGCCGTCCACATTGGGGCAAATTGCATACTTTGAAGGCAGAAGATTTGTGCGAGCTATATCCGAAATGGAACGCTTTTTGCGACATCAGACGACAACTCGACCCTACAAATTTGTTTTTGAATGGGTATTTGCAGGAGTTGTTGGAAAAGGAGTAAGTTCAGCTATTCTCGGTTTAACAAAAGAAACCTTTTTTGATAGGGGAAACATACTATTTTTCAGTTCAAAAGGCCATAAAAATAGTATGTTTAAACTTTTGATAAAAAAAGACCTTAAAAACTAATTGCTGACACAGAAAAACAAATAAATGTTTTTTATAATATTTTTTTTATTTCAAAGCGAGAGTAGCTGGAGTAAGTTGGCTAACATCTTTATTTATCATACACATTTATTTTTTCTACCCAATGTTCTTCAAAGCTTTCATTCTCAAAGTCATCGTTAGATACTGAACAAATGTGTTTAAACCAATATTTGCTTTGTGTTGCGGTTTGAAATTGTTGAAAATCGCCATTTTCTGTTTGGCTATACATCACAAATTCGGTAGTATCGATTTGTTGTGCATTTCTTCCATAAAACGTTTTACTTAAATAATCTGGAAAGTCATCAGCATTGAAATGATATAACTCAAACTCAAAACCTGTTCTGAATCGCCCAAAATAGCTTTCTTTTTGTGATTTTAAGTCATAAATAAGTTGGTAATTTATATCGCATGCAAGCCCTGTACAAGGAGTATTCGTCAAAACAAAACCTACTAATTGAGCAGTCTCATAAACTTTTACTTCTTTCAAAAAGTTAGCGAAATTTACGCTATCAACACCTGAACCCCAAACAGGATTTAAAGTTACTTTATCTGCGGTATTAATTGTATGTCCATCAATTGTAATTTCAATACCACGCTCTTTTTTTCGCCAATTTATTTTATAGTCCAGCAGTTTGATTTCTAAAGCTTCCATATTATTAAAACTTGAATCGAAGAAATTAGCAGTTGATTCAATTTTCTTTGTTTCAAGATAATATTCAAGCATTGACTTGTAGTCATGTTTCTTGTTATTTGCACTTAAACAGTTCAATAAAATTACTGAAATAGTTAATATTTTAAATATTGATTTCATTTTTTGCATCCTAAATTATACCAAAACTTAAATAAAACATTACACTTTTATTTTTTTCAAAAAACAACAACTCTTGCCGTTGCTGCATGTTATCATCAGCAACAAAAGGCAAATACTTTATTTTGAAATTATCTTTTCTAGCTCATTCAGATTAAAAACATCTGTTATAAGTATTCCACTCTCCTTTGCATAAAACTTGGTATCTTCATTGATAACATCAAATACAATGAGCCACGGAATTCCATTTACCATTTTTGAGAGACTTAACACTCTATTTATATCACTTTTAATGCTGTGATAAACTCCATTTCTAATTTCAATTACCCATTTTTCTCCTTTATTATCTATTGCTAAAATATCTGCTATTCTACAATTATTTCCAAACTTGATCTTCTTTTCTCGAAAAGTTTCTCTAAAGTGTGGCAGTTGAAATTCTCCTTTTATCCCTAACAATTCTCCTGCTATTTTTTGCCCCTTAAATTTTTGAATTAATTGAAAAATATAGCTATTCATAATTGCTCCAGAAACATTTTCCCACTTCTCTTTAACTTTTTCGGCATCT
The DNA here is from genome assembly GCA_049613665.1 of Chitinophagales bacterium. Taxonomy (GTDB): domain Bacteria; phylum Bacteroidota; class Bacteroidia; order Chitinophagales; family UBA2359; genus JBMZCV01. Next base: position 46,666 of record JBMZCV010000004.1, on the reverse strand, counting down.
TTCTCTTTAAATTCCTTAATTGTTTCCTCAAAGAATTTTATCAATGGGTTTCTAATTTGTGTGATTAATTTTTCAATTCTACCAATTTCCATATTTATAGCATAATGCTCTAACTTATTACGTATTTTATTCAAATCTTTTAACCTTGTTTCTAAACTTTCTTCCAGTTCTAAAATATCAACAAATGCTCGTACTCTACTAATCGCTTCTAAATAAGTTGAAGTATGAGGAGGTTTAGCTAAGTCAAAAACACTAATTCCCTGCTTTTTAGCATTGATTACTTTCTTTATTGTCACATCTCCTATATCAGAATAAATTAGATATTCACCTGAATTTTCAATTAAAACTTGTTTCATTAAAAGTTCTATTCCATGATGAAGAAACATTATTGCTTCTTTCAATTGAAAATCTTTTTTTTCTTTTTCATATAACTTGAATGTATCTAAACCACGATTTAGAGAGTGAATACCATTATCTTTTAAACTTATTTCGAATTTTTTTTTCATATAAACTTTAATCATTTTTGCTTTAATGATGCACCTCACAAATATATAACATTCTCTTAAAAAACAAAAAACAAGTGAAACTATTTTTGTTATTCGTTTTTAAATACAAAAAAGGCATTTCATCTTTTTTATGATGAAATGCCTTTTTGTTTAAGAATAAAACAGAATTTTACTTATTCGGACGCAACTTTCTCACTTGCTTCCCTGCCGTCCACATTTCAGAATTACCGATTTCGTCCAATTCTACTTGCAATTTCTCACGATAATCGCTTTTGCTATTTCTATCAATTGTGATAGCCGCTTCATTGCCGCTTGCTACGCTGTCGTACAAATCCTTGAAAACAGGAGCTACCGCATCTCTAAAACGATTTTTCCAATCCAAAGCACCACGTTGAGCAGTTGTCGAGCAGTTGGCATACATCCAATCCATGCCATTTTCGGCTACCAAAGGCATCAAACTTTGCGTCAATTCCTCTACCGTTTCGTTGAAAGCTTCGCTTGGGCTGTGTCCTCTTTGACGCAATAAGTTGTATTGTGCCTCCATGATGCCAGCCAAAGCACCCATCAAAACGCCTCTTTCGCCTACCAAATCGCTTGTTACTTCTTTCTTAAAAGTCGTTTCAAACAAGTAGCCAGAACCTACGCCAATACCCATTGCAATGGTTCTATCGTAAGCCTTTCCTGTTGCATCTTGAAAAATGGCATAGCTAGAATTGATGCCTTTTCCTTGCAAAAACAAACGTCTTACACTTGTACCAGAACCTTTTGGAGCAGCCAAAATAACATCAACATCAGCAGGAGCTACAACGCCTGTTTGCTCGTGATAAGTTACTGCAAAACCATGTGAAAAATATAAAGCTTTGCCAGCCGTTAAATGCTTTTTCATGCGTGGCCAAACTTCAATCTGCCCAGCATCTGACAAAAGGCTCATAATAATTGTGCCTTTGTCGCAAGCCTCTTCAATTTCGAAAAGCGTTTCGCCTTCTACCCAACCATCAGCTACTGCTTTGTCCCAAGATTTGCCACCTTTTCGCTGTCCGACGATGATATTGAAACCATTGTCACGCAAATTTAAAGCCTGTGCAGGCCCTTGAACACCGTAGCCAATCGCTGCGATAGTTTCGTTTTTTAATACTTTTAATGCTTTCTCTAAAGGAAATTCTTCACGCATCACGACTTTTTCGTCTGTGCCGCCAAAATTAATTGTTGCCATATCTATTTTATGTTCTTATTAAATTTTTGTTATTTTTATTTAAATGTGTAAAGCTTTGATTGCTAGTTAGTTAGTATGCTGTAATTTACAATTTTGTCGAATTTAAGAATAACAAGTGTATTCTTTTTCGTCCCCAAAAGTGCCAAATAAACTATAAAACAGGTATGAGTTTTCAACTCGTACCACATCAAATTGGTAGTTTTTAACTACCAGATAGCTTTGAATTGGACGAATAGGTAGCTAAAAGCTACCGTTTTGGTTTAGCACGAGTTAAAAACTCGTGCTGGTACACTTTTTTGCTGATATTTTTTTTTAATGTTAAGACTTATTATTTTGTCATTTCTTACTAGCAGAAAACTAAAAACTAAGCATTCAAAATTAAAAACTAATTACCTATCGTTATGATGACTCATACTGTAATTTGGATAATTGTTGATGTCGGGCAATTGAGGCAAAATCTCGCTCAAACGAATGCCGCTCATCGTAATAGCAATACGCCCAGAACGCACATATTCCGTGTTGCCAAAGGCTTTTAAGCTTTGTAAAAAAGCTTCTAAAATAGCACGATTGCCTGTTTTTTCTAATACAATATGATTGCCACTTTTAGCAAGAATTCGAGCATTGTTTTGCATCGCCAAAGCTTCCAGAGTCGCTAAACGTTGCATATTACTCAAATCTACTTTGAACAAAGCCAACTGACTGCTAATAAGGTCTGCTTCTTCGTGATATTCGGTGTGAATAACCTCAATTATTTTATTGATTTGCTTTGTTACTTTAACTACCATGTCTTTTGTTACCTTAATGACAATGGTAAAACGAGAAATACCTTTTTGCTCTGTTTCCGAAACAGTAAGGCTTTCGATATTGATGTGTCGGCGTGTGAAAACGGCTGTAATGCGACTCAACAAACCGACAATATTTTCAATATATATATTTAAAGTATAATAATTATTCATTTTATTTACTTTGTCTTTGTAAATGGTGTAAAAAATAGAACGAGAATTAATGTATCTTTATTAAGTAGTTAGTCAAAAGAAACAAGGTATTTGCAGAATATTATATCCTCAAAAAAACGACAACACTAGCCGTTGTTTGGTGTTATCACCAACAACTATACTTCCCAATTAGCTAATAATATCATGTTATCGCTCATAACTTGTTGGTGATAACACGCAACAAGGGCATCGGAGTTTTAATATTAAAAAAGTGAATACCAAAAAACTTATGAACAACTACTTAAAAATTCAATAGCGATAGGTTTTATGCCTACCGAAAATTATTCTAAGCGAACTTCCGAAACGCAAGCACCAGAAGGCACCATTGGAAATACATTTTCTTCTTTTTCTACGACAACTTCCAACAAATAAGAGCCATCATAATCAAGCATTGTTTGAATAGCGTCTGCCAACTCTGCTCTTTCGCTTACTCTGCGTGCTGTAATGCCAAAACCTTCTGTTATTTTTACAAAATCTGGGTTTTGCAATTCTACTGAAGAATAGCGTTTGTCGAAAAAAAGCTGTTGCCATTGTCGCACCATACCCAAAAAGCTGTTGTTTAAAATCACAATTTTGACATGCAAACCGCTTTGCTGAATTGTTCCCAACTCTTGCAAAGTCATCTGAAAACAGCCATCTCCAATTACTGTAACAACTTCTCTTTCTGGTGCTGCAAATTTGCAACCGAGAGCGGCAGGCAAGGCAAAACCCATTGTTCCCAAGCCGCCAGAAGACACCCAACCGTCAGTAGCTTTGTATTTGTAATATCGTGCCGACACCATTTGATGCTGTCCGACATCTGGCACAAGAATAGCTTTTCCAGCCGTTTTTTCAGAAATCAAACGAACAACTTCGCCCATTTTCAAGCCGCCTTCTGTTGGATAAAGTGTGTGTTTAATGACTTTTTCAAATTCTATTTTTTCTAAATCTAAAAACTGTTGATGCCACGCTTGATGCTTTTGTTTTTTGATTAAAGGCAATAACAATTGCAATGCTTCTTTTGCATCAGCATTAATCGCAACATCTGTTTTTACATTTTTATCAATTTCCGAAGGGTCAATTTCTATATGAATGACTTTGCATTTTTTGGCAAAAGTCGCCAAATTTCCTGTAATTCGGTCATCAAAACGCATTCCGATAGCGATTAAAACATCACTCTCGTTTATCAATTTGTTGGGTGCGTAATGTCCGTGCATGCCAGGCATACCAACGCAAAGTGGGTGTTCGCTAGGCAAAGACGACAAACCTTGAAGGGTGCAAGCTGTTGGAATATCAGCTTTTTCAACCAATTCTAACAATTCATTTTGAGCTTCTGAAATCAAAACGCCATGGCCAGCCAAAATATAAGGTCGCTCAGATTCATTAATCAATTTCGCAGCCGCTTCAATCGCACTTTGCTTGGCTTTTGGTTTTGGCCAGTAGCTGAAAATGCGTGGCGATTTTTGGTAAGACCATTCTACTTCGCCAAATTGTGCATTTTTTGTTACATCAATCATAACAGGCCCTGGACGGCCAGTATTGGCAATATAAAATGCTTTTGCCATCACGCTAGGAATTTCGCTGGCATCGGTTATTTGGTAAGACCATTTTGTTACAGGCATGGTTACGCCAATTACATCGGTTTCTTGGAAGGCATCAGTACCTAAAAATGCTTTTGGTACTTGGCCAGTAATGCAAACCATAGGTGTAGAGTCCATCAAAGCATCTGCTAAACCTGTGACCAAATTGGTAGCTCCAGGCCCTGAAGTTGCGATGCAAACGCCAGCCGTTTTTTTGATACGAGCATAACCTTCGGCAGCGTGTGTAGCTCCTTGTTCGTGACGTACTAAAACGTGTTTCAAACGGTCTTGATAATCGTAAAGAGCATCGTAAACAGGCATAATTGCACCGCCAGGATAGCCAAAAATGACATCAACGCCTTCTTCTAAGAGTGACAAAACGATAGCTTCTGCTCCAGAAACTATTTTCTTTTGTTTTTGTTCGGGCATTTCTTGCTCTTTTGCTTGTGTAGCAGTTACTTTTTGTTGTTGTGTTGTTGCTAATTTCATGATATTATTATTTGCGGTAATTTTTGGATTTCTTGGCTTTAAATTAAAACAATGTATATATTGTTTTTTATAAAAAATAAGTGGAAGACTTTAAATATTTATAACAATAATATATTAGATTATATACGGTCTCTAAAAAGTCGAACTTTTTGACTTTGTTCTTTTGCTATAAATATGTAATCCCTTTGGAATAATTTTTTTTGTTAAAAAGACACTTAAAATATCAGAGTAGAACTCAAAACTAAGAATTAAAAACTAAAAACTAATTTACTCATCGGTTACGCAACCTTCTGAAGCAGAGGAAACGCATTTGTAGTATTTATATAAAACGCCTTTTGTTGCATTTGGCGGTGGCATAGTCCAGGCAGCACGTCTTTTGGCTATTTCTTCATCGCTCAAATGTGCGTCCATAATATTGTTTACGGCATCAATCGTGATTTTGTCGCCATCTTGAATTAATGCTAACAAACCACCTTGCTGTGCTTCTGGCGTGATGTGTCCGACAACGAAACCATGTGTTCCACCAGAAAAACGGCCGTCTGTGATAAGTGCCACTTCTTTGCCCAAGCCAGCACCCATAATCGCAGAAGTTGGCTTCAACATTTCAGGCATTCCTGGAGAACCTTTCGGCCCTTCGTAGCGTATCACAATAACCGTACCTTTGCCGATTTCGCCTGCTCTGATGGCTGCAATAGAATCTTCTTCTGAGTCGTAAACTTTCGCTAAACCTTCAAAACACTCTCCTTCTTTTCCTGTAATTTTCGCTACCGAACCTTTATTTGCCAAATTTCCATACAAAATTTGCAAGTGTCCTGATTTTTTTAAAGGCGTTTCAAAAGGTAGTATTACATCTTGATTTTCTGCTAAAGGAGCTACTTCTGCCAAATTTTCTGCCAATGTTTTTCCTGTAACCGTTAAGCAATCGCCATGCAAATATCCTTTTTCTAACAAGAGTTTCATAACAGCAGGAACACCACCAACTTTGTGCAAATCTTCCATGAGATAACGGCCGCTAGGTTTCAAATCGGCCAAAAAAGGCGTTTTATCACTTATCGTTTGAAAATCATCTAAGGTAACAGAAACGCCAATGGATTTTGCCATCGCAATAAGGTGCAAAACAGCATTGGTAGAGCCGCCCAAAATCATGATAACGGTAATGGCATTTTCAAAAGCTTTGCGAGTCATAATGTCGCTAGGCTTGATGTCTTTTTCCAATAACAAACGAATTGCCATACCTGCGTCCAAACATTCTTTTTGTTTTTCTACACTCAAAGCAGGATTTGAAGAGCTGTAAGGCAAGCTCATTCCCAAAGCCTCAATAGCCGAAGCCATCGTGTTGGCCGTGTACATGCCACCGCAAGCACCAGCACTTGGACAGGCATTTTTTATTACGCCTTTGAAATCTTCTGGCGTGATTGTGCCTGCAAATTTTTCGCCCAAAGCCTCGAAAGCCGAAACGATATTTAAGGTTTTTCCGCCGTAATGGCCTGCGTGAATCGTGCCGCCATATACCATAATACTCGGTCTGTCGATGCGTCCCATAGCGATTAAAGCACCTGGCATATTTTTGTCGCAACCCACAACGGCAACCAAACTGTCGTACCATTGAGCATTGACAACGGTTTCGATAGAGTCGGCAATGACATCACGAGACACCAGCGAAAAGTGCATACCATCTGTTCCCATCGAAATGCCGTCGCTAACGCCTATGCTATGAAAAATAAGTCCTACCAAATCGGTCGCTAAAACGCCTTTTTTCACCACTTTTGCCAAATCATTGAGGTGCATATTACAGGTATTTCCCTCATAGCCTGTGCTAACAATACCTACCTGAGCTTTGTTCATGTCAGCTTCTGTAAGACCAATGCCATATAACATAGCTTGTGCAGCAGGTTGCGTTTCGTCTTGTGTTATTGTTGAACTGTATTTGTTGAGTTTCATATATTTTTTTTGGTTTGAAAAAATACGATATTGGGAATTTTGATTTTTTGTAAAAATTAAATAATGCTCGAAACCTCTTTTCCACTTACCGAAAGATGATAACGTTTTGCCAAACTTCCTCCGAAAGTTTCTTCAAAAGGCAAATTGACATGATGCTCATCAATAGATTTAACAGGTTTCACTTCAACGGCTGTTCCTGTCAAAAAAGCACCATCAATATTTTGCAATTCTTTTGGGCTTATTTTTTTCTCTACAACTTTAATGCCCATTTCTTTTGCCATTTCAATAATTGTTTGACGAGTGATGCCAGCGAAAATATGTTTTTTAGGTGATGTAAATAATTGATTATCTTTTTCATAGAAAAAATTAGCTCCAGCAGACTGAGCGATATAACCTTCTGAATCTAACAAAATAGCATCATCAAAACCTTTCATTTGAGCCGTTTTAGTAGCCAACATATTGGTCACATATTGTCCGCTAACTTTCGCATTAATCGGCATTGATTTTGGGTGTGGTCGGCGATAATCAGAAATTGTAAGTCGAACTTCTTGAGCCTTAAAATATTTTGGCCAACGCCACGCACAAATCATCAAATGGCTATCTTCGCTAGGAAGTAGCTCCATTCTATCGCCTGCAAAAACAAGTGGGCGAATATAAGCTGCTTCAAAATCATTCTTTTTCAACAACTCATAGCTAATATCAATCAACTCATCTGTGGTATAATTAATATCTAAAAAGATGCGTTTTGCCGACTCTAGCAATCTATCAAAATGTTGTCTGGCTTTGAAAATATGAACGCCAGCAGGGGTTTTATAAGCACGCATACCTTCGAAAGCTGCCAAACCATAGTGCAAGCTTTGCGAGTGAATGCTGATACCATTGGTTGATGCTTTTACGAAATTGCCATCAATAAAAGCATAAGTATGTTTATTAGAATATGGATGTAGTCTATTTTTTATCAAACTCATAAGTATTGCTTTTTGGGTGAAAAATATTTCTTTTTTTGTTACCTTAGCACAAATTAAAAAAGCCATCCTATAATGAGGATGGCTCTAAATTTTATTTTTATATAAAAGTGTTACATATACATAGCCAACCTATTTATTCAAATGTTTTGACGACTTGAATAATATTGATAATAATAATGGCTATGTTTCCTGTTATATTCATTTATTTTGTTTTTTGTGGTGCTAAGGTAAGTTTTCTTTTCATTTTTTTACAAGAAAAGTCATTTTTTTTTCAAAAAAAGCATTATTTGGAACTTTTTTTGCAATTAAATAGTTTTAGATAAAAGTTGTAAGTTTAAGAAAAGAAGAGCGGTTTTAAAATGTAAGAATGTGCTTTTTGGGAGTAAAACAAGCAAAATAAATGGTGTAATGATGATTTATTTAGATGTTTTTTCTATAAATTTCTAAATAACGAGCTGATAATATTGCGATAAATATATAAATAAAAAATTCAAATTTTAAAAAACAAACATTGAAAAAAAATAAAAACAAGTCAAATTTTAAGAAAAAGACTTCTAAGAAAAAAAATAACAAAAAAGGTTTACAGACTTTAGAAAGAAAAATATTTAGACTTTTTGCAGAAAATCCGAGTGCTTCTTTCGGTTATAATGCCATTCACGAGCAGGTAGGCAAAGGACAATTAACAAAAGGAAAAGTAGTTGAATTGATTGATAAGCTTTGGGAAAGTGGAAAAATTGTACCTAGTAAGGGAAATCGTTTTACTTTGGGCGAAATTCGTGGTTCACTAAAAAATGGTGGAAAAGCTAAGAAAAAAAATAAAAGTAAAAGCAAAAACAAAACGTTTAATAAATCTTCAAAAACTATTGTTGGAACGGTAGATATGACGAGTTCGGGTGCAGCATTTATTATATGTGAGCAGCTCGAAAAAGACGTTTATGTGCCATCTCACAAAGTCAATCGTGCTTTTGATGGTGATATAGTTCGCATTTCTTTTTCGAAAGGTGGCCGAAGAGGCAGAATTGAAGGAGAAGTTGTTGAGATTTTGGAACGAAAACAAACTACTTTTGTAGGTATTATCAAAATATCGAGCAAATTTGCTTTCCTCATTCCAGACAAAAAAATGGCTTACGACTTATATATTCCACTTTCAAAAACACAAGGTGCGAAAGATGGAGAAAAAGTCATTGTAGAATTTGTCGATTGGCCAGAAAGACGCAAGAGTCCAATTGGCGAAGTAAAAAAAGTGTTGGGTAAAGTAGGCGAAAACGATGTCGAAATGATGGCAATTTTGGCCGAAAAAGGCTTTGAATTAGAGTTTTCGGAAGCTGCTTTGAAAGAAGGCGAAGCTTTGTCTATGAAAATTGAGGACGCAGAAATAGCGAAAAGACGTGATTTCAGAAATATCACTACTTTCACGATTGACCCATACGATGCCAAAGATTTTGACGATGCTTTATCTATTCAAAAACTCGAAAATGGCAATTGGGAAATTGGTATTCATATCGCCGATGTGTCGCATTATATGAAGCCAAATAGCGAGATGGATAAGGAAGCTTATGAGCGTGCAACTTCGGTGTATTTGGTGGATAGAGTGATACCGATGTGTCCAGAAAATCTGTCGAATATGGTGTGTTCGTTGCGGCCAAAAGAGGAAAAGTTGTGTTTTTCGGCTGTTTTTGAACTTACCGCAGCAGCAAATGTTGTGAATGAATGGTTCGGAAAAACGGTTATTTTTTCTGACAGACGTTTCAATTATACAGAAGCTCAAATGGTTTTGGAAACAGGCGAAGGCGATTTTGCAGAGGAAATACAAGTACTAGATGATTTGGCTAAAAAATTGCGTCAAGAGCGTTTCAAGAAAGGTTCTATCAATTTTGGCAGCGAAGAAGTGAAGTTTAGACTCGACGAAAATGGCAAACCGATAGACGTTTATGTGAAAGAAATAAAAGATTCTAATCGTTTGATAGAAGATTTTATGTTGTTGGCAAATAGAAAAGTAGCGGCTTTCATCAATGAAAAAAATGAAAATGTACCTTTTGTAAATCGTATTCACGAACTGCCGAATATTGACAAATTGGTGGAATTTAAGCGTTTGGCGGCTAATTTTGGCTATCAACTGCAAATTGATACACCAACACAAATTAGTGATTCGCTCAACAAATTGTTGGCGGAAGTGCAAGGAAAGCCAGAACAACGTATGCTAGAAAGTTTGGCGATTAGGTCGATGTCGAAAGCGGTTTATTCTACCAAAAATGAAGGGCATTACGGTTTAGGTTTCAAAAATTATGCACATTTTACCTCGCCGATTCGTCGTTATCCAGATGTGATGGTGCATAGAATTTTGTTTCAATATTTGACCGACAAAAGCAAAATAAATTATAAGGCTAGAGGCTTGGAAGAGCAATGCGAACATTGTTCAATTATGGAAAAAAGAGCGATGCAAGCCGAGCGAGATTCGACGAAATATAAGCAAGTAGAATATATGTCGGAACGAATAGGCGAAGAATTTTATGGCGTGATTTCTGGCGTTGTGAACTTTGGTTTCTTTGTAGAAATAGAAGGTAATAAATGTGAAGGATTGGTCAGAACAGATAGCTTACATGGCGTATTTCAATTTGACGAAGCCAATCATCGCTTGATTAGCCCTTATTCGGATAGAAAGTTTCAGCTTGGCCAGCGTGTGAAAGTGTTGATTAAAGCGACTGACTTGATGATGAAAACCATTGATTTGACAGTTTTGGAAGGGGAAATAGAAGATTAGTTTCTCTAAAAAATGATACATGACAAAGGCAAAATAAATCTGAAAATGGATTTATTTTGCCTTTTTTTTTGGTTTTCCTACTTTAGAGGCTGTTTAAATTCTATTCTTTGGCTTAAAAAAAGCATCTTTTTCGCTCAAATTTTTCCTTTTTTTCGAGCCGTAGCGGTGCTATGCCACTCAAAAAAGTATCAATTTGAACAAAAAATCTAGCTTTTTCAGCATCAAAAACAAAATCTAAACAGCCTCTTAGTTTTTTCAATTTGTCACCAATAATCTTTTTGCAGCATTTAAACTACATTTCTGATATTTTGAATATGCTTTTGCCGCTCTTATTCTTATTGCGTCATTTGTTTCATTTTTAGCGTAGCCCGAAATAGCATCATGAATAGTGTATGCTTCTGGTGCCATCAAGCCAGTTGTCCAAACTAAAGGATTAACATTAGATTGTTGCAAATGTGGTTCAAAATAGCTCTTGCTGTAACAAGCCAGCACTATCACATCTCTTCGAATTCCATCTATATTCTCAAATTTTTCATTGATTTGAAAATCCATTAATCCATCATGTCCGATGTATGCTATCAATTTAGCATTTCCTCCAATTCCAATTGTTTTATCGTCAATTTCTAAGGTATTCTTTTCTTTTCCTGAGCTAAAATCCAAGAAATCCAGCGTCGTTTGTTTGATGTACATTCCATCATAAGCATCGGCGACAATATAAATGTCTTTTTTCAAATGTTTAAATATCACTCTTTCAAGAATATATCCATTTTTTCCAATTGACTTAATCAATTTCCACTCTTTACTTTTTTTGAAATACGTTTTTATGCCATAAGCAGTTCCCCAATACAAATTATTTTTTGGGTCTTGGCCATTTCCAATAGATTTAGGAACAGGAACAATTCCTTGATTTTCATTATCGCAAAGAGCAACGAGAATATGAATGGTAGTTGTCAGGCTATCAAATTTTTTCTCTGTTATAATTGTGGTTGTTAGGCTATCAAACTTTTTTTCTGTTATAAGTGGTTTTGACAATGACTGAATTTCAGATTCTACGGATTTTGAGCTTTCGGATTTGCAGCCCATAACAATTATCAAAATTAGTGCGATAAAAGATGTGTATTTCATTTTTTAATTTGCTTGTCGATAATGAACATAAATGCTTTGAATGATAAATATACGATTTTGCTGTATGAATATAACGAAAATTACACGCTTTTTTTCGAAAATATTCAGAATTTGTTTGTTGTTTTTTATTAGACATTATTCACAAAAAAAGCATACATGAAAATAAAAACATGATTGGATAAATGCGAATATTACATTTACATAATTTTAGCAAATGTTGTCGTAAAACGAGGTGGTAGGCACTTCTAAAGTGCCTGCCACCTAGATTTGTCTTTTTTTTTAAATAGTTATTAGATAAGTATATTTGTGGTGGCAGGCATTTTTAAAATGCCTACCACCTTATTCTTCTATTATTTCTTATCTAACATTTTGTGAATAAACTCTATTAGAAAAATAAGCTAACAAACAAATTGTTGTTAATATATTAAAAAATAACAATAGCTAACTTTTTCGCTTTCACATTAACATAAATAACAATACTCAGAAAGGCATCACTCCAAAAATAGTCATTTATTTAAATAGCACTTGGTACTTAAAACAAAAATATATAGCATTTCCCTTTCCTTTTGCACAAAAAACGCTAACTTAGGCTATCATTCATGTATAAAAAGAAATAATTTTAGCGTATGAAAAAACTAGCATTACATTGGCAAATCATCATTGCGATGATAGCTGGCGTGTTATTTGGCTTATTGGCGAGTGCTTTTGGCTTGTCGCAGTTCACGGCAGATTGGATAAAACCCATTGGTAGCATTTTTATCAGCCTATTGAAAATGATAGCAATGCCTTTGGTCTTATTTTCGCTCATTGCAGGCATTGGCGGCCTCAAAGATGTGTCGAAACTATCGAGTATGGGCGGCAAAACAATTGGTTTATATATCACTACAACGGCTGTTGCGGCTCTTTTAGGTATTTTGTTGGTAAATGTGATGCAGCCAGGAAAATTTATTTCGGAAGATGCTCGCAACAAATTGGTAGCAAAATATCAAGATAAAGCAGTAGAAAAAGAAAAAATGGCGAAATCTTCGCATACAGAAGCCAAACAAAAAGGGCCATTGAAATTTTTTGAAGACTTAGTGCCTCAAAACTTGTTTTCGGCCATGACGAACAACAAAAATATGTTGCAAATTATTTTATTTGCGTTCCTATTTGGCATTGCGATGGTGATGATAGAACCGCAAAAATCAGCTACTCTAATGTCGGTTATAGAAGGAGTAAATAGTGTTATTATCAAAATGGTGGATTTAATTATGCTCATCGCTCCGATAGGTGTTTTCGCCCTCCTCGCTTCTATCATTACCGAAATTGCTGGCAATGACCCTATGAGTGCTATCAATGTATTAGGTGCATTGGCTTATTATGGCGTAACGGTTCTCATTGGTTTGAGTATTATGGCGTTTTTGTTTTATCCTTTTTTGCTCAATACCTTTACAAAATATCCTTATGTAGCCTTTTTCAAAGCCATACGTCCAGCTCAATTGTTGGCATTTTCTACGAGTTCGAGTGCTGCGACTTTGCCTGTAACGATGGAGTGTGTCGAAAAAAATATCGGTGCTTCAAAAGAAGTCGTTGGATTTGTGTTGCCTGTGGGAGCTACCGTAAATATGGACGGCACGAGTTTGTATCAAGCTGTAGCTGCCGTTTTTATTGCACAAGCTTTTAACATGGATTTGAGTATGACTGCACAATTAGGCATTGTTTTGACAGCAACGTTGGCTTCTATCGGAGCAGCAGCCGTGCCAAGCGCAGGTTTGTTGATGTTGGTTATTGTTTTGGAACAAATAGGTGCTCCAATGGCAGGTATCGGTTTGATATTTGCGATGGATAGAATTTTGGATATGTGCAGAACCGTTGTGAATGTGACAGGCGATGCTACGGTAGCTACTATTATTGCTCATAGCGAAGGACAGTTGGTCAAACCTAGCCAACCTGTTTAAAAATCTATGGTTATTGAGCCTTTTTAGTAGTTTTGTATAGCCATTATTCACAAAAAAAATGTAAAGAAACCAACTATATAATGGTATAAATGCGAAAAGTAGATTTAGATAGCTTTTAGCAAATGTTGTAAAAAAAGGTGGTAGGCACTTTAGAAGTACCTACCACCTTTTTTTGTTATTATAGCTGATTTAAATTTTGTGAATAGCATCTAATGGTTTGGCTAAATAAAAAGATAGCTATAAATCAATGATTCTGACATTTTTTATAACAATTTTCAGTTGAATAAAAAAACGCCTTTTGGCAAGAGAAACATACTATTTTTCAGTTCAAAAGGCTATAAAATTTGCAAATATTGGTCACCTTAGCCTAAAAAAATAGTATGTTTAAGCTTTTGATGAAAAAATGTCCGAACTATTCATAAATTAAAAATAAGATTTCTTGAAAAAAAAAACCTAAACCTTCGCTTAAACCGACATTTCTGTCAATCTTTCACTCAATTGCATTTTTGTAGTTTGACAATCCGTAATAAATTGCTCTACTAACTTAGGAACATGACTGTAATCTTTGTGGGTTTCTATAAGATTTTCGATAGTTGCACAGTTCTGAGCCATCTGTTTATCGCCAATGTTTCGAGCTGAGGATTTAATTTTGTGTACCATGCGAGCAATGAGCGTGAAATCTTGTTTTTCTAATATTGTGGGCAAAACCTCTATTATTTCGTCTGCTTGCGTCACAAAAATTTGTATCATTTCTTGAATAAACTTTCTATTATTGCCAGATACTTTTTCAAGATACGATAAGTCGTAGCGAATGGCATTTTGCTGCTTGTGAGGCAATAGTTTTTTAATTTCATCAGCTCGTTTTTTCTTTGCAATAGCTTCATTCACGCTTTGCAATAGCTTTTGTGGGTCAAAAGGCTTTTGAATAAAACCGCTAATATCGTTTTTCATCACTTCATGTTGCCTTCCAAATACCGATGCTGTCATAATAACAATTGGTATATCACTTTTCAGTTTTTTTCTAATATAATCAATTGTTTCTAAGCCATTTAATTTGGGCATTTGTATATCTGTAAGCAAAACATCATATTTATTATCTGTTATTTTTTGAATAACTTCTCTTCCATTGGTAGCTATATCAACCGTAGCCTTCCATTTCTCCAGCATTTTTTTTACTATATGCTGATTCATGATATTGTCTTCGCCAATAAGCACCGAAATATTTTGTAAGTCGCTTTGCTGGTTCAACACTTTTTGAATCGGTTCATTTTCCTCCACCATATCAAAAGGCAAAGTAACACTAAAAGTAGAGCCAATGCCTTGCTGACTTTTCACATTTATTTCGCCACCCTGCAACTCTACCAATTGTTTGACGATATAAAGTCCCAAACCAGAACCACCATAACGCATCATTACATCTTGGTCAGCTTGCTTATACTTTTCAAAAATGAGGTCTAACTTTTCAGCCGCAATACCAATGCCTGTATCTTTTACTGAAATACTAATGTATATTTTTTCCTTATGTTGTAAAATTAATTTTATTTTAACAATTACTTCTCCTTCTATCGTAAATTTAATCGCATTGCTTAATAAGTTAATAATAATTTGATTGAGCCTAACAGCATCGCCTATTATATCATTGGGTAAGTTAGCATCTTTCACAAGGCTAATCGTAATGCCTCTATTTTCAGCGACAAACTTTAGAGTGTTGATACTATTTGTAATTAGTTTTTCTAATTCAAATTTGTTTTGGGCAAAATCAATTTGGCCATTTTCTATCTTCGACAAATCTAAAATATCATTGACAAGTGCTAATAAATTGTCGGCCGAAGTCTTAATAGAATCGATATATTCTGCTTGTTCATTGGTAGTAGATGTATCTAACATAAGATTTGCTAAGCCAACGACAGCATTAATAGGCGTTCTGATTTCATGGCTAATAACGGCTAAAAAGTGTTCTTCCGCTTTTTTGGCATATTCAGATTCTAACTTTGCCCGAATAAGTGCTGCTTCATTTTCCTTTATTTTGCTTATATCTCTCGAAACAGACACAAAATGAGTACAAATGCCTAGTTTATTAAAAATAGGTACAATGTTTATATCCAACCAGATTGGACTTCCTTCTTTAGAATAATAAATTACTTCTGAGCGTACTGCTTCAAAGTTTCTTAACTTTTTGTCTATTCGTTTTAATTCTATTCGGTCGGTTTTTGCACCAATAAACTTATCAAAAAAGCCTTGCAAAATTTCGTTAATCTTATACCCTGTCAATTTGCAAAAGGCTTCATTAACAAATATGATAGGCGAAGCAGCAGGATTATGGATATCTGCGGTAGTAATAACAATAGCATCATTGGTGTTTAGTACCGTAGCTTCTAGCAGTTGAATATGATTTTTTGCTTGATAATTTTTATACGCATTAATGATAGTGATAGGCAATATTTTCAGATAGTTTCTATCTTTATCTTTAATGATATAATCATAAGCACCACTTTTCATGGCCTTCACAGCTACTTCCTCATCGCCAGCTCCTGTAACAAATATAATAGGTGCTGGATAACCCAAATCAAAAATTTCAAAGGCATTGCCATCTTTAAGCAAATAATCTGCAATAACCACATCAAATAGTTGCTTTCTTTTGATTAACTCTTTTGTTTCTTGTATTGACTCGGTTAGGAACAAACGAAAATTTAAGCGTTTGTTTCTCACTAAGCGTTCTACTGCCATACGATCTAAAGGATCATCTTCTATATATAAAATGTTAAGTTTTGTTTTCATTCAGCAATAGTAGTATTTACTATATATTTTAAGTACAAATTCAAAAATACAAATTTAGCCATTTATTGTCTAGCCTTTTAAGCTGAAAAAATCAATATGGCATTTCACTAATCGTCCAATACATATTGACAGCTTTAATAACTTGCACAAAATTTTTGTAATCAACAGGTTTTATCATATATCCTGCTACACTTAAATTGAAACTTCGCAAACGGTCTTCGTCGTGGCTTGAAGTAGTAAGTATAATAACAGGAATGTTTCTTAATTTTGGGTCTTCTTTAATGATTGCCAACAGCTCTAGGCCGCCCATTCTTGGCATATTCAAATCAAGTAGAATAATAGATGGCCTAAAGTTGGCTTTTTCTTTCAAATAAAGCAGTCCTTCTTCGCCATTTTCACGCCAAACCAATGGATTTGCTATTTTTATTTCTTTAATAGCTCTTTTAATTGTCATAGCATCTACTTCATCATCTTCTATTAGTAGTATGGGTCTATTTGTTCTCATTTTTTTATATTAAATTATGTTTTATTTTATTTAAAAAAATAAAGGTATATCATAATAATTTGATTTCATTAGTCAAACATTAAAAATAAGTTGTTTTTTTTATGAAAACTAACACATTCTTTTTCAAGGTATTAGTAATCCAAACAAACTATATTAATTAGTGCTTGGCACTTATGCTGTAAATGAACATTTTTTTTATGACCTAGTAAGTTGAGTAGCGCTACTTATTTTTTTTGAATAAAGTGAAAATCTAAGATGCTAATTTCCAAAATTGGAGTGTTTGAATCCTATACTTCTAGCATTTCACTAAAATAGTATTTTATATTAAAGATAATGTGTTTTTTAGGTAATTTTTTCAGCAATTCTTGCTTTGAAACAAAACATACTTTTAGGTTTTGCTATGTCAGTTTTCATTTTTTTTAAGGTCTTTGTCAGCACAAGTTTAGCTGTTTTCAGTCTAACAAAAGAAATACCTTTTCAATAGACAGTTATACTATTTTTTATCACTCACAAATTGGCAAAATTTACAAATCTTAGATGCTTCAGCTTAGAAAAAATAGTAGTCCTAAATTTTTGGAAAACTTAACATAACTTAAACATACAATAAGTCAATAGGCAATTTTATAGTCACGGCCGTACCTTCATTTTCAATGCTCTCCAATATAATTTGGCCTTTGTACAACTCTACAATTTTCTTAGAAAGCGTCAAGCCCATGCCTGTATGTTCTTCTTTGTTGTGAAGCGTATGAAATATTTTAAATATGCTTTTTATATTTCTTTCGTTGATTCCCTTACCATTGTCACTTATAGTACAAATAAACCACTTATTTGTTTTTTCATAATCAATCTTAATTTCTTTATGAGCCTTATCGTTAAATTCATAAGCATTTTTCAATAAAAATAAAAACAACTCATATATTCTAGTGCTATCGGCATACAAAGTAGGCATTTGTTTTGGGTAAGTTATTGTGGTTTGCTCATCAATAGCCAACTCTTTTATTATCTTTTCTATCACCAGAAGAAGCGGCACATCACTCGTAGCATTGGTCAAGCGTCCTATTCTCGAATATTGTAACACACCTTCTATCATAGCGTGCATTCGTTGCACCCTTCCTTTTAGGAGTTCCAATTGTTTTTGGCCATCTTCCCCAATAATTTCACTATAATCTTCGGTTATCCATTCCGATAAAGTAATAATTGCTCTGACAGGTGCTTTGAGGTCGTGCGAAATAATATAAGCAAAGTCATCTAGTTCTTTTCGGGTAGTGGCGAGTTCTTTAATTAATGCTTTATTTTCAATCGCCAATTGTCGCTCTCTGCTGATGTCTTGTATATGTATAGCACTTCCTAGCAAAATACCTTGTTCATAGTGTGGATGTATGCTAATTTTTAGCCAAACTAACTTGCCTAAGCTAACAAAAAACTGAGACTCATAGCTAAATGTTTGGTGCAGTATTGTTTTTTGCTTGTTTGTTAGTTGTGACCACTTGCTTGTTTGTGATAGCAAAAACGCTATGGGTTTTCCTAATAGATAATGATTTTCGATGCCAAGTAGCTGATAAGTTGCCTTATTCACAAACGTAATCTTGTTTTGCTTATCTACCAATAGCAAACCCTGCAACAGGTTTTCAAATAAGATATTTTTATTATAATCAGTTTTCATTTTTTTTATTGCTATCATATTTTTAGTATTACTTTTTCTGGAAAATTTAGTTATCATGTTAAAGTTAAAAAATAATGATATAAAATAAATTCAACATATTAGAGGCATTCTATTGTGATAATTGGCTAATGCTCCAATAGACTTCTATGGTTCTCATTAGTTCTACAAATTGCTCATAATCAACAGGTTTTACCATATAGCCTGCCACACTCAAATCAAAGCTCGCATATCGGTCTTGCTCCTCTTTTGAAGTTGTCAAAATAATAACAGGAATACGTTTAAATCGTTTATCTGCTTTGGCATGTTTCAGAAACTCGATACCATTCATGCGTGGCATATTGATGTCGAGCAAAATGATAGATGGCAATATTGGATATGCCTCATTCAAATATACCAACGCTTCTTCTCCATTATTGACAACATGTAGTGGGTTTGTGATTTTTATTTCTCTCAAACTCCGTTTTACAGTCATTATATCTACTTCGTCATCTTCAACTAGAAGAATTGGTTTATTTCCATTAATCATATACTTTTTGTTTTATTAGACCAAAAGTCTTGTAAAGTAAATTATGTAAGTTTTGTTTGCAAATATTAAGTGCCAAGCACTATTTAATAAACGGTCGATTCGTTGCTAACACATTGATGTTCAGCGTGTTAGCTCCAACGAGATGTATATTTATTTTTGCCTGACTACTTATTTCACTTAGAAATATTTGTTTATTTGTATTTCGTTATAAATGAAGCTTTTGTTTAGCTTTTACAACGATATATCAAAGTCACTATTTGTCAAGATACGATAAAAAAATCTAAAAAAATCTATTTCAACTAACATTTTTTCGGTCACTTGATGTGCTTTATGCAAGTCATTGAGCAAAGCAATTAGCCGAATTTTATTTTTAAATGTCTAGCACTTTTTAATAATACGCAGCTTCTTTAGTGTTAGCTTTAGCGAGATGTCACATTGCTTTTATTTAGGCAAGGTAAAACAAAAACAAGTGCCTTCTTTCTCTGTTGCTTCAATCCAAATTTTGCCTTTGTTATTTTCAACAATTCTTTTTACTAAAGTCAAACCAATGCCTGTGCTTTCTACTCGGTCTCTGGCGTTGAGGGTTTGAAAAATTTGAAATACTTTTTCGTAATACTTTTTATCAATTCCAGGGCCATTATCCGTAACACTAAATACCCATCTTGTAGGCTCGTTTATACATTTTATAACGACTTGCCCTATTTTTTTGTCATTATATTTAATAGCATTGCTAATAAGGTTTTGGAATACCTGTCGCATTCGAGTTTCATCATTTTGAACAATAGGAAAATGCCCTTCTATCTGAACATCAAAATTTTCTGGCTTGCTCAAAGAATCTAACACATCGAGTAACAACAAATTCAAATCTACATTTGTAACAAAGTCATCTATCCTACCGATTCGTGAATATTGCAAAATGCCTTCTATGAGGTTGTGCATTCTGTTTACTCGCTTTTTCAATAGCTTGAGGTGCATTTTTCCATCTTCATCTAACAAATCTGCATAATCTTGTATGAGCCAATCTGTGAGCGAACCAATACCTCGCAAGGGTGCTTTTAGGTCGTGTGATACCACATAGGCAAAATCTTTTAGCTCTGTATTGGCACTTTCAAGGTCGTTAATCAAAGCCTGTTGTAATAGTTCTGCTTTTTTACGCTCGCTAATATCACGAGAAAAGGCCAAAAGATATGCCTTGTCATCAATTTTGACATAACGTGTATTGACCTCAACAGGAAATGTTTCGCCATTTAGTCGCCTATTTACACCTTCTATAATCATGCCTTCAGGAAGCCCTTTTAACTCTTCCAGATGCTTTTCCCATGAGCCTTCTTCTGCAAAAATTTGTTCTATATCTCTCACCTTCAATTGCAACATTTCCTCTATGGTATAATTTGTGCGGCGAGCAGTTTCTTCATTCACAAAAATAAACTGGCCATCCTCATTAGCAACTTGCACACTATCTGTCGATTGATTAATGAGTTTTTTGATGAGCAACAACTCTTCTTCTACTGCTTTTATCTTGTGAGCTTGCTTCTCAATCAATTCGGCCAAGTGCAAAAGATTTTCGTCATTCTCTGTATCTATTGTTTCTTTCAAACCTATATCCAAAGACAATAAGGTAGATAAGGATTGTTTCAGTTTCTGAAAAATCTGCTGCTGTTTGGCTGTTTCAGCACGCAACTTTGCATTTGCTTCATACAATTCTTCTGAGCTAATATCCATAGCTCGTTCCAACAATTCTCTATCTTCAGTAAAATGGCTATACGATTTATCAACAGCTTCGAGCAATGGCCAAACATTAGAAGGTACATTTTCGATATGACCAAAGGCTCGTTTTATCTGTCTTTTTAATAAACGATTCTTAATAGGCTGCTCTTTTATTTCTTCTTTCATATATTCAATAGGCTTTCCAAATAGGAATAATTAAAAAACTAAGTTTAAAATTGTCGCTTTGAAATAAAACGAATAACATTTTTGCAAAAACTGTAATAAATTTATTTTTCACCTAGAAGCGTAACCGTCATTGTTTGATTATGCAACTCACAATTGAGATAGCCTGCAAAGGGAGCTAATTCGCCATAAGAATAAAAGCCTGTAACAACTGCTTTGTTGCCAACGACTTCAACCACGCCTTCTACTTCTTCTTCTATACGTTGGTCTAATACTAACTTTCGCCCCACACAACTGACCAAAAGTGCTATTTCCGCTTCTTGATTTTCCAATGGCAACAAGCAAGAGTTTGCCGAATCATAAGCACCATCAATGAGTTTGTCAAAATTTGCTTTCATCAATCTTGCCTTTGTGCCTTCAGGCATATCGCCTGCAAAAGTCATACTTTGCTCTTCCTCATCTATGGCTAAGATGGTTCTAACAAGCGATTTTTCATCGTCATGCAAACGAATACTCAATGGAAATAGCAAGGCTGTGCTAGGCAATCCTTCTGCTTTTGGGCCTAAATATTTTTTATAAATAGCCAAAGCCGACTGTCCATCTAGCTCATACAAAACATTGCCTTTCGATTTGGTAATAATTCGTTCTGGGCCAAAAGAATTCCAGCCACCTACCGAACCATAACCGACTTTTAGCTGCTCGCCATAAAAACCTATCGCCACAATATTGCCTTCCGAAGGCTGATTGTTCATGCCAACTAATGTTTTTTGAAATCTTGCATCATCGCCAGCCAAACCACCTGTTACAGTTATACCATCACTCAAGCTGTCATTAAATCCTTTTACCAACTCACTTCCATTGACCAACTGTCCATCGGAAACCACAAAAATATGTCGCAAATCAGTTTGTTCAAATCTACTCACCAATTGTTTAGCAACAGCATAACTGCTCTCCCAATTTTTGATATTTTCTACTGCTACTTCATAAGTTGTGTGTTCAAACTGTATGGCTGTAACAACGATAGAACCATCTTTTACTTCTGTACCAATAATTTCGCCAGAAGTAGAGTTAAGTATAATATGACTGTTGGGATAAAAATTTTGCAATTCAATAAATCTTTCCTCTTTTTCTAACTCAAAACGATTGCCGAAAGCTAAAACCAAAGCAGGTTTAGCAAAAGTGAAGTTTTCGTTTCGTTCTACTGTCCAGCCATTATAGGCGTTCCAGCTTTGTTGTTGTATTTGCATAATATCTTTTTATTTATTGTAACAATTCACTAAGCAGTTAGACAGATTTATTCTACAAATTGTAGAAATTTTAATTGCTACGTTTCTTAATATGAGATTAGCAAGTATTATACCAACAGTATTTCTTTTTTGAATAAAAACACAAAAATGTCATCGTTTTTTAGTTGAAAAAAGTTAAAAAAGGCTTTATTTAGTTTTTTTCAACTAAAAATGTTTTTTTATAATTTATAAAAACTTGATTATCAGCAAATTACAAAAACAAATAAAATTTTACTTTTTTAACCTTTTCAATGTAAAATTTTTAAATAAAGTTTAAAAGTAGTCATTTTATCAAGCTTTTCAAGAAACAAAAGCCACAAATGACATTTAAATGTCATTTTTTAAGGACAGTTTATAGGATTAATTTATGTTTTTTTTTACTGTTTTGAATTGATATGCCAAAATCCAACCAACTCATCGTATCTATTGCGAAAGTTTCGGTAATAAGTCAAGATAAAATAATTATTTTCGGTAGCATAATAATTTCCTTCTATGCTTGTTGCATCTATTTGCTTGCCGCCATCTTTTGCCACCACATATTGATAATCATAAATGCCTTGTTTTAAAAAAATATTTGCCTCATAAGCTTTTCTTTCTCTATTATATGTCATTTGAAATTTTGGTAAAGTTTGCCAATCCGACAATGCTCCAAACACATATATATTGCCATCTTCAATAGGCTCTTCCATCTCTAAACTAAAATGAACCTGTGCATAATCGGCATCAAGTGAGGTAAAAATTCGCTGAATAGCTCGTATCATATATTTGCCGTTCATGTCGTTTGTGACTACTCGAAAACGCCGCTCTCCTCCTCGCTTTCTGATGACATCTGTGTGCAAAATTACTGTATTTTCGCCATTTTCATCATCTCGGATAATGTCTTGAATACTTGTGCCTTCGTGATGCAAATTTCGGAAATCAATATAGCGAAAATCATTGCCTGCCGCAAACAAATTTTCGCTACTCGAATCAAACTCCAACATTTCGTTTCGCAAAAAGCTAGGCGAAAGTCCTGTCATCGCATTGTCCCAACGACCATTTTGCAATACTGCTACTTTTATTTCTTGCAACACATTTTGAACTCCCAAACTGCTACAATCTAACCAAAAATTGAGCCGATGATGTGTATTATGGTATTTTTTAAAACTCGACAACATCAAACGCACTTCGGTATTCACTTTTTGCTCATAAATCGCAAAACGCCTTGTCAATATCAAATTTTCCTCATCATTGTTTGCATACACCTTCAGCAAATAATTGCCAGATTTTGTGAGGCGTATATCTTCATTCGGAATAGCCAAACGATACTGCACATAATCTTGCAAGGTATTAAACGAATACTCATATTCTGTAATATCGTTTTGCGTAAAACCATCTATATAATCAAATGCGTCAATATCGGACTCCTGCCAATCAGCCGTGCAATGCACAATTTTGTAGCTATAATTATTGGCTTCTTCGCTCAAATCATCAAAACTCAAGAGCAAAAACTCACCGCTATTTAGTTGTATAAAAGGTTCATTTAAAGGGTGCGAAGCTTCGTGCAACAAAACTGTTTTTATATTTTCTTCATACACAAAATTGTCGTACCGCAGAGTTTTAGGATTGAAATAGGCTTCTTTTTTATGCTTTGTTTTCTTTGTTTTTTTCGCTTTTTTTTGAGCAAAAACTGCTACACTAAATAGTAAAAAGCATATTATCAAACAGAAAAATTGTTTTTTCATATTATTACATTTTTTATTTTAATGGTAAAAAGCAACACGATAAGATAACGAAATTAGTATTTTTTTAGCATAAAGCATTTTCTAGATTTGTTTTTTCGCTTTTTTACAAAAAAAAATGTTACTTTTTTTTGTTTTTGAAACCTTTTTAGTAACTTTTCCGTTATAAAAGTAACAATTACAAAAGAGTATGATTGAAATAAAGAAAAATAAAAGAAGTAAAAGTTTTATAGCCATTCAAAAAAGTGCCAAAACACTATTTTGGAAATATGGCATTACGAGAGTGACAGTAGAAGAAATTTGCCAAGAAGCTGGCGTAAGCAAAATGACTTTTTATCGCAATTTTAAAAACAAAAACGAGGTAGCCAAACAAGTTTTAATTCATTTGTCAGAAAAAGGACTAGCGGACTACAACCGAATCATGGTTCAAGATATTGCTTTTATTGATAAGGTAAGGCAAATGATTTTGATGAAAGCCGAAAATTCGAAAGATGTCAGTCACGAATTTTTGAAAGATATTTATCAAAATCAAGACACGAGTTTACAAGAGATTTTGATAAAACATAGAAAAAAAAGCCTTGACAGAGTGATGGAAGATTTTGCGGAAGCTCAAAAAAAAGGCTGGATTCGGCAAGATTTGAAACTCTCTTTTATTTTATATACGCTCAACGATTTGCAAAAAAAGATACTAGACGAAGAGTTAGCAGCATTGTATGCCAATTCTACCGAAATGATTATGGAGCTGACGACTTCTTTCTTTTATGGAATTTTGCCAACAAAAACACACAAACTATGATAAGATTTCTTGCAATTTCATCGCTTGTTATATTTTTTTGCTTCAATATTTTTGCTCAAAACGAAGCACAAAAACTTGCATTTGATGGGCAGGTTTCGGCAATAAGCAGTTTTAGTCCAGAAAATGATTTGAATACTTTTTTGGGCATACGATATATTCCAGAATTGAGTTATGGTTTTGCTCTTGATTCTATGAAAATGCTAGACTTTGAAGCTTCGGCAAACTTTTCGTCTTCGTTGTTGATGCACCCTTTCGACTCGGTTCAAACCAATGGCGATATTCAGCCTTATCGAATTTGGGCAAGATATACTGCCAAGCAATTTGAGCTAAGAGTAGGTTTGCAAAAAATAGATTTTGGTGCAGCAACTTTGCTACGGCCTATTCAGTGGTTCAATCAAATAGACCCAAGAGACCCTCTGCAACTCACCAACGGTGTTTATGGCGTTTTGGGCAGATATTATTTTTTGAACAATGCCAATATCTGGTTTTGGGCTTTGTATGGCAATGAAAAAACAAGAGGTTTTGATGCGATAGAAACGAATAAAAAAATACCTGAAATGGGTGGGCGTGTGCAAATTCCTATGGAGCGAGGCGAAATAGCGACTTCGTATCATTATAGAACCGCCAACTCTGAAAATTCGCTTTTTGTGTCTCAATTTGAGAAAATTCCAGAACATAGAGTAGGCATAGATGGCAAATGGGATATAGGCATTGGCTTGTGGTTTGAGGCAGCTTATATTTATAAAACAAAGAATGTCAGCTTATTTACGCATCAAAATTTATTGAATATCGGTGCTGATTACACTTTTGGCATCGGCAATGGCATCAATATGGTGGCAGAACATCTGATGACGAATTTTGATGAAGAAGCTTTCGGTTTTGACAATACAAGCCATCTTACCGCAATAACATTGAGCTATCCTTTGGGATTTTTCGACAATTTAAGTGCGATATTTTATTACGATTGGAAAGGAGAAAATGCGACTGCCTTTCTAAACTATGAACATCAATTTAAAAAAGTAGTGGGTTATTTAATGTTTTATTACAATCCTACTACGCAACAAGGTATTCAACAAAACGATTTCGTCAATCAATTTTCGGGGCCTGGCGTGCGTCTGATGTTCGTTTTTAATCATTAAAAAAATGGTTTATAGCGAAATTAATCAAACAAAAAGATAAATTTAAAATCAAATAAATATGAGTACAGAAAAAATTATTAAGCTCAACAATGTCATCAAGCGTTTTTCGGTTGGCGATGGAGAGTTCACAGCTTTAAAAGGCATCAATCTTAGCTTTTCAAAAGGCGAATTTGCAGGACTTGTAGGGCCGAGTGGCTCTGGCAAAACGACTTTGCTCAATATCATCGGTTCATTGGATAGTCCGACAGAAGGCGAAGCCATGATTTTGGACAAAAATATCGCCTACCTTTCACACAAAGAGTCGGCACAACTGCGAAACAAGCATATCGGTTTTATTTTTCAAGTATTTAATCTATTGCCTGTTTATACGGTTTTTGAAAATGTAGAATTTGCTTTGCTTTTGCAAAATGTGTCTGCTACCGAAAGAAAAAAAGCAGTTATGGAAGCTTTAGATTGGGTAGGTTTGACAGCATTGGCCAACAAAAAGCCGCATAAATTGTCGGGTGGCGAAGGCCAGCGTGTAGCGATTGCCAGAGCAATGGTAAAACGTCCGCAAATATTATTGGCCGATGAACCGACCGCAAATCTTGATGCCGAAAATGCTCACGCTATTTTGAAAACCATGAAAACGCTAAACAAAGAACTCGGCACAACTTTCTTGTTTTCGACACACGATGAAAAGGTAATGACGTATTTAGATAGAATTGTGCATTTGAGAGATGGCAAAGTGGAACAAGATGAATTGATTACACAAAAAATGAAGGCATTATGAAATTAGCACTTCAGTTAGCTTACAAAAATTTGATAGGTGCTGGCCTCCGCACTTGGCTAAATGTCGGTATTTTGGCTTTCGCTTTTATCATTATCATTTTCTACAATGGCATGATAGATGGCTGGAACGAACAAGCAAAGCGAGATAGCATTGCGTGGGAATATGGAAATGGACATTTGTTGCACAAAGATTATGACCCTTTCGACCCTTTTACAATACAAGATAGTCATGGCGTTTTGAAGGCTCAAAAAGACAATAGCTTAACGCCTATTCTTATACAACAAGCAAGTATTTACCCAGAAGGCCGTATGCTTTCTGTTGCTCTAAAAGGTATTGATGCAAAGCAAACAACGCTAAAATTGCCGATGCAAGAAGTGAGCAATAGCAAAGCGAATATTCCTGTGGCAATAGGCGAAAAAATGGCCAAGTCTATCAATATGAAAGAAGGCGATGAACTGCTTTTGCGATGGCGAGACAAAAATGGCACTTTTGATGCGTCGAATATGACTATCGTAAAAATTTTTGATACCGATGTGCCTAGCGTTGATAGAGGCCAAGTTTGGATACCTATTGATAAGCTTTGGGAAATAACAGGCTTAGAAAATCATGCTACTTTGTTTGTGGCCAATGAAAATTTTGAAGCCGAAAATGCAAAAAATCTAAGCGGATGGACATTTCAAAGCCAAAATCAGTTGCTGAAAAGCATCAATGATATTATTGCGATGAAAAAAGTAAGTGGTTCTATCATGTATTTGTTGCTTATCGCTATTGCCTTACTTGCCATTTTCGACACGCAAGTTTTGTCGGTTTTCAGGAGGCAAAGAGAAATAGGCACTTACATTGCTTTGGGCATGACTCGACAGCAAGTGGTGAGTTTGTTTACCGTAGAGGGCAGTATGTATAGCATTTTTGCGATGGCAGTAGGTTGCATTTTTGGCGTGCCGCTTTTCGTTTATCTCGCTACCAATGGCATCGCTTTTCCAGAGGTGACGCAAGATATGGGTGTAGCTATTGCCTCACGCATTTTTCCAGTCTATGGCATTTCGCTCATTCTCACAACCATCGTTTTAGTTGTTCTTTCGGCTACTATCGTTAGTTTTTTGCCTGCTCGAAAAATAGCAAATATGAATCCTGTGGACGCTTTGAAAGGAAAAGTACAATAGGTAGGTGCTTATAAAAAACACCGCTATTGAGCTTTTGCAAATGATTTTGCTTAATAGCATTTTCATAAAAAAATCATGACTTATAAAAAAGAAATGAAAGCTATCGTAGTTTTATAAATATGTCATTTCTCACACTTTAAAAATTAGAAAAACGCTTATGAAACTAGCATTTCAATTAGCCTATAAAAATTTGATAGGAGCAGGTTTGCGAACATGGCTCAACGTTGGCATTTTGGCATTTGCTTTTATCATCATCATATTTTACAATGGCTTGTTAGATGGTTGGCATCAGCAAGCAAAACGAGATAGCATTGCGTGGGAATATGGAAACGGACATTTGTTGCACAAAGACTATGACCCTTTCGACCCTTTTACGATACAAGACAGCCATGGCGTTTTGAAAACAGAACAACGCAAAAACCTAACCCCTATTCTTGTTCAGCAAGCTAGTATTTACCCAGAAGGGCGTATGCTATCTATGTCTTTAAAAGGTATTGATGCCAAACAAACTGTTTTGAAACTGCCGATGAAAGCAGTCGCTGAGAGCAAAGCAGCTATTCCTGTGGCTATAGGCGAACAGATGGCAAAACTAGCCAAACTAAAAGAAGGTGATGAAGTTTTGCTGCGGTGGCGAGACAAAAATAGCAGCTTTGATGCAGCCAATATGACCATCGTAAAAATATTTGATACCGATGTGCCAACCGTTGATAGAGGCCAAGTTTGGATACCTATTGATAAACTTTGGGAAATGACTGGCTTAAAAAATCATGCTACTTTTTGGGTAGCCAATGAAAACTTTGAAGCCGAAAATGCAAAAAAACTCAGCGGCTGGGCATTTCAAAGCCAAGACTATCTCTTGAAAAGCATCAATGATATTATTGCACTAGAAAAAACAAATAGTTCTATTATGTATATCGTTTTGCTGGCTATTGCTTTACTTGCCATTTTCGACACGCAAGTTTTGTCGGTTTTCAGAAGGCAAAGAGAAATAGGCACTTACATTGCTCTAGGCATGACTCGACAGCAAGTAGTCACTTTATTTACCGTAGAGGGCAGTATGTATAGCCTTTTTGCAATGATAGTTGGCTGCATTTTCGGCATTCCTCTTTTTATTTATTTGGCCAAAACAGGCATTGCTTTTCCAGAAATGACCCAAGATATGGGCATCGCAATGGCCACACGCATTTTTCCTGTTTATGGCTTTCAACTTATTATTACAACAGTAGCTTTAATCGTAATTTCGGCTACAATTGTCAGTTTTTTACCTGCCCGCAAAATTTCAAACATGAATCCTGTGGACGCTTTAAAAGGAAAAATACAATGATACGATTTTTATTAAAAGGCATTTTAAGAGATAAAAATAGAAGCCTGCTACCAATTATTATTGTGAGCATTGGCGTAGCACTCACTGTTTTGTTGAGCGGCTATATGAAAGGTGCTATGGGCGACATCATTGACCAAAACGCACGCTTCGATACAGGTCATGTCAAAGTGATGACCAAAGCTTATGCAGAAAATGCCGACCAACTCCCAAATGATTTAGCTTTGCTCGGAACAGATAGCTTAATAACAGCTTTGAGCAAACAATTTACAGAGATGGAATGGGTACAACGTATTCGTTTTGGCGGCCTCCTCGATGTGCCAGATGCCGATGGAAATACGAAAGGACAAGGCCCTGCAACAGGGCTTGCTTTCAATTTGCTGGACAAAAACAGCACCGAAATTCAGCGAATGAACATCGAAAAAGCTGTTATTAGCGGAAAAATGCCTAGCAAAAACGGTGAAGCACTCATCGGACACGATTTTTCTGAAAAATTGGAACTCAAAATCGGCGATGAAGTCACCTATTTTGGCACAACTATGAATGGCAGCATGACATTTCATACTTTCGTGATTAGCGGCACTATTCGTTTTGGTGCGGCAGCGATGGACAAAGGTGCGATTGTGATTGATGTGAGCGATGCTCAAAAAGTGTTGGATATGGAAAATGGAGCAGGCGAAATTTTAGGCTTCTTGAAAACCAATGCTTATCAAGACGAAAAAGCAGCCAATGTTGCAGCCGCATTCAATGCTCAATATAAAAATAGCACCGATGAGTTTGCTCCCGAAATGCAGACCTTGCGACAGCAAAACGGCTTAGGCGACCTATTAGATTATTCAAATAATATGTCGAGTATTTTCGTCTTTATTTTCGTAGGTGCGATGTCGGTTGTGTTGTGGAATACAGGACTTTTGGGCGGTTTGCGTCGCTACAAAGAATTTGGCATTCGTTTAGCACTTGGCGAATCGAAAGGTGCTATTTATCGCACGCTCATCATGGAAGCAAGTATTATCGGTATCATTGGCTCTATTGTCGGCACTGTTATCGGACTTGGCTTGAGTTACTATATGCAAGTATATGGCATCGACATCAGCGAATTTACCCAAACTTCTTCTATGCTTATGCCTTCTGTTATTCGTTCCAAAATAACGCCAGAGCTTTTTTATATCGGTTTCATTCCAGGCCTTGTAGCTATGGTTTTTGGCAATATGCTTTCTGGAATGGCTATTTACAGACGTGAAACAGCTTCTTTGTTTAAAGAATTGGAAATATAATCTTAGTTTTTAGTTCTTAATTGTGAGTTTTTAGTGATACAAAATAGGCTTATTTTTGGTGCAAATAGTTTTTGTCACTAATAGTAACAATAAACTGAAAATGAATTAAAAGTTCATCATTAAAAACTAAAAATGTTTTATCTTTTTGATTTTTTCAGAGTCAAAAGAGAAAGCAATATATCGTAGAGACAAGGCATGCCTTGTCTGAAACTATACAAATAATAAAATAGTTTATCAACAGTTCGGACATTTATACATTTTTTTATCAAAGGTTTAAACATACTATTTTTTTTAGGCTAAGGCAGCCAATACTTGCAAATTTGATGGCCTTTTGAACTGAAAAATAGTATGTTTCGCTTGCCCAAAAGAGCTTTTTTATTATACTGAGAATTGTTATAAAAAATGTCCGAACCATTGGTTTATTGAAGTTCAATAATGTATTTTTGCAAGGAGTTGTATAGCAATAAGTGCCAAGCACTATATTAATAAACGGCCGATTCGTTGCTAACGCCTTGAAAATCAATGTGTTAGCTTCAACGAGATGTATCATTATTTTTGTCTAGCTACTTATTTAAATAAATTATACTCATGTTACTCTAAAAACAGCAAAAACATTATTTTTTTATCCAAAATACATAACAGATGAATTAGACAGGGCATGCCCTGTCTCTACATTATAAAAACTAAAAAAAAATGAAATATTTATTGTTAATGACTGCTTTTATGGGTATGTTCTTTTCGGCAGATTACCCAGATGCTATTCAAATTCTTGAAAAAGTAGATGCCAATATGGTTTCTAAAAACAGAATTACGGAATCGAAAATGATTATTGAAGGTCGTCGAAATAGTCGTACCGTAATTTCGAAAGGCTACTCGGAAGGCGACAACAAATCGTTTACGGAATACCTCGCTCCAGATAGGGAGAAAGGCACAAAAATGTTGAAGCTAGATGATAAATTGTGGATTTATGCTCCTTCAACGGATAGAACAATTCAGCTTTCTGGCCACATGCTACGACAGTCGGTTATGGGTTCAGATTTGTCTTACGAAGACATGATGGAAGACCGAGAATTGACCGATATGTACGATGCAAAAGTTACTGGCGAAGAGACCATAGACGGCCGCAAAACATGGGTGCTAGAGCTAAATGCAAAAGTGCCTGATGTGAGTTATACCAAACGCAAAACATGGGTTGACCAAGAACGATATGTACCTTTGAAAGAGGAATTGTTTGCGAAAAGCGGACAGTTGCTCAAAAAAGTAACCTTGAGCGAAGTTGAAAAGATTGAAGGGCGTTGGTTTCCAAAGAAAATGAATTATAAAGATATGCTCAAAAAAGGTAATGGTACTGATTTTGTGATTACCGACATTTCTTTTGATGCCGATATTCCTGCTTATTTGTTTAGTAAGGCGGCTTTGAAGAAGTAAATAAGAGCAGAAATTAAAAAAACAAGATAGGCATTTACAAAATAATAAGGTAGTAGGCATTTTAGAAATGCCTGCTACCTATTTTATGTTGTATTAGATATTATTTTACGCATTTAAAAAGTCATTTTCTAGTTCATGTTCTAATCCATTATGAAAATAAGAAACATTATATTTTTCAAGTAACTCAAGAAAATCTATACGTTGTATTTCTAACAATTCTGCGGCAAGACCAGACGATATTTTGCCTAATTCATAAAGCTTTATCAAAGAAAGCATTTTTATCTCACTTTTAAATTCTTTTTCTTCCATTTTAAGCGAAAAAGCAAGAGACTCTGGATAGTTTATAGATATGGAATGTTGCATTTTTTTTCTAAAATTAAATCATTTGTTTAAAAAATTGACATTATCAAAACTACTGTTATTTCTATACAAAGCAAAACATGTAGCCTTTTTCAAGATAAACTATTTCCCTCAAAACACCAAAACATTTCACTCATTTCCCTACCTTGCGAAAAAAAAGAGAAAACATGACAAACACTACAAGCTTTCGCCAATTCTTTTGACACCAAAAATTGGCAAGAAATGCAAAATTGTTTAGCCGAAGAAACTTATATAAACTATGCCAGTTTTAGGAAAACAAAAGTGCAAAGATAACCAAATTTATTGTTGGTTTCTTTGCACTTTTTTTGAGTATAATGCCTAATATTTGAGTCATTTATACAACCTAGTTTATTCCCTAAATTAAAAACTATTTTAGCTGTTGTAAAAAAGCTTCATCTACCGCCATACCTAGCTGCTTGGCTTTTTGAGCATTTTGAAGAGCTGTCGCTTTATTTCCCAAAGCAGCATAACTCACCGCATTTTGGTAATAAAAATCGGCTACTTTTCCATTGATTTGAATAGCCTTGCCGAAGTCTTGCGTAGCAGCTTGATGCTGTCCCATTTGTTGCTGTGCAATGCCTCGCCAATGGTAAATCATAGCATTGTTATTTCGATATTTAATGTAAGAATCATAGTCTTTTTTTGCCAAATCGAAGCGGTTTGTCATACTATATAACACACCTCTATTCATATAAGCATCTAAATAAAATGGGTCAATTTCGATGGCTTTCGTCAAATCTTTTTCGGCCAAATCGTATTTTTTCTGCTCAATATAAACACCTCCTCTATTGCCATAAGCTTTTTCATTGTCTGGTTTTATTTCCAAAACCTTTGTGTAATCTGCTGCCGCTTGGTCAAATTTTCGCTGATTGAAATACACATTTCCTCTGTTGTTGTAAGCCAAATGATAATCTGATTTTAGGTTAATTGCTTTATTGAAATCGGCTAGAGCAGCATCATATTTTTTGTTAGTGCGATAATATGTACCTCTATTGTTGTGTGCAATCGGTGCTTTATTTGGATATTTTTCAATCACATCTGTCCACAATTTTTCGGTATTTTGCCACACTTTCGTTCTATCGAAACTCAACAAGCACATCATGGCGACATAAACACCCAAGCCACCTAAAATGGCATTTCTAGATATTTTTAGCTTTGTTTCCTTATTTAACAAATAATACAAACCATAAGCAATCGCAAAAAATAAGCCGATATAAGGCACATAAGTATATCTTTCTGACATAATAGCCATACCTACTGACACAAATTGAAGCACTAAAACGACATTGATAATGAAAAATAAAAAGCCGAAAACTACTACTTTTGTATATTTTTTGCTCCAAAATACTAACGCCAAAATCGCCAAAGCCAGCACAGGCATGAGCATATATAAGGCAGGCAAACCATTAGTGACAGAAGGATAAGGATGCAAAGCAGCTAACTGAAAAGGGAAAATAACTTTGACGATATACATCACAAAACCATAAGAAGCAAAAGCAATTCGATGTATAAAATCGTGATTTTCTAAATCGCCAATAGCCGAATCTGCCTGAATATTGATAGTTGCGATACCAATAATGAGCGAAATGGCAAAAAATGGCACTTTTTCGAGCAATTGTTTGGCTTCAAACTTTCTGTCATACCAATAATCTAGCAGTAACAACACTAGCGGCAAAACAACTGCGGCAGGTTTTGATAAGACCGATAATACAAAAAACACAAAAGCGATAATCAAATTTTTCTGCTCTTTTAGCTCCAAATAACTTGCATAATAAATGAGCGAAAGCATAAAGAAAAAAGTATATAACACATCTTTTCGCTCGGCTATCCAAACGACGGACTCAACGTGCATAGGGTGAACCGCAAATAGCAAAGCCGTAATCAATCCTATTTCTTTTTTGCGACCGCTGATGAGAAAAGCAAAATAAAATACGAGAATGGTGTTGAGCAAATGTAGCAAAATATTGACAGCTCGATACCAAGAAGGATTTTGCCCAACTAACTGATAATCAATGGCTAATGAAAGCATAGTGATAGGATGATAGTTGGCCGCAATAGCTTCTGTAAAAAAACTTTTGATACTTTCGGCATTGAGATGCACAACTTTCACATTGTCGGTGATATACAAATCATCGTCCCAATTGACAAATTCATTGTTGAGGGAAGGAAAATAAATGATGGCAGTAATCGCTAAAATAGCTGCTAAATAAGGCCAAATAGTGCGGTCTGCCCACCATTTTTGCGACTTATTTTTTGTTTGCTGTTTTTTTTGTTTTTTAAGCTGTTTTCGTTTCTCTTTTTTTGCTGACATTTTATGTTTTTTAAAATATGAACTCAAGTTTTACAAAATAACAATATTTTTATGCCTTAAAGTTACTATCTTTTTTGATTTTTTATATCAAAAATGAAACTTTAAGTTTAGTCCACTTACATTCTTAAAATACAAAAAAGCATTAATTCTTGCTCAACTAAACAAGAATTAATGCTTTTTTCAAATGCTAAAAAAATGCTTTTTATTTTTTCTCTACAAAAAATAAGCTTGCAAAATAAGCAAAAATAGCCGAGAAAATGATGCTTCCAGGCAAGTCGGCAGTTGTCATTTCATAGCCAAATGCTTGGGTAGCAAGGCTGAAAAGAGCGACAAAGCCAAGCAAGATGCCTACCAAAAGTTTGGCATATAAAGCTTTGTTGAATGGAAGCTCACTTATGTTGATAAATTGAGTGCTAGAACTTGCATTCGCATTTACAAATTGTAAGCTACCTTCTTTTTGCATCGCAAATAAACTGCTAAAAGTCAAAAATAACAAACCTAAAATCATTAAACCCCATTGCGACATCGTAGGAATATCAGCAGCAGGAACTAAACATGGGCCAGAACAAGAATTAGTCATAGTTTGGTCGTCGGCAGGAGTGCCATTGCTGAAATTGGCATCGTAGCCAGTACCAGGAGTGTGGAAAAATTCAATAACATAAGTCCCAGAACCAGCAGGTGTTTCGGTCATGGCAGCAGGAAGTGCTAAAGCAACGCCAGCAGCATCAAGTGCATCACCACTATTTAGGCTAGTAAGTTCCCAAGTTTGGCCAGCGGTAGCGGTTATTGTTACTTCCTCGTGAAAAAGCGTGACTTCGCCAGTAGCATCTAATATATTGAGCAGATTGCCACAAGCACAAGGGTCTGAAATATTGACGCTAATTGGAACTACTGGAACCATTCCACTTAATACGTTACCATCTGGGCTGCTAAAATCCCAGTTAATTTCATCTATTGTTGCAGTACCACTAAAAACTGTAGTTACTAAAACATAAGAAGTTCCTGCTACTAAAGGTGTTATTATTTCTGACAAAAGGCCACTGGCATCATCATTCCCAACTACTAGATTATCACACGGGCTAGCAGGGTCAAAAGAGGTATAAATGAAGACATAAGTATCTCCCGAGTTACCCTCAACAACACTACTGACCGTAAAAGTATAATTTCCGTCGGCAGAGACATGAAAATCAAGAGCATCGTAATAATGATTTGCTGGACCACTGCAACCACCTCCATTTGGCCTATCAAATTGTGGGCCTGTGCCATCTAAAGTGGTTGTGTATGTTGTCATAGGCGTTTGCCCAAATAAAAGATTGGAGTTTAAAGAAAATAAACTCACTAAAAATAATAGATAGATGTATTTCATAAGGTTAATTTTTTTATAAAAGATAAAAAACTATTTGTTATAAAGTATTTAAACTAAGGTAAGTATTTTTTTAAGTAAAAAAAATGTTATTTATGTTTTTTTATTTCACAAAAAGTGTTTTATTCAAGCTTTAAGCAAGTTGTTTCCATGTTTTTTTATCGAAACAAAAAGCAACCCAAATAAAAACGACAATAATAAGATTGAAAATCGTTGATTGTGAGATGAAATAGGTATTTTTTATGAAACTTTTGCCAAAACTGCCCAAATTAGCGACTTGTAAATCGGGATAAAAATTGAACTGATAGACGAGGAAAATAAATGTTTTGAACAGTATAAAAATTTCAAAAAATAGTAATCCACCAATTGTTGCAACAGCCATTTGTTTCCAACTAATAGGACTTGCCCATATGAGCGATAAAAGAAAAACGATATTTAAACCGACAAATATCCATGAATCCAGCAAGGCGATATGAGAATTTAATCTGATTTGCGACAAACCTTTTCGTTTAGCTTCCTGAATAATTTTGTTGATTTGTCTTTCATTTTTTAAGACTACTTTTGTGTCTTTTAGGGGTTCATTTGGGTTTGGCAAAAACTCTGTGATGCCATCGCCCACAAAAGAGCCAAAAAAGCTTTGATTGGTAGCACGAAAAAAATTAGCATTATTTTTTTTTAAAGATGTAAGGCTAAATAATGTTAGGAATAAGAGATATAGCACAAAGAATTTGATGCTAAAGCGTATGATAGCTTGAAATGTTGTATTCATAGTTGAGGAATAATTATATTCAAATAAGCAGTGAGTTTTTTTGAAACTTAGGCGTTTGTAGTTTGTGGTAATTGATTTTGGCCCCAAAAAACCCAATATAACCACATCAAAATGGTAAGCATAATAAATAATACTTGCCAAACTTCATAGTGCATCATATCGAAAATAGATGGAATATATATGCCTATCAGAAAAAGGCTCAGTACACGAAATAAATTGAGGAAGAGTAAAGTAGGAACGCCAACGAGTATGCCTTTTAGCTTGAGCGAAAGTGGATAATAAAAGCTCAAAATAGCAATAACGAATAAGGCAATGGGTTCGACAGCATCGCAGCCTGTACTAATGCTGATACTGAAATCTGGCGAATTGATACCGTAGCCATTTGCATGGGTATCGAAGCCGAAAATATTGAGTATAAAACTACCTATACTAGCATAAATACTTGCTAAAGTATTTATTACATATTTTTGAAAAAAATCTTGCACAAAAAACAAATAAAAAACACTGACAAAAGCCAACATTTTTATAATCAATTTTATGATAGGCGATTTTTCATGCCATACATTTTCCAAATTTGTTTTTTGAGTTTTTGATACTGTTTTTTTTCTACTTTTTTTATTTTTTTTAGCCATAAAAAGAGATATTAAAGATTTTTAATAGAAAGAATATTTTGAGTAAAATAGTTATTTCTTTCTGAAAAAGGAAATGGTATGATTATTTTAAATTCCAATTATTATTTAATCAATTGCTGGATTGGTTGCTAACTCATTGAAAATCAACGTTTTATTTCGCTCTTGTCTATCGAAAAATATTTAAACGAATGCTTAACAGGCTTTTATTGAAACCTAATGTACTGTATGTACTGCAAAGTAAGTTTCAACTGTCTTTATTTGTGTTGTGGCCATAATAACTGTATTGTTTGGCACTTATAAAAAGCAAAAAAGCTCACCAACATTTTACTGTTGATAAGCTTTTCTATTTTTTCGGCATAAAGTGATTTAAAAATTAATCAAACTCAATGGCACTACCGCCACCTTTTCCTTTTTTGCCTTTTTTCTTCTTCTTCTTTTTCTTTCCTTTGCCAGCTTTTTCGTCCAAAAACTTCTCAAATTCTTGCATACGCTCATCGTCAGTCATATTGGCATCTTCTGGCGTTGCAGGATTGTTTGGTACATTTTCGGTGTCTGTATTTTCATCGTTTGGAGTGACGGAATCATCTTGTGGCACAGCATTTTCTATCACATTGCCGAGCGAGTCGACAGGAGCAACGGTAGAAGGAGTAGGTTTTACTTCGAGAGCAGAGGCTGCTGCTTCGCCCAGCATACGCACCATAAACTGCTGTTGTTTTCCTTTTGGAGCTAATGAATATTGATATACTTCGCCTGTTTTTTTGCTTTCTTGTATGCGTTTTTTCTCTTTTACCTTGTTGAGTTTTTCGTTAAATTCTATGTCGGAACTCACGACTTCCATTTTGCCATTTTTGTAGGTAAAAAACCACCATTTTTTCACACCATATTCATCTTTTGGCGTTTCGATATAAAAACGGAAATAGTCACCAGATTGTCGCAAGCCAAATTCTATGAAGCCATCAACAGCACGATTGACATATTTTTCGCCACAGAAACCTAAGCCTAATTTTCCGACAGAACGAATAGTATGTAGTGAGGTATCAAATACCATTTCTACATTTGAAAAAATAAATTGATGGTCTAAGCCTTTCACTTTTTCAGACATATAACCATTGCTATTCATCATGCTTTTGAAGTCGCCTACTTTTTTGTCATCGACTAAAGCCACAGCACCATCAAAAAATTTGGCATCGCTATAATCTACTTCTGGAGCTTCGGCATTGTAGTATCTGATGGTTTCTGAAATGCTTTCGAGCAAGCCATCGTCTATCAAAAAGTCAAGGGCAACGGTCATATTGCTAAATGTCGTTTCGCCTGTCGCTACATCATGCAGCATATCGCCACCTGCATTGCCTCGAACAAAGCCACCGAAATCGCCAAAAGCAAAAGCTCCCTTTGCTCCTACTTTGCCATCTTCATCTTGCAAGGTCAAAATGTTTCCTTTGCTGACTTTATCTTCCAAACGTTTTTTGTCTCCTACTCTAAAAATATTTT
This sequence comes from Chitinophagales bacterium, assembly GCA_049613665.1. Taxonomy (GTDB): domain Bacteria; phylum Bacteroidota; class Bacteroidia; order Chitinophagales; family UBA2359; genus JBMZCV01. Next base: position 7,963 of record JBMZCV010000004.1, on the reverse strand, counting down.
CGGCATCGTCGAACTCCAATGAGCCGCCTGTTCTAAACATTTCGGCATCAAGTGGTGTTCTTTTTCTCGAAAGAAAAGCTGGATAAGGCACAAGAGTACTCATATCTTGCATCATACCAAAAATAAGCGTATCGGTAGTTTCAGCTACTGGCGTACTTACATCAATTTTGATATTCTCAGGGTCAATAGCATCTTTAAACGCAAACCACTCGGCTTCGATAGCTTCTGTTATCAAATCAATTTTGGCAAAGCCATCGAAAATAAGAAACGGACTACGAGAATCGAGAATAGCTTTTCCTTTGTAATTGATATTGTTACTCAGCTTAAATTTTTTGCGTTCTTTGATTTCGGTAGAAGCAGAAGTATAAAACTTGCCTTTATTTTCTTTGTTTTCAGTATCTTCTACTGGCACGATAAGGTCATACTTAATCTTTTGTTTTTTCATATCCTTACCTTTATATCTGTATTCGCCGCTGCCCTCAAAGTCGTTTAAACCTCGAATTTTGATGTCCAACTTATAAATTTTGTGATATTCATTGGCAGTATCCATCACCATCAACGCTCCTTCGAGCTTGCGAATATCGGCATCACCTTCGATAAAAACTTGTGTGTCTGGCGGTCGCACTTTGGCATCTGCCACAGGAATATAAGGAATACCATCAATTTTAATGGTATTGTTGGCCAAATCTACTACACCACCAGAAGCTGGAAATTTCAGCCCATCTTGGTCTGGGTGAGTCGATTCAAAATAGCTCAAGTTTTCGTCTTCTGGCATTCTTATATTAATCAATTGGTCGTTCATCAACCAATAATATTCACTCGCAACGGTTTTATATTGGTTGTATGGCAAAACGATAGGAATATTTTGGTCGCCATTGGCCAAAAACTCTCCTAACATTTGGTCTAAATCTACTCTTGATTTTACGTTATAAGAGTTGAAAGCTACTTTTGCTGCATCTTTGTTTTTGATAACAACATCGGACGAATCTGCTTTGAAGGTGCTAGATGTATAAACAAAATCTTTGGAACGAATAGAAGCTTGGTCAAAAGTCATCGTACCACTTCCGCGTGAGCCTTTGCCAGAGACTAAGATAGTGCCTTTAAATTTTACACGGTCTTCAAACATATCGAAAGGTTTGTTTTTCATCGTTACCATCATGCTATCGCCTGCTGGATACCATTTTACTTTTACAGCTCCATTGTGTGCGTGTGGAAACTCAATTCCTTGAACGGTTTTTCGTATTTGATAAAAAGAATCGGCAGCAGCCAACATCGAGTCTGGCATCATAATAAAACTTTCGCCCAATAGCGTAGCTGCCATATAATCCATACGTCCATTGGCAACAAGTCCTTTGTTACTCATACTCAAACCACCTGTAAATTTTCCTTTTCCATAAGTTTTCATGCCTGCTGCATTGGTTGTTTTTGAAAAACCAAGCGACATATCTTCTTGTAAACTTGTTTCTTGTTTAAAATCTGGAAAAATGCCATCTGTTACCATTGTACCAGGAAATGTCAATATGTCTGGCGAAATATTGTCTAAATCATTGAATGTAAATGGATCGAGTTTGAAATAAAATTCATCACGATTGTAAGTACCGTCATACAATTTTCGGCTATCATAATATAAAAACGAATTGCCGCTACTCTTAAAACTCGGATAATTTGGGTGGTCTATTAAGCCAGATTTATTGTCTTCCTTATCAATAAAAAGCGTTCCGCTCACATCTTGAATCAAAGTACTAATAGGCACAATTTCGCTATTTGGGTCTTGCACATTTTCGGCAATATAAACTTGCATTTGCTCTACGGTATCCATATCAATTTTGAAAGGTGCATATTGAAAGCCAAAATTTTTGCCCACCAAATCCACACTACCAGCTATAATAGTACCATCAACATCCATATCACGATTTTTCTTCACGCTCGTAATACCTTTATATGGATAAATAACTACTTGCTGCGAGTCGCTCAAGGTTATTTTTTCGACACCTGTTACCAGCAAAGTTTTCGATTCTAAGTCTAGCTGTGCATTTTCTTGTTTTGCACCTTGCGAAACCAACAAGATACGGTCATAATCAATATTTCCTTTTTTGGCATCTAAATAATTCAATGCTTTTGGCCGAATAGTAATCATATCGGAATCAGGGTCGTAATACACAAACCCATCTTTTACCATCGCAAATACGGAACTCAAAATGCTTTCTTTATTGTAATTGCCATTGATATATTTGGCAAAATCTTCGATATGCACCGTAAAAGTACCTCCACTTGCATAGTCGGCCGCCCTCGCCACAGGATCGACATCTGTTACACGCTTATATTGGTCGAGGCGAGCAGGCTCATACAAGTTGTAGGATTCAAAAAATACGGTTAAGTCTTTTCGCTGCGACACCATTTTGAAGTCGATAACAGGCTGGTTGAGCTTCCAAAAAATGGCATCTACATTGGCTTCCAAATGGTGATAAGAAGACATAAAGGCAATTTTTGAACTTGCTTTTCCATCTCGCACCAAACGCAATTCTTTTTCGCCACTCATCAAATATTTCAAATTTAGACGAGGGTGATACAACGAGTCTTCGCCAAAATAAAGCGAAACAGCCGTTTGCTGTGCATTTACTACATCGTTTTCTTTTACGCCAAAACGATTGCCACGAGCCGTTAGAACTAAGCGGCCATCTTCGGCATAAAAATACATTTTCGCTCGTTTTTCGGAGCTTCCAAAACCGACAATTTTTGAACCTTCTAAGCTAAAACCACCAACAAATTTTGCTTGCGGCACAAGATTGTCCATCATAATATCGGTATCATGCGAAACAAATTCAGGATATAAATAAGTATCGCCCACACGAGACGAAATTCTATCTACTAATTTTCCTTTCAAAGGGCGGCTAAAATATTTTTTGTGATAAAAGATAGCGTCATTCACACGATATTCTGCTTTTGTCAAATCAATATCGTATTTTCCTATCTCACAATAAATTTCATTTGGGTCAAAATTAACCCTATCCCATGTTACTTTGCCGAGTTTTCCTTTCCATTTTTTCGTCAAAGGATAATAATCACCTTTTGTATCAATGATAGATAAGGTATCTCTAGGCGTATAACAAAAAAGACTACCTTCCGAAATATTGACATATGCTGTATCATTTTCATACACAAAATCATAGTCAAGGCTTTGCATTACCCATTGTTTTCCTGCTGTTTTGAAGAGCGTTTCACTCGTAAAAAAATCAGTAGAAAAATCTAAAAAACTCGTTACTTTTGCAAACTTTCCTTTGTCTGCTTTGTTCGTAAAATCTTTTACAATAGCGTGCCAAGCATCAAACTTGCTACTACCTCGTGCCGATTCTACCACTACATTTAAGGCCATAAAATAGTTGGTAAAATGAGGAAAAGTTCGCATTCTTTTTTTTCCCATCATGTTGCAAGTCGCAATAATCTCACTCAACTGTGAGCTATTGAATTTTCCTGCTTGAGCATTGGTCACAAAAGATTCTAAAGCCTGTGTAGAAGCTTCTCTTTGGGTTTTAGAAAACTGTTCTTCCAATTGCTTATAAAATTGCTCTGGATTGTCGGAGTATTCTATATTTTGTGCCATACTGAAAGTCTGAAACAGTATGAGCGTACAAAATATAGTCATTAGCAAGCGAATGTTTTGCATAAGTATCTATATTTAGTTTTTAATTTTTAGTTTTTTAGTAGTGGCAAACATATCGGTTTACCGACGACTTAAAAATAACACACATTTAATATATGTTATTTCTTACCATTATTCTTTCTACAAAAATTTTGTGAATAATCACTAATATATAGCATTTTCATAATTATGAATTACGAAAAGCCAACATCACCCAATTATCTTTATGTAAGCTATTAATGAAATGCAAATGGTGTTTTTCGGCTTCTTTTTTTATGAGTTCCATATCGGTTTCCAAGATGCCACTAAATAGTATATACCCATTTTGATGCAAGGCATTACATAGCTTGCCGAAAGTATGCAAGATAACATTTCTATTTATATTTGCTAAAATAATATCAAAAGTGTCATCGCCAATAGCTTCGTGCGTGCCTAAGCGTGCTTCGATATGATGAATATTGTTTTTTTCGGCATTTTCAAGTGTATTTTCATAAGAAAGTGGGTCATAGTCTATGGCTACTATTTGTTTTGAACCCAACATTTCGGCCAACATCGCCAAAATACCTGTGCCACAGCCAAAATCTAAGACTTTAGTTTCTGAAAAATTCATAGTCAGCATTTGTTGCGAAACCATAAAAGTTGTGGCGTGATGTCCTGTACCGAAAGCCATTTTTGGTTCAATAACAATCGTATGCTCAAAATCGCCATCTACTTCGTGAAAAGGTGCTTTGATGAGTAGCTTATCGTCAATGGCCACATACTTAAAATTACTCTCCCAAAGAGCATTCCAATTTTGGTTAGGTAGAGGTTTCGTACTGAGCCATTTTATTTCGGTTTGGTTTTTGTAGGTATCTATCAAGCTTTGCAGAGCATTTTTTTCATAGCTTTCTTCCAAAATATAAGCTTGCAAACCATTTTCTAGCTCTTCGAAACTCTCATAATTTATATAACTCAATTCTGTCATGATTATTTCACGATAAACAATATTGGGTATTTCTAAATCTACAATTAGATAATTCATTATATGTTTTTTATGTTGTACTTGTTTATTTTATGCAAAATAACTAAAGCTTTCTTGAATTTTATCTTATGTGAAAAAAAAATGAAAAAAATCTTGAAATAAGTAGAGTTTATTCACAAAATTTTAAATAAGTTGTAATAGAAAAATAAGGTGGTAGGCATTTTGAAAATGCCTGCCACCACATACATTTTTATCTTGTAATATTAAAAAAAACAATAAATCTAGGCGGTAGGCACTTACGACATTTGAACTTACATTTTACAAAAAACAAAAAGACACATCATTGAAAAAAAATGATGTGTCTTTTGTCTAATCTTATAAAATATGGTTCAACTCATATTTGAAAAAATAAATAATATAGGTACAGGTGTGAGTTTTTAACTCATGCTGGTATTATTGTTTATAAGATAAATAATAATAAAATGTAGTATGCCCGTAAAACTTGGAGATGAACCTAAAATAGTTTCTAAAAAGCGTTTACTTAGGATTGTAAGCCTTAATTGCATTAGCTTTCAGTTGTTTCAAGTCTAGTTCTACTTCTTTTGTCTCTTTATTGACATACATTTCTAGCTGGTCTGTATAATGTGGGCTATCTGGCTTGCTGCTATTGCCAAAAACATTGATGCTACTCATTTTTTCCAAACCTTTATCGCCAAAACGAGCATACATAATATAGCTATCTCCTTTGTTACATTTCAGTTTATCTTTGCCATAAGGTTCAAAATAACCATTTGCTAGTGTTTGCGGATTGCCATACATAGGCAATTCTTTGTCGCCTCGCACAATTTTTTGTACTTTGCCCAATTCTATTTCCAATGTACCATAATGTTTCAATAAAAAACGCTTGGCTTTTCTAAAAGCTTCTACGATTATCTCTTCAGGAATAGTATTGTCGAAACTAGCATATTGGCTTGCCAAATAATCCGTCATATACATGGTTGCTAAAGCTGCTAGAATAGCTTGTTTGTTTTCGATAGCAAAATCGCCATTCCATTTATCAAAAATGGCTTTTACATCTGCCAAATCAGGCGTTTTTTCGAGTACCACAGGTATATCATCCTGATTCAGGAAGCTGCGAGCCGACATATCTGCTGTATTCGTTTTGGTATCATCTCTTATTGCTTTTATTTCTTCAAAACTAATGCTATCATGTTCTGCTATCAACATTTTGAAGCGTTTGGCACGAAGCGTATTGGTTGTTAGCAGCCCAAAACTCGTTGGATAATCTTCAACTTTGGGGTTTTCGTCTGGAGCAGTGCAGTCCATTGGCGTGTTATTGGAATTAAATACATAGCCGCATTTCGGATTTTTGACATATACCAACTCGTCTAAAGCATATTTTTCATCGTAGCTCCAAAGCGTTTCAGAAGTATTGCCAGCTACCATTTTTCGCCAATTATATTTTTCGTTTCTTTTTGGCAAAATACCATTGCTAATGTGCATAATATTTTGCTCAAAATCGGCATAAGTTACTGTTTGCGATGTCAAAGCTTGTATTTGCAAAGCTTCCCAAAATTCATCATAATTTTGAGCCAAAATCATTTTATAGTTTTGTTCTATGAAACGAAGGCTAAAAAAAGCGTTGCTTCTAAAAGAATAATACCCTTTTTTGTTTTTTAAAGTAGGGCCATATTTGCTCGTGTAATACGTTTTTTTGATAGGCAACACAATTGGGCCAAGCTTCACTTTTAGCTTTGCTTTTTTCTCTTCCAAGGGTATCCATTCTCCATCATATTCATAATAATTTTTCTTGCTTGGGTGCATTTTCAACTCAAAAACATCTGAATAATCTTCATAATTTGTGGTGTGTGTCCAAGCCAATTTTCTGTTGCTTCCCATAAATGGCGTAACACCACCAGCCGAAAATGTCACTCCAAAAAATTCCATTCCTTCTTTAGAATGCACACTCAATTCCCAAAAATTGGCTGGGCTATCTATTGGCTGATGCGGATTTGCGACCAAATAAGCTTTTCCATCTGTTGTTTTATTTTTGTTGTAAGCCATCGCATTTGAGCCTGCTCCCATTACATTTCCTTCTGTGAGAAACAAATCCATTTTGTTGTCAGCCACTTTTATCACATCTAAAATAGTATTGTTTATGACCAAAAAATTGAACAAATAGCCTTGTAATACATCTTTTGGCGTGATAGGAAAAATTTCTTTTAGCTTTATCTCTGATGGATGCAAGCTTGCATAGCGATTGATAGCTTTTACATAGGCTTGAAGTAGCATTTCGGTTTCTTGCGAAATATCTTTTTCATATCTACTTTCAACCTGCTTATCAAGCTCAAATAGCTGCACTACAAAATCTAAAATAGCACCATTTTTTCCTTCTATTTTGCCAAATACTCCTTTTGCAATCGCAAGATTGTCTTGCATCACATTGAAATTGTCTTCACATTGAGCCCAAGCAATACCATAAACGGCTTCTACATCAGTATTTGAAAAAATATGAGGAACGCCATATTTATCTCTCACAATTTCGATATTGTCGGTGTTTATACTGACTTTTTCTTGTGCAAATGTATAAGATAAAGTGAGTAGAAAAAAAACGACTTGAACAGTAATTTTAAGCATGAATATTTTTTTTGTAAAACAATGTGTGCAAAATAAGATATTATTTTATAAAAAATGAGACTGGCTAAATAAAATTAATTCTTTGATAATTTGAATGGCAATACTGAAAAATAACTGCACAACTTTAGGAAAAACCTTAGAAATATTACAATTTTGCAATTCTCTTTTTATCAAAAAAAATGTAAAAATATAGCTATGAAAAACAAATGTTATTATTTATCGACTTGCAGCACTTGCAAGCGAATTATGAAAGAAGTAAATATTAGTGCTGATGAATCTTTTGAGTTGCAAGATGTGAAAAAAGTGGCTATTTCGGAAAGCGATTTAGATGAAATGGCAAAGTTGAGCGGCAGTTATGAGAGTTTATTTAATCGCAGGTCGCAGAAATATCGCAGCATGAATTTGAAAGAAAAACAACTTTCAGAGGCAGATTATAAAAGCTTGATTTTGTCGGAATATACTTTTTTGAAACGGCCTTCTTTCGTGACTGAAAACGAAATTTTTGTAGGCAATAGCAAAAAAACGGTGGCGGCTTTTAAGGTTTGGCAGAAAGTGAAATAGTCTTTTTTGATATGCTGATGGCATTTTTTTAATAAAAGGCACTTAATACGCTGTAAAGTAAACTATATAAGATTTTTCAAAAAAATATTACTCTTTTGTTCAGACGTGACAGGTGGGCTGTCGAATTTAAGAATAACAAGAATATTGTTTTTCGCTCCAAAAAG